>CASFRM010000001.1 GCA_949297185.1 uncultured Pseudomonadota bacterium
GTAATGAATAAGATTAAGTTAGGCGATAAGCTGCAAGCAATTAAAACATTTATCAAACCTTTTAGGTGGTATGTTGCGTTTTATATGTTGGAGCCTCTGTTATTATTGGGAACATATTTTTATCCGCCAGCTAAGGACGATCCAATTTGGGGTGCACAAGCAACGATGAGTGCATGGAATTATCAGAATCAAGAGCTTTATCTTGAGGGAGTAAAAATAGATCTTAAGTTTTCAGTTCTAATTTTTTTGCTGGCATTGAGCAATATGCGCAATTATTCCAGACTAGCCAAACTTATTTTATTATCTCCATGGTTGATAGCCTTATGGAATATGCTTGAGCATATATAACAGATAATCAAAAACCGCCCACTTTTATAAATAAAAGGGGCGGTTTGTTCTGACTATAATATTATTTTAAGGTTTCAATCAGCTCATCAAGCTTGAGAGTTTTTTGCTCGCCGGAGGTCATATTTTTGCAAGCAAACATACCTGACTTAGCTTCTTCTTCGCCGATAATAATCAGGAACGGCACGCCGATTTTATTGGCGTATTCCATTTTTTTCTTAAACTTGCACTGTCTATACATAACATCAACGGCGATATTTTGTAATCTGAGCTTACCGGCCAGATTTACCGCCTCATTCACAAAAGCTTCATCTTGCGGAATAATCAGGGCTTTGTTTGGTGTAAGCTCTTTTATGGGCAATAGATTGTTAGCCCTAAGTTGGTCAAACAAACGGGTTAGACCGATGGAAATACCCACTCCGGGGAATTTCTTGTCCATAAATACCGATGATAGATTATCGTAGCGTCCGCCCGAGCAGACCGAACCAAATTGCGGGTAGTCATCAAAAAATGTTTCATACACCGTGCCGGTATAATAATCCAATCCGCGAGTTATGCTCAAATCAATCTGAATATTTTCAGCAGGCAAGCCAAGGTTTTGAGCTTGTGCAATAACTGTTTTGAGCTCATCAAGACCGGCAACAAAATTTTCGTTTTCGATGTGTAAATTTTCAAGCTGTGCGATAATTTCGTTGTTTAGTCCGTTGATTTTGATGAATTTTAACAATTTTTGTTTTTTATCTTCGGCAAGCCCCAAATCGCTCAATTCACCCAAGAAAGCTTCTTCGGGGATTTTTTTGATTTTATCGACCAGACGCAAAACCTCAACGGTCTTATCGGCAATATTCAAGCTTTGCAAAAAGCCGCCGAGCAACTTGCGGTTATTGATATAGATTTTGAATTTCGGCAAATTTAGTTTGCTGAACACGGTATAGATAACCGCCAACACTTCGGCATCATAAACGATATTGAGTTCGTCGCGGTCGATTATATCTATATCGCATTGATAAAATTCTCTGAACCGACCTTTTTGCGGGCGTTCACCGCGGTAAACTTTGCCGATTTGGTAGCGTTTGAACGGGAAGGTGAGGTCGTTGTTATAAAGAGCAATATACTTAGCCAGCGGCACGGTTAAGTCAAAACGCATGGCAATATCGGTATCGCCTTTTTTGAATTCATAGATTTGTTTTTCGGTTTCGCCGCCGGATTTTGAGAGCAAAACTTCGGCCAATTCCAAAACCGGAGTATCCAACGGGGCAAAGCCAAAAAGCTCGTAGGTATGAGCAATGACTGACTTCATATGATTAAATACGATTTGCTCCTGCGGTAACAGTTCCATAAATCCTTGCAGTGTACGAGCGGTCATTGCTGATATCTCCCATATTAAAAAAGTTAATTTAGACAAAGCTAAAGTTACAGCTATTTTAGCTTATATGTCAAGCAACTTATGGCAAAAGTTTAACTTTTTAAAACAAAAACCCCTGCCTAGTGAAAGGCAGGGTATAAGGGTTAAACATTTTTCTTTATATATCTCCTCAGCTCGGGAGCCAAGGAGTTGTTTTTGCCGAGCAATAACGCTTCATACTGCTCGGGGGTAAGACCTTGCTTCTCAGCAAAAATCTTTACCGCATTTTCGGTTCCTCGTTTCAACAACTCTAAAGAATAGTCGTTGTTATAGAACCCATTATCAGCAAAAACATACTGCCAGGCATAGAAAGAGAACGTTGCCGCTTGTAATCCGGCACTAATTTTGGCCAGATTTTTAATGGTCTGAATATTTTCATATTTTCGACCATTTTGCTCAAACACAACAATTTCTTTGAACCAAGAAAGCTGAGCTTCTTCCTCCAGAATATCAAGCAAATTTTGCTTGACTTTTGGAGAAGCAGTATCAAGCTGTTGTTGGCTTAGTTTACCAGTTCGAGCCAGAGCGTATAGCAACCACTCTTTCTGATTTTCCGAGAGAGAAGAGTAATCCTTCTCTGGGATGAGACCAAGCAGGTGCTCGATTTGGCACAGCCTTAAGTTTTTATCCTTTACTTCATCACTGAGTTTGCAGGAAAAATCTTTAGGCATTGCTATTCCGGCTTCGACCATCTTGGTTACAGCCGCGCTGTAGCAGTTGCTACTCTTTGCAATCAAGGCAAATATTTCCTTTGCCTTACTGATTTGCTTTGCCTTCAAAGCTCTAACGAGCAACTGGAAAAGCAAATCAAACCTGCCTATATTTTTTAGGTGGTTTGACATTTTGTCGGCTACTACCATAACATCTGCTTTAGCCAGCCACTGGTTGAAGCCTTCAAGCTTCATCAGCTCTGCAGGTTCGATGGTCGGCTTATATTGCGGATAATCCATAAGGATTAACTGCAATACCTTGGCAGACATTTCCGCGTTGCTGTTATTTTCCTTAATATTTTGCAGCAGCAACTTGTCCAGCTTTGCTGCTATTTCAAACGCTTTATCAGCGTTGAGAAAAATAAGCAGACGTCCAACAGCCTCGGCACTCAACTTATTTGCGACCTCTGGAGAGAAGCTGTGTGGTTGTTTATACCACAACAAGTCTACAAATCCGCATGTTTCGTTGCAGACTTGTATAATATCTCCGCCCGATAGTGTGTAGGTTTTGCATCTAATCGCACGCTCTCTGGTTAGCTCATTGTTATAAGCCACCCAGAATTCTTTGGACGAAAAAATTTCATCCAAAAAATAATGATACTTGTCCTGCGATGCAAGACATGCCTCTCTGGTTTCGGGCGACCAGATTCTAGCCTTCACCCATTCGCTCTGGGGAAGTTTGCTCAATATTTTCATCTCTCTTTTATGTGAGAGCTGAAAATAATCGGCATAGTCGTTCACTCTGAGGGTGTACTTCATTGCCCAGCATGGGAATAATTTCACGATTGGGGCTACTGCGGAGATCATCATCTCCTTTAACATTTTTTTTGTGTTCATAAAAAATAAAATTTAAAAAAATTAAAAAAAATCTCGCACGATTTTCGTACAAGAGCCTCAAAACTACCGTAACCTCAATTTGTCAAAACCCGATGTTTTCCCGCTTAATAAACAAGCAAAAAGACAGCAAATCCATTCAAACTAATAATCACAATAATTCCAAAACAGGGACACTATATCATTTTTGTCCAAATGTGTCAATACATAAATGTCGGATTTCTTGCAAAAAAATCTTGGTATGACGAAAAAAAGGTGTTATAGCTGTTTCCATAGATTATTTAAGGCAAAACAAGAAGATTTTATCATGATAAAATACGCAATCATCGGCTATCAAAATACCTTAGCCAAAAATATATTAAAATTGCTTGCCGCCCGCGGTGTCGCTGCTGCCGAGGTCGCGGTTTTTGACGCCAAAGTGCAAGGTGAACCCAAAGTTTCCTACGGCGAAATCGGAGAGCTTACGGTTCGCTCAATCGAAGATTTATCAACCGCCGAGGCCGTGATTTTTACCTCACACGATAATTTAGCCGCTCGGTATGCCGTTAAATTCGCTTCCGCCGGAGCCAAAGTGATAAACGCCACCAATGCTTTGGAGGGAGAAACAGATATTCCTATGATAGTCGGCGGAGTTAATGACAAAGTTTTGGAACAAGCCGCCAAGGGGATAGTAAATGTTCCCAATCCTTTAGTTACCATGCTTTTGGGCGGAGTAGCGGAATTAGCGGTTAAATACCAAATCAAATCCGTACGAGCCACTGCTTTGGTTGCCGCCGATATTGAGGGACAAGACGGTATGAGCGAATTATACAACTCAACTCGTCGTATTTTGATGAATGATATTGCCGGAAATGGTGATGGATTGTTTCACAAAACCTTAGCCTTTAATGTTATTCCGCAGGTAAGTTCTTTTATCGGCGAAGAAACCTTTACCGAATGGGCTTTTAATTCGCAAATCAAACAAGTTTTGGGCGGTGATGTCAAAGTTCATGTCAATGCCGCCATGATTCCGTCTTTTGTCGGTGCCGGAATTTATGCCGATATCGAAACTTTTGCCGATATTGATGCCGGAGAAGCCGAAGACGATATCAAAAAGACCAAAGGTGCTTTGGTTATTAATCGCCAAGAAGACGGCGGCTATGCATCTTTGGCCGATGTCCAAGGCGAAAGCAGTATTTTTGTAAGCCGTATCAGACAAGATATGACGGTAGAAAACGGCATTAGCCTATGGTTGGCCGGTGATTATTGGCAGGTTGCGGCTCAGAATATTTTAGCAGTGTTAAAACAGTTTTTAAAAAGGAAAAAGGTATGAAAAAATATATATTTGGTTTAGTGCTTGTTTTAACACTTTTATTGGCATCTTCTCAAAGCTATGCCGCTAGTCAAATTGATAGTATCGGCTACAATTTGAGCTACCGTGAAATATCCGAAAGCCTAAACAAGATCGAGCAACTAACCCGATTCAAAAATCCTGACATTAATGAGCTGGTCGACAAGATATCATATCTTAACGACACCCTCAATGACTTAAACGAAAGTCGCAAGAACATTAATAATCGGGTTAAATCCACCGAGAAGAAATTAAATGCCTTGGGCGTGGTCGACGATAATCTTCCCGAAGCTAAAATAATAGCTCAAAAACGCACCGAGTACCGTCAAATTTTATCTGACGAAAAAACCCGTATTTCCGAGATTGACCTATTACGCACCCGTATAGAAGAAATAAATATGCGCATTTTTGATTTGCGTAACCAAAAATTATGGGGCAATCTCTTCAATTCCGAAGGGGCATTAATTAAGCCTTCAATCTTTTGGAAGTCCAACCAAGATTTGTGGAATTTTGGGCTTGATATAATAAAATCTCCTTTTATTTGGTATTCGGAGCTAACAGATGCTCAGCAAAGTGATGTCGGCGAGAACCTCTCCACTTTATTTATTATCATAACGCTCATCAGTATATTAGGATACTATCTGCGTCGCTTTATAATTCGCCATTGGGGATATAGAGCTGATGTAGAGGCTCCGCGTTTGGGGCGTAAAATCTTGGCAGCCTTTGCTGTTTGGTGTGCCTATGGTATAATTCCGACTGCCATAATAGGCTTTTGCTTGTATTGGATAGTTGAAGCAAGTCTGTTAACCAAAGGATTTTTCGGTGTGGTATTATCCAGTGCGCTTTACTATCTTCTTTATATCATTATGGGTAGAGCAAGCTTTAGAGTTGTGTTTACCCCCTATAATGAAAGATGGCGCCTGATAAATATGCCGACCGATAAGGCAAAGCGGTTAATCAGAGCAATTTATTTTACCATTGCCATAGTAGGTGTGTTTTCGTTTTTGCAGCACATAGTAATGAATAAAAATTACTCACTTGAGTTGCTTTCTTATTTATTTGCCATTTCCTCAAGTATCAAAGCTTTTTGTTTACTGCTTATTGCCTACATATATTTTGTTCCCGAGCAGACAGAAGAAGTTGTTGAAGATGAAGGGGAAGAAAATATCAACGAAAACGACGGTAAGACATTTAAGCTTGGAATGCTGATCAGTTTGTTCTCGCTGTTTATAGTCGGGTTATCATTGTTTGGCTACTCAAGACTGGCTTCATTTATTATTGATCATACCATTATAACGGCAATCGTCATTGCGGTTTATAGCATTTTGCGCCGCTTGGTTTACGATATGGTGCAGCATATTCTATTAATGGGATTATGGGTCAAGACATTCCGCATGCGTCGCATGTTTTTACGCAAAATAGACTTTTGGTTTGGAATTGTGGCCGAGCCTATACTGATGTTATTGCTATTGGCTGTATTGCTGCTTATCTGGGGCGTGCCGTTTGATGTATTACAAACCATTACATACCGAGCAGTTTCAGGATTTAAGGTTGGCGGTGTGGAGATTTCTCTAATTTCGATTTTCTGGGGAATAGTCGCATTTGTAATCTGCTTGTGGGTAATCAAATTTATCAGATACCGCATTGAGTTCAGATTGCTCGAAAAAACCAACATAGACGCCGGAACCAAACACTCTCTGGCCTCAGGATTTGCCTATATTGGCTATGTGTTATCAGGGTTGTTATCAATCGCGATTATGGGAGGAAACTTAACCAATATAGCCTTAATCGCCGGTGCATTATCGGTAGGTGTCGGCTTAGGTTTGCAAGATATTGTAAATAATTTTGTTTCCGGTGTTGTTATGTTGTTTGAACGCCCGATAAAAGTAGGAGATTGGGTATTTATCAACGGGGAAGAGGGGCAGATTAAGCAAATTAACATTCGCTCTACCGAAATAGAGACATTTAATCGTGCCAGCGTAATTATTCCAAACTCCAAGGTGTTATCAAATTCGGTAACTAATTTAACTCACCAAAATAACTGGGTAAGATACTCAATAAATATAGGTGTCGCTTACGGTAGCGATGTCGAGTTAGTCAGGAAGCTGTTGATTGAATGCGCTTTAACACACAACAGAGTTGTAAAGAAGCCTGCCCCTTATGTATTGTTTAAGGATTTTGGCGAAAGCAGCTTGGATTTCGAATTGCGTTTTTATGTCAATGATATCTGGAATGGTTGGACCGCTCCGAGCGATATCAGATATATCATCAATCGTAGATTTATTGAAGAGGGGATAGAAATACCGTTTAAGCAAATGGTAATTCACCAAGGAAGCACGGTTGCTCAAGAAACCGAAACACAATTCTACGCAAAAAAGAAGGACAACAAAAATGCTGATTAAAGATTTAGCAGACAAAAACATCATAATCTGGGGTATGGGAACCGAGGGTAAAGCCGTTAAGGATTATCTAACCAAACACCATTTGGGTAAGAATATATATGAATACAATGATGCCGATGGTTTAGCCAAGTTACAGGAATTGGTAGCAAAGAGTGATGTTTTGGTTCGTTCTCCCGGTGTCAGCATATACAAGCCGGAGTTTGAGGAGATAAAGAATAAAATAGCAGTTACTTCAAGCACCAATTTGTTTTTGTCCGAGATGAAAGCCAATCATCCGCAAACCAAAGTGATAGGTGTTACCGGTTCTAAAGGAAAATCGACCAGTGTCAGCATGATGTACCATATGATGAAGTCTTTAGGATTGAAAGTAGGACTTGGCGGTAATATCGGCAAAGCTTTGATTGAATTGGCAGATGATGACAATGATTATGTGATATGTGAAATATCAAGTTATCAGGCATCAGATTTGGAGAATTCTCCCGATATTGTAATGTTTACCAATCTGTTTTCGGTACATACCGATTGGCACGGAGGTCATGAAGGTTATTGCCGCGATAAGGTACATTTGGCATTTAAGGCGCAAACCGCGGTGGTAAATGTGAATAATCCCGAGTTAATGAAATATAGCGCAAATTTGCCCCATCGAGTGTTTTATGGGGATAAAGAAGGTTTTTATGCCATAGATAAAGAGCTATATTATAAAGGAGAGGCGATTTGTAATATAGATAGCTTAAAAATCAGCGGTAATCATAATATGGAAAATTTAGCCGGTGTTGTTACGGTTTTGGATATATTAGGTCTTGATTGGAGAAAAGGGCTAAAAGCATTGCCAGAGTTTGAGCCGTTACCGCATCGGTTGCAAAAAGTCGGTACTTATGGCGGAATATTGTTTATAAATGACAGTATATCAACCGCACCGGAGGCTGCTATCGGCGGAATGAAAAGTTTTGCCGATGATATGGCCATAATTTCCGGAGGTATTGAGAATAAACAAGACTATACCGAATATGCCAAGTTTATTGAGGCTAATCCCAAAGTTAAGGTTGCGGTAACATTGTTTCAATGCGGTCACCAGATTGCGACAAGCATAAAACAATATGTAAAAAGAAAAGATTTTATGCTGATTGAAGCCGAAAATTTGCAACAAGCGGTGGATAAAGCATATGATGAACTAAAAAAGGTTGGAGGCAGTTTGGTATTATTTTCACCTACGGCACCGAGCTTTGGATATTATAAAAACTTTATGGAGCGCGGAGAAGATTTTATAAATTGTGTAAAAACGCTTGCCAAAAACAAAAATTTATAATAGAAGGTAGAGCGTTGTGAGCCGGTTTAGCTCAGTTGGTAGAGCAACGCATTCGTAATGCGTGGGTCGTGTGTTCGAGTCACATAACCGGCACCATGTTATATTGGATAATATCCATTTCCTTATCAAACTCCGAGGACGCAAATCCTCGGAGTTTTTTAATAATGCTTTGCAAAAAAAACAGCTTTGTTTAGGAAAAAAGTCGATTCTGTGAATTCTAGTTTTTGCCACTGGAGCCAAAACCTTTTTCGCCGCGTTCGGTATCGGATAGTTCTGTTACCGATTCTATTAATGGTTTGTATACAGGGCAAATTACAATTTGGGCGATTCGGTCTCCTGATTTAATTTCATAGTCATTATCGCCAAAATTCATAAGATTTACCTTGATTTCCCCGCGGTACGACACATCAACCGTTCCGAGCTGAGCAATAATTCCGGCTTTAGTAAGCCCGGAACGCGGACGAATTTGTAATTCTGCTGAAGTAAATTCATCTTTGGGATAATCCACAAGCTCTAAGCAAATACCTGTAGGGATTGTTGCAATACTTTTAGGAGGAATGATAACAGATTCTTTTAAGTAAGCTCTCAAGTCATATCCGCTATCGTCAAATTTGGAGCAAAGTGGCAGAATATCAGGGCTTAGGCACTTAACTTTTAGTTTCATTTTTATAGTCCTTTCATATAAATTTACCATATGTTAACCTAAATGCTATACTCTGACAACAGTCAAATACGGATATAAACATACCGAAATATACTTTTGATATAGTTTGAAACATTTTGTGATTTGGCTTTTGTAAAAAACTACAATAGGCTCATCACATAGTCCGTAGAGGCTATATGTTAAAATTTTAACAAATTTAAGGAGAGTTTTTATGAAATTTAGAACAATGTTGCTTGCTTCTGCAGCTGTTATGTTTACTTCATCAGCTTTTGCTGCTGATATCACTAATCCGTTCTTCTTGCCGACAACCGGTAAAGTATTGTCTGACACTTCTATCGAAATGTCTCGTGCTAAAGCTGACGACGGTGTATTTGAAGATGTAGATAAAAATTTGGTAGCTCGTGAAACTTTGACTGTTGGTTTGACCGATAATTTGGCTGTTTTCGGTTCTCTTACTAACAATTTCGATGTAAACGAAGAATACAACAACGACCACAACTTCGATTATGAATTGGGTGTAAAATATAACCACAACTTCGGTAGAGTTTTGACCCAAGCTGGTCTTTCTTACTGGACAATGGATCCGCAAAGCTTCTATGGCCAAAACTATATGGGCGACAACAGCGGCCGTTGGGTAAAAGTAATCAACGCTTCTGTAAAAGTTGGTTATGATATGGGTTGTGATTTCACCCCCTACACATCTTTCTCTATGCAAGGTGAAATCGACAATGCCGACAGATCTCAAGCTTATTCTTGGTTCGTTGGTGCTCACAAGATGTACAACAAGGTTGCTGTAGACGCTGGTTTGCGTTATGACTTCGGTGATTACTCTAAATATGATTTGTCAAACGACGATGGTCATGCCGAAGATTTGTACTTACAATTGGCAGCTGACTACTATGTAAGAGACAACATGACTGTTGGCTTGTATGGTGAATACAATGTATTGCCGGAAGACAAAGATACAGATTATGACTACACTGTAGGTTTGTCAGCTAAAGTATTGTTCTAATTTCTGAATAATATTTAAACATTAAAAGGCGTTCTTTTTAATTTGAAAAGAACGCCTTTTTTCTTGCTTTTAAGCGGCAAAATAATAAGATATCAGCTAATAAAAGGGAGGCTTTATGATGAAAACAAATAAGACTTTGGCTGTTTTTTTATTATGCCACTTAACAATCTGGTCAATCTTGCCGATTTTACTAAGACCAAACTTACCTATGGATTCTGCCGAGGCTCTTATTTGGGGATTTATCGGCGAATGGGGAACAAATAAACATCCACCATTGTCAGGTTGGTTTGCTGCCATTTTTTACGATATTTTTGCTCATCCTTCATCACTATATGTTTTAAGTCAATTGTTTATTATCGGCGGTCTGTTTTATGTATACAAGCTGGGCAAGCTATTTTTGAGTGAAGAAAAAGCTCTTGTTTCGGCGCTTATACTGGAGGCTGTTGCTTACTATAGCCTCGTAACTCCCGAATATAATGTAAATATCATTGCTCTGATGTTGTGGCCCGCCGCAACTTATTATTTTACCAGAGCCATTAGAGAAGACAAACTGTATTTCTGGTCTATGTTTGGTGTTTTTGCCGGACTAAACATGATAAATAAATATGTTTCAGGTATATTGTTTGTATGCTTAGGCGCTTATATCATTTGCACAAAAGAGGGCAGAGCAAAGCTAAAATCTTGGAAGTTATATTTTGCTGCCATGGTGGCGGCTTTGCTGATAGCACCGCATATCTGGTGGCTTTATGAGCACGATTGGTTTGTAATCGATTATTTCTTAAGCCGCTCCGGCGACGGCAAAGTTATGCCGCATGGCTTAGCACATGTTGTATACCCCGTCAAGTTTATCGGCTCGCAAATTATGACTTCTGCTTTAGCTCTCATAATTTTGTTTGTTGCCTACAAAAAATCACCCAAAGAAGAAATATCGGTAAAAAGTAGCGACAGAAAGTTGATTTTCTTTGCCGGAGTGCTACCGGTTTTACTAATGGCGGCAATATCTTTGGTGCTGGGAATAAAGTTGCGCAGCATGTGGGGATCTCCGGTTATGTACATGTTGGGTATATGCTTTTTCACATGGTTGCCGTTTGATATTAAACCAAAATATCAAGCTTTAATAAAATCATGCTATGGAGCATTAGTTGCTTTTGCTCTTGCTTTTACCTTGCAGTGCGTGTTTACCGACAGTGCCAAATTTAATTTAGACGCCAAAGATTTTACTTCTGCAGTAAAAGGCAATAATTATGCATATGTCGGAGGAAGTGTATGGTTGGCGTCAACAGTCGGAAGTTATGCCGATAACCACCCTTCGGTGTTGTTTATGATGTCGCCACAAACAAATCCGTGGATTGAAATGTCAGATGTCAAGAAACAAGGGATTTTGGTGGTCGAAGAAAATTTGTGGGCTTACCGCCAATATCAAAAAAACTTTACTAATTTGCCGGAACCTGATATATATTTGCTCAAGGTTGAAACACCGACCGGCAAAGTAAAAGAATATCCGCTTTATTATGGTACAATCGCAGGAGAAAACAAATGAAAGACAGCGTAAGCGTTGTTATATCGGCTTATAACGAAGGTGAGAGCATAAATGAGCTTCATAAAGAGCTAAATAAGGTAATGAAAGAATTACCGCTAAAAGAATACGAGCTTATATTTGTTGATGATGGTTCATCAGATGACACTTATGCCAAGTGCCAAAAGTTGCAAGCCAAAGATTCTCATGTCAAGATTGTCCACCTAAAACGCAACTTCGGTCACGAGATAGCCATGACGGCAGGCATGGATTATGCCAAAGGCGACGCGGTAATTTTCATGGATGCCGATTTACAACATCCGCCGTTTTATATCAAAGATATGGTAAAATATTGGCAAGAAGGCTGTGAAATTGTTTTAACCAAGAGAGTTGAAAATCAGGCTACTTCAAAGTTTTATGATTTTTGTGCGGCCAGCTTTTACAAAATTTTGAACTTTTTATCCGATACCAAAATACCGGCCAAAACACCGGATTTTCGCCTTATTGACCGTAGCTATATCGAAGTGTTGAAAAAGTTTAATGAACACGATCGTCTGTTTAGAGGGCTTTTATCTTGGGCTATGCCGAATGACAAAGTAAAAGTTATAGATTTTGTAGCTCCCGAAAGATTTGCCGGCACCTCAAAATATAATTTTCGCAAATCTTTAGCTTTGGCCTTAAACAGTATTGTACAGTTTTCAACCAAGCCGTTGCGTTTGTCGATATATTTAGGGCTGATAACTGCCTTTATATCCGGCATTTTGGGGCTTTATGTCATAATTGAACACTTTATCCTAAGACATCCTACCCCCGGTTACGCTACTATCATGACCACGGTAATTTTTATCGGTTCGGTACAGTTAATCGTTTTAGGAATTATCGGTGAATATATCGGTAAGATACATATGGAAGTAAAAAAACGCCCGCTATATATAGCAGAATATGAAACCAAGGAAGTAAAAGATGCTAAAAAAGATATTTAATGCCGATGATTTTGGAATATCTCCCGGAGTAAATCAAGCTATTGCCTTGGCTCATACCAAAGGAGTATTAAATTCTACCAGCATAATGATAAATCTTAAATATGCCGATGAGGCAGTAGAAATGTCTAAAAAAATGCCTGATTTGGCGGTCGGCTTGCATGTCAATTTGACTAACGAATATCCGGTACTGTCCAGACACCGTATACCTTTGTTGGTAGGCAAAGATGGCAAATTTTGCCATGGCTTTGTCAATTTGTTGATATTGTCAATAACCAATCCGGTAGAATTCAAAAGACAAGTAAAGATTGAGGTGCAAGCTCAAATTGAAAAAGCATTGTCTGCCGGAATAAAGATTAGTCATCTTGATTCTCATCGCCATGTTCACATGATACCAACGGTGTTTAAGGTTTTGCTAGAACTGCAAGAGGAATACAAGATTCCACGGATAAGATTTGTAAACGAAAATCCTTATTACACCATTCGTCAAGCCAAGGATAAAGAATGGTTGAAAGACGGCGGATTAATAAAAAATTTGGTATTGGGAAGCTGTGCCATAATCAATAAGCTTTTGTGGAAGTATAAAAGCAATGTATATTTTTACAGCATGATACACACTTGCAAATTATCACGCGATAAGTTTAATCAGGTTATGGTGCCAAAAGGATACGATACGGTAGAAATAGGGATACATCCCGGAAGTCCGAAAATAGACCGCGAATACTTGCCCGATATTTTTGATAAGAATATTTTGCAAGATTGGCGAAAAAAAGAGTTGGAAACATTGCTCGATAAGAGTGTTGCCGACGAGTTTGTGCAAAAATAACCATATCCATTAAGGAGAAAATCATGAAAAGTATAAAATTAAATACCGGCGCCGAGATGCCGATTTTTGGACTTGGAACATTTTTGTCTTCTCCCGGAGAAGTATATCAGGCTGTTCGCTGGGCAATTAAACTGGGCTACAAGCATATTGACTGTGCGGCGGCATATGGCAATCAAAGTGAGGTTGGACAAGCTCTGCATGATGCGTTTGCCGAAGGTGATATCAAAAGAGAAGAAATATTTATTACATCAAAATTATGGAACGACAGTCATGCTGTTTCCGATGTTATTCCGGCCTGTGAAAAAACACTGCAAGAATTAGGCTTGGAATATTTGGATTTATATTTGATGCATTGGCCGGTAGCCCAAAGAAAAGGTAGCGGTATGCCCAAAAACGACGAAGATTGGATTCCTCTGGCAGATATTCCGTTATGGGAAACTTGGAGCGAAATGGAAAAGCTTTATAATGCAGGTAAGGTAAGGGCAATAGGTGTTTCTAATTTTAACGAAGAGAACATAAGCAACTTAATATCCAAGACCCAAGTAGTTCCGGCGGTCAATCAGGTAGAATGTCATCCGCTGTTAAATCAGAACGGCTTGATTGAATTTTGCCGTAAAAATAATATTGCCGTAACGGCTTACGCGCCTTTAGGAGCACAAAGAAGCGACGGCAGTGTACTGGATAACGAAGTCGTAAAAGAGATAGCATCACGCAACAATGCGACACCGGCACAGATATTATTGGCCTGGCAGATGCAACGCGGAATAATAGTAATACCCAAATCGGTTCACGAAGCGAGAATAAAAGAGAATGCCGTATCACAGTCAATAAGCTTGGACGAGGCAGATATGCAAAAGCTAGAAAGCTTGAATAAAAATTTACGCTTTTTTGACGGTTCGGCCTTTGAAAATCCGGCCAAAGGCTATAACAAGATATTTTAATCAATGTTATACTACATAATTTATATGTATTTGCATTTTAAAAACGAACTTATTTAAATGAAGAGGCATGCTAAAATGAATAAACAAAGATCTTTTTTTGAAAATATAGAGCGCATGTTATATAAATTAATTTCGGCATTATTTTTTCCTAAAAAAAAACGTAATAAGGTTAGAACTAATTTATTTAAAGCTGGCATATTAAAAGTTGTATATACGGCACTACGTTGCAAATTTTTTAAAACCAAAAAATACAAATACTATCTAAGTGTTTTAGCGTGCTGTAAAGATGAAGGAGACTATATACAAGAATGGGTAGAATATTACTTGTTGCAAGGAGTTGAACATTTCTACCTATACAACAATAATGGTACGGACAAATCTCAAGAACTATTAAAACCATATATTGAAGCAGGGCTAATAACATGGATTGATTGGCCGGGAAAATGCCAACAGGTTAATATGTATAACGATGGTATTAAACGATGCCGAAAAGAAACATATTGGTTAGCTATTGTTGATTTAGATGAGTTTATCGTTCCACTCAATGATAAGACCTTATCTCAAAACATGCATGAGTATGAGCCATATAGTCAGCTTTTGATTAATTGGGTTATATATGGAAGTTCAGGCCTGGAAAAAAAAGAAGAAGGATTAGTTATTGAACGTTTTACTAAACATCATGACAGTGTTTGGCCTCTTATGAAGTCTGTAGTAAAGCCTGATTATGTTGTATCAGCAGATGTTCACTTTTGTCACGTGATAGGCAAGATGGTTGACGAACATCACCTCGAACAATATGGGTTCGGAGTATCAAATCCTACTGTTGACATACTAAGGGTTAATCACTATGTAATTAAATCTAAAGAAGAATATGCAGCTAAACAAAAACGTGGTGATCCTACAAAAATAGATAGCGATTTCACGGATGAATTTTTTGCATTTCATGACCACAATGAAATAGAAGATAGAGAGTTAATGCAAAAATATATTCCTCTGATTAAGGAGAATATAAAGAAAAGACATATACAATGATGCAAAAACTATAAAACATTATACTGTAGGCCGAAGAGAAGAGTACTCTTCGGCTTTTTTACTTAAGTAAAAATTGTTTGAGAGCTTCCTCATCCTGCCACTTGACTTCAATATTCAAGACTTTGAATTTAGATTTTAAGTCTGCCGGAATTTTAACCATATCTTTTGCCGTGGTAAACAAATCGGCATCAAGTTCCTGAGCTTTTTGAACAAGCTCATTAAGCTCGTTTCTGGTATAGAAGTGATGATCCGGAAAATCAAATGTATTCACGAGATTAACACCGCAATCCTTAAGCGATTGATAAAATTTTTCTGGTCTTCCGATTCCGGCAAAAGCAATCGCTTGAGATTTTGCGGTTTCCGGTTTTATTGGTGTAACTTCGCCGTAAAATATCGGCAAATTTGCAAATTTTTCTTTGATGTTGTGTTTATCCTCACCCAGAATAATTACCGCATCGGCTCTTTTTATCCCTTGATTAAAAAACTCCCGCATCGGTCCAGCCGGAATAGGTAACATATTTCCCAAACCAACTCCGCCGTCAATCACCAACAAAGACTTGTCTTTATAAAGGGTAGGATTTTGAAAACCATCGTCCATAATTATGATGTCGGCACCATTTTCGCAAGCAAGTTTTGCCGCTTCAAAACGGTTGGGGCTAACTACAACCGGAGCTTTATAAGCTAATAATAAAGGTTCGTCCCCAACTTCTTGCGGAGAATAAATGTTTACATCGACCAAAACATTTTTAAGAGTTCCGCCATAACCACGCGACACAAAAAAAGGATTTTTACCATTTTGCTTTAGTATTCGAGCAAAACTCGCAGCAGTCGGTGTTTTACCGCTGCCGCCGGCGGTAAGGTTTCCGATACATATAACCGGCACATTTACCTTTTGTGGCTTGTGAAGTTTTATTCTGGTCCAAGTTGCCAAAGCATAAAGACAAGACGGCAAGAACAATAATGCCGCCGTCAAATTCATTTTTTGCCAATGTTTAGGAGTTTTCATCTTAGAAATATACCTTAATTTTATCCATTATTCCATCCAATACTTTGGTCTCGCTAACGGCCCAGTTATAAGCCAAAGATCGTTTGGCTTCAAGCAAGTTTTCGTTTTCCAAAAGCTGGGTAACGATTTCTTGCAATTCCAGAGTATCGGTAACTTGCATAACCGCATCGGCTTTTTTAGCTCTAGACATAGCATCGGTAAAGTTATGCATATGAGGTCCGACGATTACGGCATCTCTGACACGCGAAGGCTCGATAAAGTTTTGTCCGCCGTGTGGAATTAACGAACCTCCGATAAATACGATATTGGCAATATCATACCACAATCCCATTTCACCGATTGTATCAGCGATATATATATTGGTATCAGGTGTAATTTCTTCACCTTTTGAACGCAAGGCGGTGTTAAGATCAAGCTTTTGAATTTCGTTAGCAATTTCTTCGCCGCGATTAGGATGCCTTGGTGCGATTATCGTCAACAAATCAGGAAACTTTTCCATCAATCTTTTATGAACTTTGGCGATTCTAACCTCTTCATCTTCGTGAGTAGAGCTTGCCAACCAAAATTTGCGTCCGCCGATTTGTTCTAAGATAACAGACTTGGCTGTTTCATCAATAGGTAAGGGAAGACCGGCGTATTTAATGTTTCCTAAGCACAAAGTTTCTTTCGCTCCCAAAACTTTAAGACGATAAGCATCTTCTTCCGATTGCCCCAGACACAGATTAAAACATCCGAGCAACTCTTTGCACACAAAATCAAATTGTTGCCACCTCTTAAAAGTTTTATTTGAGATTCTGCCGTTGATTAAAATCAGTGGAATATTTTTGCGTTTGATTGAAGACAATACAGCCGGCCAGAATTCCGATTCAAACCACAAAGCCACATCAGGGTGCCAATGCTTGACAAATCTGGTCGTAAAAATCGGGTTGTCAATCGGAATAAACTGATGAAAAGCTCTCTCGGGAAGTCTTTTTTGCATAACATCAGCCGAAGTTACTGTTCCGGTTGTAACCATAACATGAGAGTCCGGATAGGTTTCCAATATCTTATTAATCAACGGAAGCATTGATATAGATTCGCCGACCGAAGCTCCGTGCAACCAAAAAAGCTTGCCCTCGGGACGCGGCATTTTAGGTCTGCCGATTCTTTCATTAAATCTGGCAATATCTTCTTTTCCTTTTTGCTTGCGCTTTTCGACATATCGTTGAATAACCAAAGGGTACAAAATGGTTATGAGGGTGTTGTATATTTTAATAAACATTAGTTGCTTCTCTTTTTAATATCGTTGACATCTGCAGGTAATATCGGTTTTCTTCCGGCATCTGTATCGCATTTGAAATACAGATCGTTAGCGATATTTTCTAATTTTTGACAATAAGCTTTTTCTTCTTCATCGGTTAATTCGGCAGGCACATAAAGAGGTTCGCTTAAGTAAAATCTGCCTTTACCGAAAGGAAGTGCAACCATTGTTTTATCCCAAGCCTTGTCTATAACCAAAGCTTTATCGGAGCTAAAACAAACGCAAATAATTGGTTTTCCGGTTTTTTGAGCATAATAAATCGGAGATTTTTTCATCCTCATTCTAGGGCCTCTGGGACCATCAGGAGAGATAAACAAGTCGTATCCTTCTTGCAAACAACGCATAAGTTCCAAGGCACTTTGGCGAGGGTTTTCGTTACTTGAGCCACACACCGGAGTAATGTGGTAGCGTTTTAAAAAATTAGCTATCAATTGTCCGTCATGGTGCGGAGAAACCAATGCAGCCATTTTGCGATTAAAAAGTTTTTGCCAAAAGAAGGGCATCATTGTAGCTCTGGCATGCCAAGCAATCCAAATTGCATTGGTATCGGAAGTAACGTCTTTAGCCTTTTGTAGTCCGGAAAACTCCCAAGAGGATGTTTTACCGGCTAATTTTGAATATATATAAATCAAAAAAGACAGCAAATTAATTCCGAATGCTGACTTCAAGAAATTTTTGGTAAGTCTTTTTAACATTATTCTCATTTTTAATTCTTATGGCGTTGTGTCGGTGACGCTTATACCAATAGTTTCATCTTCGGTAACCACGACTTCGCCGTGACCTATAAGTACATCGTTGACATATATATCTACATTATCGTCGACATTGCGATCCAATTCGACTACGGCACCGCGCCCAAGACGCAATAATTGGTATACTCTCAAATCTGCGGTTCCCAAGGTGATTGAAACATCGACATCAATATCATCACTTGAGTAGGCAGGTCTGTTTTTCACCGCCATTTTTATTCTCCGTTATTGTTTAGACATTTTATATACAGCATACAGGCAAAAAATATCAAGCAAAATCACAAAAAACAAATATTACACAGATTTTTTTTGTGGATTAAAATTTTGCCTGATTGATGAAAAAGGGGAGCTGTGGCAAAAAAATATTATCAATGTTGCACATTGGCATAATGATTCCTATATTATATATTGTTATGATAAAAATTGAGGTACATTAGGTAATGTTTAGTAAAAAAAATAAGTATCCGGTCTTACCGTTAAGAGACATAGTTGTATATCCCAAGATGATAGTTCCGTTATTTGTCGGAAGAAAAAAATCAATAAATGCATTGCAAGAAGTCAGCGAGGGCGAGCAAGAAATTGTTCTTGTAACCCAGCGTGAGCAAAGCATCGAAGACCCGATGGCGGAAGATATATTCACCGTTGGTACATTAGGCAGAATATTGCAACTTTTGAAGCTTCCCGATGGTACGGTAAAGGTACTTATTGAAGGAATAGAAAGAATAAAGCTTGATAGTGTAGAAACCGAAGATGATATGCTTAAAGCTGAAATTACTTTGCTGCCGGAGAAGGAAGAAAATAATCCGGAGATAGAAGGGATTATAAGAGCAGTTTTATCGCAGTTTGAAGAATATGTTAAGCTGTCCAAAAAGACCCCGCCGGAGGTTTTAACAGCGGTTAATCAGATAGAAGATCCGACCAAATTGGCCGACACCATAGCATCTCACTTATCGCTCAAAATAGCGGATAAGCAAGCCCTTTTGGAAGGACATTCTTTGGCCGAAAGATTTGAAAAATTGCTTGGCTTCATGGATGCCGAAATCACCATGTTAGAGGTCGAAAATCGTATTCGCACTCGCGTTCGCAAACAAATGGAAAAAAGTCAAAAAGAATACTATTTGAATGAGCAGATGAAAGCTATTCAAAAAGAATTGGGCGACGAGGACGGCGAAGATGAAATCTCCTCATATATGAAGAAAATCGAAAAAGTTAAGTTATCTAAAGAAGCCAAAGAAAAAGCTTTGGCCGAGGTTAAAAAGCTAAGAACCATGGGCCCCAATTCGGCAGAGGCTACGGTTGTTCGCAATTATCTTGATTGGTTATTGGATATTCCATGGAAAAAACGTTCAAAAATCAATAAAGATTTGCAATATGCCATAGATGTACTTGATGCCGATCACTATGGGTTAGACAAGGTAAAAGAAAGAATTGTGGAGTATTTGGCAGTCCAAGCTCGCTCAGACAAAGTCAGAGGCCCGATTCTTTGCTTGGTAGGTCCTCCGGGTGTTGGTAAAACTTCGCTGGGTAAGTCTATTGCCAGAGCAACCGGACGTAACTTTGTTCGTACTTCTCTGGGCGGTATGAGAGATGAAGCCGAGATCAGAGGACACCGTCGTACTTATATTGGTTCTATGCCCGGTAAGATTATAAAAGGTATGAAAAAGGCCGGAACCTCCAATCCTTTATTCTTATTAGACGAGATTGATAAGTTGGGTAATGACTACCGCGGAGATCCGTCGTCTGCGTTGTTGGAAGTATTGGATCCTGAGCAAAATGCAGCATTTAACGATCATTATCTGGAAGTAGATTATGATTTGTCTGATGTAATGTTTGTGACAACGGCCAATTCACTCGATATGCCGCGTCCTTTGTTGGACCGAATGGAAATTATCCGTTTGTCAGGGTATACCGAAGACGAAAAAATAGAAATCGCCAAAAGACATTTACTGCCCAAAATTTTTAAGGAAAACGGACTAAAAGATAAAGAACTCAAGATAGAAGACGAAGCGATTCGAGATATCATCAGATACTATACTCGTGAAGCCGGCGTCAGAAATCTTGAACGCGAATTATCAACTATAGCCCGCAAGTCAATTAAAGAAATTTTGCTGGCTAAAGATGCAAAGAAGTTACCGTTGAAAGTAAATGCCAAAAACTTGGAACAATATTTGGGTGTAATAAAATATCGCTATGGCGAAGCCGAAGAAAAAGATCAGGTCGGAGTTACAACCGGTTTGGCTTGGACTGAAGTCGGCGGAGATATATTATTTATCGAGGCTGTAGATATGCCTGGCAAGGGCGTCGTCAAACAAACCGGAAAACTCGGTGACGTAATGAAGGAGTCGATAGACACTGCATATTCGGTTGTCCGTTCACATTCCAAAGAGTTGGGTATATCTTCTGAGATATTTGAAAAAACCGATATTCATGTCCATGTACCCGAGGGAGCCACGCCCAAAGACGGACCTTCGGCAGGTATAGCCATGTATACGACTCTAGTATCGGTATTAACCAAAATATCGGTAAGAAGAGATGTAGCCATGACTGGAGAGATAACACTTCAAGGCAGAGTTTTACCGATAGGTGGCCTAAAAGAAAAGTTGTTATCGGCATTAAGAGGCGGAATCAAGACGGTAATAATCCCCAAGGATAACGAAAAGGATTTGGCCGAAATTCCGGATAATGTAAAAACCGGACTAAAAATCATACCTGTTTCCGAAGTAAAAGAAGTATTAAACATAGCCTTAACCAAGAAAATAGGTAAGTAATAATTATCATAGGATGTCAACGCCTCCGAGTCTTTGCAGATTCGGAGGTGTTTCTTATTTTATAAAGGTTTGTGTTGATTCTTCTTGCAAATATAGAAAAATTAAAAATTAATCGCGTTGATGTAGTTAAATATCTGTGGATAAAGCCTAAAAAAGCTCAAAAATGTTGATAAATAAGGAATTTTCATTTGACAGTAATATAAATAGGTGTTCAAATTTTGCTGTGAACGGGGCGTAATGCCTTGTATCATTTGTTTATAACTTATATTAGAGGGAGTCCTCACCGTGAATAAAAATGAATTGATTTCTAGCATTGCTAGTTCTACCGGCCTTACCAAGACTGATTCTGCTAAGGCTTTGGATGCATTTGTATCTTCTGTAACCTCTGCTTTGAAAAAAGGTGACGAAGTTCGTTTGGTTGGTTTTGGTACATTTGCCGTATCAAAAAGAGCTGCTACAACCGGTCGCAATCCGCGCACTGGTGCTACGATCAAAATTCCTGCTCGTAAGCAAGCTAAATTCAAAGCTGGTAAAGCTTTGCAAGACTCTGTAAACTAATATATGACGAAGATTGATTATATATTGATTTTCGAACAAAGTTTATAAGCGAAACGGGGCATCTTATTTGATGCCTCGTTTTTTAAGAAATAAAATCATGCACTATATTGACAAGATACTAAGACTTATAAAGACGGGAAAGATTAAGACAAAGTATTCCCACAATAATTTGATATACCGACGCCGCAATAATTTCATATTCAGTGTGGATTGTTCCGGATTGGTGGAATTTTGGTTATATAAAAGATATAATAAAGCATTACGCGAAGTTTATGATTATGTTTATAAAGCCAGAGATGTTGATAAAAATAAAATAAAGCGGCTTTATTCATTTGATTTTTATGATTATTTTTGTTCATTAGAAACAAGCGAAAGTAATAATTGGAAATTAGTCAAATATAATCAGATTTTAGAACGCGGAGATGTTATTGCTTTTATAAATCCGCAAAGGGCAGGCCGGTTTGGTCATTTAGCCATAGTTGATAAAGAAATCTGTCGTCAAGGTGATTCTATAAAGGTAAAGATAATAGATTCTAGTGCGATAGAACATCACGATGATTATCGACAAACCTCAAAAATGGGGATTGGTTACGGAATTATAGAAATCGGGCAAGAAAAAAATAAGGAGTTCTTAGTAAAATATTCGCCTGATAATCATAGGGTTAGAGAGATAATGATAGGACGTTTAAAATAAAAAACAAAAAAAATAAAAAAAATGCTTGATTAATTTTTATGAAGAGTGTATAAGACTTTCCTGTAAGGAACGAGGGCGCTTAGCTCAGCTGGAAGAGCATCTCGTTTACACCGAGAGGGTCGGGAGTTCGAACCTCTCAGCGCCCACCAATTAAAAGCCACCCGCGAGGGTGGTTTTTTTGGGTATAAAAAATATGCTGATATTTCGTAAAATTACTGGAAAAACCGAAATATTTGGTTTAACAATGTTACTATCTGAATACAACAAAAGGTAAGATTATGAAAATAAGTATAATAGGAACAGGATATGTTGGATTACCAACCGGTGTTGGTTTTGCAGAGCTTGGCAATGAAGTAACTTGTATTGACAGAGACATTCGCAAAATAGAGGCCTTAAGAGAGGGAAAAATTACTCTTTATGAAGAAGGACTTGAAGATTTACTTCATAAAAATGTACAAAGCGGAAACCTAAAGTTTACCACCTCAATGAAAGAAGGAATTCCAAGTGCTGATTTAGTTATAATAGCAGTTGGAACCCCTCCGCATCCTGTTACCAAAGAAGCAGATATGAAATATATTCACGCTGCTGCTATAGAGCTTGCAGAGCATTTGAGCGGTTATACCGTGGTTGCCACTAAATCGACAGTGCCCGTAGGTACAGGAGACGATATAGAAACTTTAATCAGCAAAAAAAATCCGTTTGCCAATTTTGATGTTATATCACTGCCGGAATTTTTAAGAGAAGGTTTTGCTGTTCATGACTTTTTCCATCCTGACAGAATAATTATCGGAGCCGAGGCGGAGAGGGCTTTTAATCTGATAAAAGAGCTTTATCGACCTTTTGCCGACAAGACCAATATACTATTTGTTAAAAGACGTTCTGCCGAAACCATAAAATATGCATCAAATGCTTTTCTGGCAATGAAGATCCACTATATCAACGAAATGGCAGATTTTTGTGAGGCTTCGGGAGCGGATATAACAGAAGTAGCCAAAGGAATGGGAGCGGACAGCCGTATTGGTAACAAATTCTTAAATCCTGGGCCGGGATATGGTGGCAGTTGTTTTCCTAAAGATACCATGGCGATGAATTATATGGCTAAGCAAAACGGAGTTAAGATGAGCTTGATAGAGGCCGCAATAATTGGCAATCAGCTTCGTAAAGAGCATATGGCACAAAGAATTAAGGATGCCGTCAAAAGTATCGACAATCCCAAAATTGCGGTACTTGGATTGGCATTTAAGAATGGCACTGATGACTGTCGCGAAAGCCCTGCTATAGAAATAATCAATAAATTGTTGGAATATGGACTCAATATAACAGCATTTGATCCCAAAGCCATGGGTACGGCATGTAATATATTTGGCAACAAAATAAGCTATGCAGATGATATGTATCAGGGACTAAAAGATGCTGATGTGCTGGCGATTCTCACCGAATGGGACGATTTTAGAAAATTGGATTTGGAAAGAGCATCATATTTGATGAGACATAAAAACATAGTTGATTGTCGCAATCTCTTAGACGCTAAAGAAGCTAAATCGCATGGCTTCAATTATCGCGGTATCGGTAAATAGACAAATAAATAATATTAGAAAAAGTTCTTACCGAAAAGCCTTGGTTTTATTTTTAGGTAGTAGAACATCTGCACGCGGTGAGCTAATTTCATGTTTTTAAAGTGAAACTGGCCGGATGTGACAGCTTTTTTTATGTAAGCAGCTTCTTCTACTGTTATGTCTCTAAGTTGTTTTCCGTAAAACCTTATGACATTTTTTAAGAAAAATGTTGCCGTAAATCGTTTGATAGCCTCTTTCTTTTTGTCAGATATACCGGAATGCAAGTATTTATTTTGCAACTTAACATATCCGTTAACTTCTTTTCGGATATTTACTTTATATTTATCTTTGTTGAAAGTATTCATAATAGAAGAAGGATTTACACGATAAAAATACAAATTATAAGGAATATGAGCAATACGATTTATTTGTGTCATGACATCAAAAGTGAAGAGATTATCTTCTCCCGGAGACAGTCCTTCTTCAAAAGGAGTGTTTTTTACATATTGAGTTTTATATACTTTATTCCACACCACGCCGCTGATTTTAATTTTTTTCCCGCGATCTGATTTTTTCTTAAGAGCATATATTTCAAACGGATTACAAAAAGTTTCGATGTTTTTTAAATTATTTATGTCAAAAACTTCACAATCTGGAACATTGCCAGTAAATGTAGAACTATCAAACCAGAAAACATCTGCGTTTATTATATTTATGTATTGGTGGATGACTTCAAGAGCTTGCGGATGCAATGCATCATCAGAATCTAAAAACAAGGTATACGGAGCTCTTAAAAAAGGTGTAGCAGCATTACGTGCGGAAGAAAGTCCCCCGTTTTTTTTGTGGATAACCTTAAAACGAGGATCGGTTTTAGCGTAATTATCTAATATTAATCCACAGTTATCAGGGCTTCCATCATCGACACAGATTACCTCGAAATTTTGAAAAGATTGATTTTTAATGGAATCAAGGCAAGGTATTAAAAATTTTTCAACTTTGTATACCGGAACGATAATAGATATTTCTGGCATCATCATTAATCTCTGCTATAAGGTTCAACACAATGTAATACTATACATTAAAATGTGGAAATCAAACGATAAAATAAAAGCAATAACAATATAAATAATCATATTGAAATTTTATTGATAGTATAATAGCATGACGCATAAATTGCAGAAAAGACTAAAATGGTGTTTTATGACTAAAGTATCAGTGGTATTGCCGATTTATAATGTTGAAAAATATTTGCCTAAATGTTTGGATAGTTTAATTAACCAAACTTTACAAGATATTGAGATTATCTGCGTAAATGATGGAAGTTCTGATAATTCGTTGCAGATACTGAAAGAATACGCAACAAAAGATAGTAGAATAAAAATAATCAATCAAAAAAATTCCGGTCCGGGAGTCGCAAGAAATACAGGTATCAGAGCAGCACAAGGAAAGTATATAGCCTTTGTCGATCCGGATGATTGGGTCGAGATTAATGCATTTGAGATATTATACAACGCCACCAAAGAGCATAAGGTTGATTTGGTAGAATATGCAATCACCGTATATGAAGAAAATAGCCGCAAGAAGCAGATAAAAAACCATCTATATAGGCAAGAAATAACAAACATAAATGACAATCCTAAAATAATTTTTCAAGGAATTTCTGCTGCTTGGAACAAATTTTGCTCGGCAAAGTTGCTTAAAGATTACAACATATTATTTTCGGAAGGATATTGTTGTGAGGATTTAATTTTTTCGGTTTCGGTAAGAGCAAAAGCAAAGATGATATTATATATAGATAAACCTTTTTACAATTACTTACACCGCAAGAGCTCCATAACCCATAAAAAGTCGGCTGTTAACCTGTTGGTTCCGGATTTTATCAATGATACCTTGAAATTCATACAGATGGAAAATATATATCCGAGAGTAGAAGGAGATTTCTGGAACTGTGCATTGGGATTGTTAACCACTCATTATCGTAAGCTACCTAAAGAAAATATTGATGAATACAAGGCAAAATGTCAATCCATCATGCCCGAAGATATATATAAAAAGTTCGCCGATTATACCAAAGAAAAAACATTTTTAAGACAGTTGTTTTCTTTCGGGTACAACGGAAAAGTATATGAGCTAACAATTTTAGGAATAAGGATGAAATTTTAATATAAAAGCGAAAATATATGTATTTGAATATTATGAAAATAAAAATTTGATATTGTACCTAAAAATATTTTGCAAACAGTAATCATATAATAAATTTGGAGAAAATTACTCATGTCAACAAAATTAAAGCCCGCATTTGATAAGAACAATCTATGTATAGTTTTTGCTTCCGATACTAACTATGTTCCGTATATGGGGGTGTCAATAAAGTCAATAATTGATAATGCAGATAACAACTATAATTATGATATATTGGTTTTTGATGATGGTATAACAGATTATCAGAAAAAACTTATCAGCTCCATGCTTCCTGATAATTTTTCTATAAGGTACATCGATGTCAAATCTTTATTAAATGATTTTGATACCAGTTTTCTTATCGCCGGAGGTATTTGGAGCATAGCAACCTATTATAGAATCTTTATTCCGCAAATCCTGCAAGATTATAAAAAAGTTTTATATCTTGATTGCGATATATTAGTAAAAGATTCGCTGGTTGATTTATTTAATACCAATTTAAAAGGTTATATGGGGGGGTGCATTATTGATTCCGTAAAATATGTGCAGTCACAAAATAGAATTAAGGATATATCAAAGTTAGGAATATCTGACTATAAAAAATATTTTAATGCCGGTGTTATACTGTTTAATCTTCAAGAAATTGATGCGGTTTCATTTAAGAAAGATTTTTTTCATACTCTAAAAACCAAAGAATTACCGTTTTTAGATCAAGATATTCTCAATATATTAATGAAAGATAAGTATAAGACGATAGATATAAGCTATAATTATCAATATCATATTCTTAATGAACATCCGGAATTAAGAAATATTGCAGAATTAGCAAAAGCGGAACAAAATCCTAAAATAATTCATTACACTACCGGGATAAAACCATGGAATACTCCGGCCGCTCCGCTGGCAAATTATTGGTGGTTTGTTGCCAGAAATACGCCGTTTTATGAAGAAATCATATATAATAATACCAGAATGACTAATTCTTATCTTCACACAATAATTTACAGAAACAGATATTTCATTCGTTATGGTATAATAAAAATGCTATCAATATTGTCATTTGGCAAGCTACATCGAAAATTCAAAAAAATGAGAAAAGATTTACAACCAAAAATAAGAGCAATAAAAAGATTTTGCCGGAACAAATAACATGAAACCGATACTAGTTCATTTACACTTATATTACAAAGATATGCTAAAAAATATGTTAGCATATATAGATAATATATCAAATTATGACTATGATCTATATGTTACTATGGTTGAAGAAGATGAAAACACGATAAAACAAATCAAAGAGTTTAACAACCGCGCAAACATAATCAAAGTATCCAATCGAGGTTTTGATGTGTGGCCTTTTATATGTGTATTGCAAAAGGTTAATTTGGATGACTACTCTTACATAATAAAATTACATACCAAAAGGGATATGCTGCCATGTTTACGATAAAGAAATATATATATAAACTTCTATATGTTTTACGATTAATAGACAAAGATACATATCAAGCTCAAAAAACTCTATATAACAAACATCTAAAAAATAAGCAAAACAGCAAGTTTAGTATCGAAGATTATGTAACGGAAGAACTTACACCGCAAAATAAAGAATGCTATGAAGGAGAGGCTTCTGATAACATTGAGTCACAATCCAAAGACCCGTTGCTTTTAGCATACTATTTAACTCAATTTCATCAGACATCTATAAATGATGAAAACTTTGGCAAAGGATTTACCGAATGGACCAATGTTGCTAAGGCAAAACCTCAATTCACCGGACACTATCAACCTCATATTCCCATGGATGTAGGTTTTTATGATTTATCGCATGATGATGTGATGTACCGACAGGTTGAATTAGCAAAAAAATATGGAATAGGAGGTTTTTGTTTTTATTATTATTGGTTTTCTGGACAAAGAGTGTTGGAAAAGCCACTATTTAATTGGCTTAATAATAAAGAATTAAATTTTCCATTCTGCTTATTCTGGGCCAATGAAAGTTGGGAGAGCAGATGGTTTGGAGGAGATAAAAAAACAATTATAGAAGATAATTTTGATATATCGCAAGTCGAGCAGTTTTTTTATGATATACTGCCTTTCTTTCAAGATACGCGCTATATCAAAGTAAGAGGTAAACCTCTTTTCATTATATACCATCCGGATAAATTTACCCCAAGTGAGTTGAAGGAAATAATTAAAAAGCTTCAAGACTTGGCCATCAGCAATGGTTTTAAAGGTTTGCACATTTGTGGTCAAGGTTATAATTTATCAGATGATTTTGTCAAAGAATATGGTCTTGATGCCGTTGCGGAATTTTCCCCATGCGGCATGAAGTTACCTGAACTTAAAAATAAAAATTTTTGGATAAATCCCAACTATTCAGGAAAGCTCCTTGATTGTAAAGATTTTATAGAAAAGGGAACTTGGAAATACAAGACATCATATAGCTTATATAAAGGAGTATTTTGCGGTTGGGATAATACACCTAGGAATCAGAGCAATTCTCGAATATATTACAATATGTCACCACAAGTGTATCAAAAATGGCTAAAAGATACCATTATATGGACTAGAGAACATAACTCATCCGATGAACAAATTATATTTATAAATGCATGGAACGAATGGGGAGAGGGTGCACACCTAGAGCCGGATATCAAATATGGGTACGCAAATCTCCAAGCAACAAGAAACGCAATAGAAGAAGCAAGGAAGTATAATGGAAAATAAACCTCTTATATCAATAATAATCCCTGTCTATAATGTTGAGCAATTTTTACCCAAATGTTTGGATTCAATTTTAGACCAAACATATGATAATTTGGAAATAATATGTATAAACGACGGCAGCACTGATAATTCCGGAAAAATTATAGCAGATTATGCCGCTTGTGATTCACGGATTGTCAACATACAACAAGAAAATTCAGGAGTTTCGGCCGCCAGAAACCGAGGTATAGAAGTATCCAAAGGTGACTATATAAGTTTTGTAGATTCCGATGATTATATTGAGCCGGATTTTTATCAGACATTAATATCTGATTTTGATAAAGGAGTCGATGTGGTGCAATGTGGTGTTAATGTCATCAAAGGAGGGCAAATTACCAAGCAACATGTGTGTAATGATATAATTGTGCAAACAAAGTTTCAGCTATTAGACAACATAAGAAAATGTTATATCTGGAATAAATTGTGGAGAGCAGAGTTAATAAAAGATAATAAATTATACTTTTTCCCTGTCAATTTTTGTGAAGATGTGCTTTTTACAATAGAAGCTATATTTTACGCGAGAAAGTGGAAATTTATTAACTATGTAGGTTATAATTACAGATTTAATGAAAAATCTTTAACTAACGATACATCTCGCAGAGAAAAGCATAAAATTTTTTCTCATACAATATTACAAGAAAGTGTATCATTTTTGAATAGTCAGACTATTGATAAACAAACAAGGAATGCTTTTGATAACTTTTTAATAAGGCAGCTCATCGGGGTAGAAGACGTAAATAAAAAAGAGGACTACGAATATTATAAACAAATCTTTGGCTCAAATAAACAACTGCAAAAGAGACGTCGTAAAGCAATAATAAGAAAATTGTTAAAACTCATATTTAGTAAACATAAGTGTAAAAAATGATTAGTAAAGAAATGTTATTCAAGCATGAGATGTATTGCAAGTAAAAAAATAACGGAATAGATGATATGAAACCTATATTAATTCATTTACATTTATACTATAAGGATATGTTGACAGAAATGCTTTCATATATAGGCAATATATCGAAATATGATTATGACTTGTATGTGACGGTTGTAGAATATGACAAGGATATAGAAAAACAAATCAAAGCATTTAATGATAAAGCTCATATAATTCAAGTGGCAAATAGAGGATTTGATGTTTGGCCATTTGTAAAAGTTTTGCAATGTGTCAATTTAGACGATTACTCATATGTAATAAAGATACATACCAAGCGAGACATGTTTATAGGAGCATCGGTGAATTGTCATGATGTGTCAGGTAGTGCACATCGCAAGCTTTTACTGGATTTTATGAGTAGCGAGAGTAAATTCAATAAATGTATGAAAAGTTTTAAGAAAAAGGCCAATCTTGGAATGGTATCTAATTACAGGCTTATAGTAAGCGAAGAACCATGGAATCAAGAGTGTTATGACAATAGTGTCAAGTTTGTAGAACAGCTTGGGTATTCAAGTGCGAAGTTTGCGTATATTGCCGGAACTATGTTTATGGTAAGAGCAAAACTCCTGCACCCGCTATTAAGCCTCAATCTCAAAGAAGAGTATTTTGCACCGTCTGAAAGGGATATAAAATCATTGGCTCACGACATGGAGCGTTTTTTAGGTCATATTATTGTAGCTCAAGGATACAATATAGATGATTGTATTACACCGCCTAGCAAGAGAAAAGGTCCATATACTCCACCAAATCTTATATTCCGTATTCTACATTTTATATATTCTAAAAAAATAACCAAAAACAACAAGATGCTTATAAAATTTTGCAAAATTCCAATTTATTCTAAAAAACTATAAGCATATCAATTATCATCTCTGCTTAGATTTAACAACAAATTCGTGGTTCAAAATTTCCAATATGTTTTTTGAGCTATCGGCCCTTTTTATTTTGTAGTATTTAATTACATTACCTAATTTAAATTTACACTTTATAAAGCCAGAGAAATGTTCGAAAATATCTTTCCAACAGCTTGTGTTTTCCACTAGAAGTTGTTCATAAGACAAAGTTTTTTTCGTAATATCGTCCATGTATTTAGAGTTTTTTACGGTATTTGAATCATGCCACCGATATGAAAACAAAATTTTATCAATATATTTGAATTTTCCTATTTTTGCCAGTTGCATCATCATATACCAATCTTCCAAAGGTGCCATATTTGTAAATGGTGGTATTTTTTTTAGAGCAGAAGATCTTATTAAATATCCATTAGGAATATAATTTCCGCGCACCAATGTTTTATATAAACCAAAATCATCAGAATTAAAGTTTACATCACAACGTCTATTCTGTAAGAAATCACCAAAAGATTTATAAACAGCTTTACTAATATCAACCGAGTTTTGTCTTTTATCCCATCCTATTACATTTCCTTCATTATCAATAAGTTCATTATCGCCAACAGCAATTACATATTCATTATTTTGCAGTAGGAAAGATATTTCTTTTTCAATAGCATCCTGTTTTGCGATATCATCAGAAGCAATTATATAAATAAATTCTCCTTTAGCTTCTTTAAGTAAATTATTATATGTAATACATCTTCCCATATTTTTTTGGTTTTTAAATACAGTTCTAATAAAACGCTTATCACAATCAGATTTAATTTCTTCCAATTTTTTCCATGTATTATCCGTAGATCCATCATTTATAACAATTAACTCAATATTCGCGTAAGTCTGAGCAATAACAGATTTTATTGTCTCTAAGATATAATTTTCATGGTTGTATGCAGGAATTATAACAGATACTAATTTGTTTGACATTTTATTTGCCCTTAATTTTTCTTAACATAAGTAAAAAATTATCAATCCAGATTTTTCCCAATAGCTTATACTTAAAAATTTTACTAACTTTAATATTATCCAGAAAATTCCACTCTTCATTAGTTGTTATGTAATCATTTTCATTTTCTGCACGTCTAAATTTACGAATTGTGATATTTCCAAAATTTTCAAAGGTATCAGACTTGCAATTAAACATAATAATTTGAAAGTCTATTTTTTTATTAGGGTACATTTTACTTAAGAAGGTATTTAAGCTAAATACCGCATGACAATCAAGTTCAAATGAAGAAGAAAGTATAAACAAAATCTTTTTAGCATATTTTACCATGTTTATTAGTCTGCAACATCTTCTTTCAAAAGTCATTTTAACTGTATCGAATCCTCCATTTTCTACAGTCTTTGTAAAATGGTTGGCAAATATGTAACCTGAATAAGAATCCAAATACTGAACTTTTTCCGGATGTGTAGGATTATCAGCTAATTTCACCAAGTTTTCTTTTAACAGGAATTTATCAAACTTAGATGGAAATCCATCAATCAGCATGTTTAACGGTTTTTCATCTTTTATGTATACCCAATCAAAAGGAAGAGAACAAAAACGTAATTTTCTGTATAATAAATTATGAGCAGCAGCACAATTTCCACCCAGAGAGCAAGCAAAATCATATTTCGAAGTATCAAAATTTTTCTTTTTATCAATCGTAGGCATTGATAACCTCCACAACTTTTTTTACCTCTTCGTCAGTCATCACCGGAGACATTGGCAGAGATATTATGGTATTATGAATTTCTTCTGTAATAGGTAAAGATAGATTATTCCACTCTGAATAGGCCTCTTGTTTATGAGGCGGAGTAGGGTAATGGATAAGTGTTTGAACAGCGTTATCGGTCAAATATTGTTGAAACTCGTTTCTGTTTTGTGTGCGTACGGCAAAAATATGCCATACATGAGCTTTTTCATCATATACCTGCGGCAAGATGATTTTAGGATTAGTTATATTTTCACGATAATATTTGGCAATTTCGCGACGGCGATTGTTGTCATCATCAAGATGAGGGAGCTTTACATCTAAAACTGCAGCCTGAATTTCATCAAGACGAGAGTTCAACCCTTTATAAATATGGTGATATTTTCTATCAGAGCCGTAATTAGCCAATGCTTTAATCTTATTGTAAATTTCTTCATTATTAGTTGTTACGGCACCACCATCTCCCATACATCCGAGATTTTTTCCTGGATAAAAAGAAAAAGCGGCCGCATCGGATAAATTTCCGGTTCTTTTTCCTTGATAGATTGCCCCGTGACCCTGAGCAGCATCTTCAAAGACTTTCAAGTTATATTTCTTTGCCAAATCCCAAATTTTTTGCATTTGTACTGCTTGCCCATAGAGGTGGACAACCATAATCGCTTTGGTTTTTGGAGTAATTTTTTCTTCAATCAGATCAGGATTAATATTATATGTCTTTATATCTGGTTCCACCAAAACCGGAGTGCATCCATTATCAGTAATTGCTAAAATAGTTGCAATATATGTATTTGCCGGAACTATTATTTCATCACCTTTACCAAAACCATATGCTCTTATAATCAAACGCAGAGCATCCAAACCATTGGCAACACCTAAGGCAAACTTAGTTCCGCAATATTTTGCAAAGTTTGTTGCAAAATTGTCATTTTCATTACCTTGTAGGTACCAACCTTTATCAAGAACAGTTTTAACTCTGTTATCAATTTCTGTTCTAAAACGGTTGTTCACTTTTTCCAAATCTAAAAATTTAATCATGATAAACCTCACATCCACATAAATTTGATTAGAGATAATAACAAAACTAGCGATATCACTAAAAACAAAATAAACAATATTTTATATTTCCTTATTTTTTTCTTATCTTTAGAAACAATATTTTTATTTTTTTTGAAAATATGTGTTTTTTCAAGATTTAGAAAGTCAAATATTGTCCACCAAACTTCAGAATATGATGGATTTCCATTCCAAGGTTTGTTGGCTGCATAATGTATTATTTTAGGATTTATAATTGAATCAAAAAGCTCAGCCTTTGAATAATGACTAACAAAATCGGGCTTTCTTATCATATCAAGCATATATGGATACGCAATATAATTTAGCGGAATAAACCCAACGTTCCCATTGCAAGCAATGTTCATTATGTCTTGATCTGGCCATTTTTTTACAATATTGTCATCCTTAATTATTTCGAACATTTTCTGTTCAATATTGTCTTGTCTAATTTTTTTCAGGTTCATAACCCATATTCCGCCGCCTATGTATGAATCCTTGCAAATATCATAAACATTACTTGGTAGATGAGATAATTCTTCAGGTAAATATTTCATAAATGGACTTCTAACACCTAATATGTAATGTTCACCAATATCCATATCAAATAACGGAGATATATCATCGACAACTACAATATCTACATCGGAGTATATAATTTTATCAAACTGCGGGAAAAATTTAGTTGCAAAACATCTGACTATAGTATCGGAAGTAAACTTCGATCCGCTACTTCCTTTTGAAAAATTATCATTTTTCCAAAATTTCTCCCCAAAATTTCCTACATTAATAAATGTTAAACGGCCATTTTCGCATTTATTAATGATCTCTTTTAATAAATTTTGTCTGGGCTCTGTAATATCAGGGTGCAAGACATACATATCGTAATATATATCTTTTTTAGCCTTGTTGAGAAGTGAAAAAAACGCTACGGCAGCAGGTTCCACATAATCATTATTAAATGAAAAAAAGATAGGAATAGTCTTCATCAGATATCACCAAACTATAAAAAGGAACAACATAGTTAATAACAAAACACACAATATAAAAGAAATTATTTTATATTTTAGGTATTTTTTGCGCACTTTTTTTAATGGTTTCGTATCATATAGTACGATATCATTAACCAAATTTATAACATTTTTAAACTGTACACCATATAAGTCATACAATTTTTTTCTATTATTGTTTTCAGAATAAAATTTAATAAGCAATCTATATCCCCAAGATTGTTTATTAAAATCGTCAGAAGTAAGAGCTATTCTAGCTAAAAAATATGGTATTGTTTCGACAACCGGTTCTCCATATTGTTCATAATGATCTTTGAAAATACTCTTAAATACAGAAACATCTTTAATATTTAAAAAAGTATTCAACAGTATATCCGTTTCAAGAGCCTCTCTTTTAAATACATTGCTTGATCTCGCACTTGCTCCATTAGGTGAAACTCTATAAAAGATTAATTCCCTTTCATCTAAAAATATATTTGTGCGCAACATTAGGTCATTATGCAAGGCCCAATCAGAGTATTGAATAATCCCAGAGGGAAGAGGAAGTAATTTTTTTACTATATTAGTTCGCATAGCCATTCCGGGAGATGGCACCTGATTAACACCGATAAAAGAATCTCTCAATATTTCGTATCTATTTTTCTTGATCGGAAGATGAATATATTCTCCTAAAGATTTTCCCTCAGCATCTATTTTTTTAAGGGTTACATAAACAACACCAACATCGTGTTTATCAAAGTCTTCCAAAATAGCAGCAACATAGTCAGGAGATAACATATCATCGGACGCAATCGTACAAACGACATCTCCAACAGCCTCTTCAATGCCGTCAGAAATGGTGGCATTTATTCCTTGATTCCAGCTATGCTTAATAATTTTAATTCTTCTATCGTCATATTTTAATAGCTTTTCAATGGTTGCATCGTTAGAACAATCATCAACTATAATTAATTCAAAATTTTTCTCTGTTTGAGCAAAAACACTGGCCATGAAGTCGTCAATATATTTTTCATGGTTATAACAGGGAGTGACAATCGATAATTTAGGTTTATTCATTTTAAATATTCCTCATACATCCAATCAGCAATATTACGATACTTTTGTACTCGTTCGTAGTTATCTTTTATAGCATTTATGCGTCCATAATAATCTTCATCGGAACATTGTAACAAGACAGAACGTATATCACTTGTTTGAGAAATTTTAATAATACCATCTGGATTGAAAAAATTGTCTATTTCTGTAGCCCCGAGGTATATAGGGACTGTCATAGATGCAAAACAATTTGTTAATTTTTCAGTAAAAAATAATGGCGATATTTCATTTTCAATCACAATAGAGTATTTATAGTCAGCCAAACTTTCAGAAATAGGGGCGTAATCTCCTCCGTCAAATGTTCCGAAAGTATCAGCTAAATTAAATCTTTTACATTCACGTGCCAATTCAATACGAAATTTATGTAAGTCGCAATATTCCTTATCAGATGAAACAATAGAAACATTTTTATTTTTTTTAGTATATTGTGAATCAGACAAAACTCCACCACCGACTAATGAACCATACCAAAGGTTGGCACACCATGGGACAAACCGTGCATTGCTTATTTCATTTAGCGTCTTATAATCATGGGTAAATATCAAATCGAAGTCATTATTTAACCCTTTATGTTTTTCAAATATCTCATAATCATTTGGAACAATTGATTTTGACTCAATCAATAAACCATATCTTTTTACAGGAAAACCCATTGTCTCTAACATTGCATGGTGAGAGTAAAAATGAGTTTTTAGGTTGATATTGTATCTGTCAAATAAAAATTTTGTAGGGATACTGCCTAGAGCGTACGGATTATGAGCACTAACAGCATCTCTGATAAAAAATATTTCTAATTTTTCACCAATAGTATTATATAAATCCGGAATGTTATCATTTATTTTTGCGTATAAATTATAATACGGATTATACAACCTGCCATAATATGCGCTTATCATATTTTTATTTTTTTTCATAAATATTTTTTTTAAATTCATCATATAATCTTTCGTACTAATCTAAAAAAAGAAGAAAATTCTCTATATTTGACCGAGTACCCTATTAACTGACAATAGGCACCTCTTAGCAAAAGCTTCATGTATTCATATTGTTCGAATGTAACATTAAAAGTACCATCTTTTAATAGTTTGAACCAAGAAAAATAATTGGCTTTGATATCACGAATCCTTTGTCTAATACAGGATATTGGTAATTTATTTTTTATTCCAAGCTCTAAAAGCATTAAATCCGTAGTCATCACCTCAATAGTAAACCATTTTAGAGTTTTAGTAATAGCTCCATCATTGTCTTGTCTGTAGTAGAAATTAGTATCAGCAAATGCAATTTTATTGCTATACAAGAAGCTTTTGCGTGTATAATACTCACAACTGTTATAGTAATCGGCCTTAGTTCCTACTTTTTTTACAAGTTCCATTTTTCTGAGCACAAAGCCATGAACTTGCCAATTTAAGCTCAGTTCAAAAGCCTTTTCCGGAGACAAAAAAGATGCATAGTTGTTATCTATTGGATATGCCAAAGCTTTTTTATTTTCTTTACCCTCATAATACAATACCATATTGGGCATAACAACATCAGCACCTGTACCTATAGATTTATTTATGCATTTTTCCAAGCAATCATCATCCATAAAATCATCTTGTGAAAGGAAAAAGTAGTATTCACCTTTACAAAAATTTAATCCATATTCTTGTCCTTTTATTGAGGTTCCTCCTTTCACAGGCATTTTCAATAAGATAACCCTGTTATCTTCTTTAGCAAACTTCTCCAACAAAGCAAAAGAATCATCTGTAGAAAAATCATCTACAAATATAGCCTCAAAATTACTATATGTTTGCCTCTTAATACAATTTATCAAATCTGGTATATATTTTGCGCCGTTGTAAATTGGGATAACAATTGAAATTAGATTCATATTACTTCTTCCTTGCCATAATTAAATCAAGTTTTGTTCTATCACCATATATACAAGGAGAATCATACGCTCTTGACGGGAATTTTCCATAGTCTGGTTTTATAGATAAATTATTTTTTTCAATATACTTGGCTACCATGTCTTTAATGGCAATTGGTTTACCCGAACAAACATTTACAATACCATCAACATCTTTTTGACTAATAACGGCAACAACATATTTTGCAAGTTGATGTATTTCTGTATAATCAAACATGTTTTTACCATCTGTGAAAGGGAAACTGTCTTTTCCTTCTTTTTCTAATTGTAATATTTTCTTAAAAACAGAACCGGAACTTTGTTCGTCATCACCATAAGTATAAAAAAATCTTAAATGTTGATACACGGCATTTTTATCGTTAAAATAAACTTCCAGTAATTGTCTGAGAGTATTTTTTGCAATTCCATAATATGTTGTAGGATTGGTCTCAACATTTTCAGCAACTTTTCCAACATAATATCCAATGTCGTGCATAGAACCAACCGTAACAATATGGTGTATGCCATTTTCATACATGTTTTTTATAAAATCAAAATTTTTTTGAATTGATAATATGTGATATTCAGAATTGTGGACAGCAACATCTTTACAAGCAAAATGCAATAAGACATCCGGTACATCATTTTTATTCCAGAAATCGTTACTCATAGCATAAATATCAGTATTAACAAATATTGCTCTTTTATCAATATTAGCATTATTTAAGTCAATAGCAATAACGCTATTACCACCATCCAATAATTCTGTTACTACATGACTTCCAATATATCCATTAGCACCGGTTACACAAACTTTCATTAATACACTCTCCTGCAATTATTTTTTGTAATTTTAAAATACTTATTCATCTTTCCAGATTCCAAAATTTAATCACTTAAAAGTTCCCTTCAATTTGTAAATGAGATATAAATTATACTTTTCCTTTAACAATTTTTCCTGCCGCAACATCTTTGGTCACGATGGCACCAGCTCCAATCAGTGTATTTTCACCTATTGTAACTCCGGGAAGGATTGTTGCATTGGCTCCTATGCTGGCACCTCGTTTTATTAGAATGGGTTCTAATTTAAAATTTTTGTTTTTTGATTTAGGATAACGATCATTACAAAATGCTACATTTGGACCAATAAAAACATCATTTTCGATGACAATTCCATCATATAACGAAACTCCGTTCTTTATGGTAACATTATCTCCGATTGTCACATTATTTTCTATAAAACAATGCGAACATATATTACAATTTTTTCCGATTTTGGCGTCTTTTAAAACAACACAAAATTGCCAGATATTCGTTCCTTCTCCAATATTTGTACTTAGTACATCTGACATCATATGAATCATCTATTTTATTTCCTTTCTAAATGTTTCATATTCCCTTATATAATCAGCTTCATCATAATGTTCCGAAGCCAAGACCATAATCACACAATCAGGGCTGAAATTGGTAAACTCCCGCCATATATTATGCTTAATATACAATCCCTTTGCCGGGTTATCAAGGTGAATTGACTGTCGTTCTTGTCCGTCATCTAATATAAAATCGCAAGAACCTGAAACGCAAACAATAACTTGCTCAAGTTTTAGGTGAGCGTGTTTTCCTCTTATAATATCTCTTTTTGTTCCCCAAATATAGTAGACGCGTTTTATATCAAAAGGAATGTTTTGTTTTGACTCCAGAGCAACTAAATTGCCATCATGATTCCCATGGATGTTAAAATCCAGCAGTTCATATTTCATTTCAAATACCACTCCACAGTTTTAACAATTCCGGTATCAAAAGTTTCTTGAGCCTTCCATCCAAGATCTTTTTCAAGTTTACTTGCGTCTATGGCATAACGTTTGTCGTGTCCGGCCCTGTCTTTTACAAAAGTTATTAATTCTGCATATTTGCCGTTTTTTCTGGGGTGTTTCTCATCCAATATCTTGCAAATTGTACGCACAATTTCCAAGTTGTTGCGTTCGTTTCTGCCGCCGACATTATAGGTTTCTCCTGCTTTCCCGTTATGATAAATTAAATCTATAGCTTTGCAGTGATCCAGTACATAGAGCCAATCACGGATATTCTTGCCGTCTCCGTAAATCGGGATAGCCTTTTCTGCTAAACAGTTGCTTATTATTTTAGGAATAAGTTTTTCGGGATGTTGTTTCGGACCATAGTTGTTAGAACAATTTGATGTAGTAACATTCATGCCGAAAGTATGAAAATACGCTCTGACCAAAAAGTCCGAACTTGCCTTGCTGGCGGAGTAGGGGGAGTTTGGTGCATAAGGCGTTGTTTCTTCAAAAAGTCCTTCATCGCCGAGTGTTCCGTATACTTCATCGGTAGATATATGATGAAAACGGCAGTTTTCAAAACCTTCTTTATATTGGTTTGGCGCAGACAACCAGTGTTTGCGTGCTGTTTCTAACAGATTAAAAGTGCCCAAAATATTTGTCTCAATAAAAGGACGCGGACCTGTAATCGAATTGTCGACATGACTTTCGGCCGCAAAATGAATTACCCCTCTGATATCGTATTGTTCAAAGAGCTTTTCAAGCAAAGCTACATCACAAATGTCCCCTTGCACAAAGGTATAATTATCCATATCCGTGCATTCTCTTAGATTATCTAAATTTCCGGCATATGTTAACTTATCCAAATTAACGACATGATAATCAGGGTATTTTTGGCAAAAGTACGGTACAAAATTTGAACCAATAAATCCGGCCCCACCGGTAATCAGAATTGTTTTATTCATTTTACAAACCTTTTTCTTATCGAAACAAATGATAATACGACATTAAAAAATGACTTTATCTTTAACATCTCTTAAATTTGCAGCCAAACTATCTTTTTCGCTTATTATAATTTTATCTTTAGGAAGTTTCCAATCAATATTTATATCTTTATCGTCATAGCGGATACCAAACTCGGCCGATTTACAATAAAGATTATCACATTTATAAGCAAACACGGCAGTTTCGCTCAAAACCGAAAATCCATGCAAAAAACCTCGAGGAATAAAAAATTGTCTTTGATTTTCCTCCGAGAGCTCAACCGATACATATTTCCCAAAAGTCGGAGAGCCTTTTCTGACATCGACGGCAACATCAAGAACTTTTCCTTGCAAAACTCTGACGAGTTTGGCCTGAGCATGCTCACCTAACTGACAATGCAATCCTCTAACCACACCATAGCACGACTTTGATTGATTATCTTGTACAAAGTCACACATAATACCATTTTTTTCAAATTCGGCCTTGTTATAGCTTTCAAAAAAATAACCTCTGGCATCTGCAAACACATTAGGTTCAATAATTACCAGACCGTCAATATTAGTTTTTAGAAAATTCATATCTTTCCTCATACACTTTTTGCAAATAAGATTTATAGTTACCGTCTTTAAGTTCGGCAATTATGGCAAGCATCTGTTCGTCATTAATAAAACCGCGGCGGTATGCTATTTCTTCAATACAAGAAATTTTTAATCCCTGCCTTTTTTCAATTAATTGGACATAGGTTCCGGCATCCATAAGGCTGTCAGGCGTTCCGGCATCAAGCCACACTGTTCCTCTTCGCATAATACAGGCAGTCAGACGATCTTCCGCCAGATACTTCTTATTAATATCGGTTATTTCCAATTCTCCGCGAGCACCGGGTTTCAAATTTCTAGCTTTTTCAACCACATCATTTTTATAGAAATATAGTCCGACTGCGGCATAATTAGATTTAGGATTTTCAGGTTTTTCTTCAATAGACAATACCTTATGAGCTTCGGCGTCAATCTCAATAATTCCAAATCTTTTGGGGTCGTTAACATAATATCCGAAAACAACAGCTCCCGAGTTGTTTGCAATCTGTTCCTTAAAAGTATGAACTTGAGCTCCCATATAAAAAATATTATCACCCAAGATTAAGCAGACATCATCATTTCCGATAAAATCCGCACCGATTGTAAAGGCTTGGGCAATACCTTTGGGCTCGTTTTGGATTGCATAGTTTATATTAAGTCCGATTTTAGAACCGTTTCCAAACAGAGCTTCAATATTAGGAGTATCTTTCGGGGTAGAAATAATAAGAATATCTTTTATGCCGAACAACATTAAAGTGGACAAAGGATAATAAATCATAGGTTTGTCATAGACCGGCAACAACTGTTTGGACATTGTCTTTGTCAACGGATACAATCTTGTGCCGCTGCCACCGGCTAAAATTATACCTTTCATCTCGATTCTCCTTAAAATCTTATAACTAATTCACACAGGCTATATTTTAATAAAACATATGTCAATCACAATGTTCCTCTACACCTTAATCTTAAAAGTAAAACCCAATATATTTATATATTTTCTTTTGCGGTCAGTAGAGGTTTCGATAGAAAATATCCGTTTGATGAGCGGGAGTTTTTCTCTTCCTTTACCGGCAGCTTTTAGTCCGATTTCTTTTTGCAAAGCATCATAAGCCGGAACCATAGCGGCATATTGCCTAAATTCCGGAGTAAATTTGTTTTTGCAAGCCGGATTATTGGGCTTTACGCCGGTAAAGTGAACAATTACCGGATTTTCTTCGGCTTTTAGGAATTCTTTTTGATAGCTTTCATCATATTGAGAAACATTTTTTCTCCACCAAACATGCATATAGTCATATTTTGGAGACAAACGATATTTAAGCCCGTCACAAGCTTTGTTTAGGGCATCTTGGTCGTTACTGATTTTGCCGTCTTTCATCACAATATCTTTAAGTTTTGCAAAAAAGTCGCATTTTCTCCAAGCCTTCAGGTTAATCAGCATAACACCGGAATTAAAATAAAAGTTATCTTCCAAAGCAATATTTTGAGCTTTTTGTTTCGAGAGCGAAGAGTCTTCAATAACGCCGGCCAGATTATCTCCTAAATCAAGTTCAAACAACGGATGTAATGAAGCTCTGACGATTGTATCGCAGTCTAAATACAAAACTCTTTCATCATCAGGCAATAAATCAGCCAACAGACAACGAAACCAAGCCTCCATGGTAACCCAGTTAGGGCAGGGAAAACCATCAAAAATTTTGGTATCGACCTTAAGTGTTTTAAGTGAGTACTGTTTTATAGATTGTAGGTTGTCAAAGGTTTGCAGATATTTATCTTCTAAATCGGCATACATGATAACAAACTCAATTTCGTCATTTTTGCGAGCATTATTGAGTACCGAGGCCATGGAAACCAAGGTGAGTGGGACAAAGTTTTTATCCGGAGCATAAGCAATAGTAATTTTCGACATTTTTTAATCCTTCAATTTTTCCAATATTTGCGGATAAGCGGCAATAACCGCAGCCATTTGTTTGTTGTTTCCGTCTTGTTCAATATTAAGCTTGGTAAGCGTCAGCTCTTCGGTTGTCCGCATTTCGCGTTCAGGGTTAACCAATAAAACTTTACGCATGCGTCCCCAAAAAGTTCTAATCTTAACATTATTTAACACACTCATCGCCCAAAACCAGATATCATCGGCATAAGGAGCAAGTTCTTTGAATTTTTTTACATCGGTTACATCTCGGTATAATGAATGAGGAGGATACAAAACCCCACCGCAACCGGTCAAAAAGTTTCTAAAAGACGGTTTTGTGAGGGTTGAGTTTTTCTTCCATTGTTTATAGGGCTTAGGATATCCGTTTTTATCCAAAGTTATTTGATGGCAACGATGCCCGATAACGCAGTTAGGAGTTTTTAGGTGTTGTTTATAAAGTTTTTCCAGCCAATTTTCCGGATAATATATATCATCATCAACGATAACGATAATATCATTGGGGAATTCATGCAGTGCCGGGATTAACTTTTTATACGAACGCAAATCATTGCACCATTTAATAGTCAGTCCGTTTTTTTGTAAATTAAGCACGGCAGGGGGTAAATCTTGTTCTTTATTGGGAAATTGTTCTTCTGCCAACCACAAAACCACTTCATCAGGCTTAAAACTCTGGGTTAATAATGAATATAATGTGTAATGAATTTCGTATATTCTTTCAGGGAAAGAAGTCAGTGAAACAATAACCTTGGTCGGTCTTTTGTCGGCATTGATTCCGATGGCGTCAAAATTGATAATTTTTTGTAAGACTTTATTTCTATCAATATGCGGCGGCATTTTAGGCTTTTTATTATAGGAAAAAGTATACCCCAAGATGGTAATTTCTCGTAAATTACCTTTTTTGCTGCGTTTATATAATATCATGAAGAACACCCCGAAGTTAAAACTCTAGACTAGTATTGCCAAATATTTTTCTTAAATCAAGTTTAATATTTAACTTGTAAAATAATATTTGTACTTGTTATAATCAAGGAGCAAAGAGTGGAGGAATTATGAGTGGATTTGAAAATAAAAAATCGATTTTAAACAAGTTGAAAAGCATCGTCGCCAAGACCAAAAGGCGCTTTTCTTGGCATGGCAAGGTTAAAGACGAAAATGTATCGGCCTTTGCCGCCGCCGATATTCAAGACGAAGCTTATCGCCATATCAAAAATCTTCGCCACAATACATATACTCCGCCTTATTTGGAGCTTGCAGCTCAGCTTTTAGCCGATGAAGAGCAGATATTTAAGGCCGCGGCCAATCATTTAACTCTGATAGCCAAATCGCGTAAAAGATATGCTCCACAGATAAGAGAGGTATTTAACGAGGTTATTGCCGGTCGCAAATTATCCGCCGAAAAGTTGGAATATATTTCACGCAAGCTCGAAGAAATTTAAGCTTTATAGGTTCTCACACTATCATCTTTTTCAAACAAATAAAGCAAAACCCGCAAGGCCTGTCCGCGAGGAGATTGCAGGTTGGGATCTTTGTTAAGTACAAGCTTGGCATCTTGATTGGCAATAACCAAAAGATTTTTGTGATATTCCATATCGGCGATTTTAAAATTAGCAAATCCGCTTTGCTTTGTTCCCAAAATCTCTCCGCCGCCGCGTAATTCCAAATCTTTCTCGGCTATAATGAAACCGTCTTCGGTTTGCTTCATAATATTGAGTCGTTCTCTGGCCGTTTCACTCAACGGATAAGAGTAAAGCAACAGGCAGGTCGCCGGATTAATGCCGCGTTTGACCCGTCCGCGTAGCTGGTGGAGTTGTGACAGGCCAAACCTTTCGGCATGCTCAATCACCATAATGGTTGCTTCCGGCACATTAACTCCGACCTCAATTACGGTTGTTGCCACCAAGAGCTTGAGCTCGCCGTTCTTAAATTTCTCCATCACGGCATCTTTTTCTTTCTCTTTCATTTTTCCGTGAACCAAGCCGACTTTGTCGCCGAAGATTTTTTGCAAATCGGCAAATCTGGCTTCGGCAGCGGCTAAGTCGGATTTTTCAGATTCCTCAACCAAAGGGCAAACCCAGTAGGCTCGAGTGCCTTCATCTATTTTTCGTTTAAGTGCGGCCACGGTTTCGCTGAGTTTTGTAACCGGCAAAACTCTGGTATCAACCGGCTTGCGTCCTTCCGGCAGTTGGTCGATTTTAGAATATTCCATATCTCCGTATGCCGTCAAAAGCAAAGTTCTGGGAATAGGGGTTGCCGTCATTACCAATACATCGGATTTATTTCCTTTGTTAGAAAGGCTAAGTCTTTGATGAACTCCAAAACGGTGTTGTTCATCAACCACGGCCAAGCCCAAATTCTTATATGTAACATCATCTTGGAATAGGGCATGAGTTCCGATAAGTATGTTGATTTTGCCGAGAGATAAGTCTTCTAATATTTGTCTGCGTTCTTTGGTCTTGGTTTTTCCGGTAAGGAGTGCGGTTTTAACCCCGATATCTTCACACAGCGGTGCAATGGTTTCAAAATGTTGCTTGGCTAAAATTTCGGTCGGAGCCATAATCGCGGCCTGCATACCGGCTTCTATGGTGTTGAGCATGGCAAACAAGGCAACGATGGTTTTGCCCGATCCGACATCACCTTGTACCAAGCGAAGCATACGGAAAGCATCGGCTTGATCGGTATAAATTTCGGCCAAAACATTTTTTTGCGCATTAGTAAGGGTAAACGGCAGTTTTTCCAAAAGTTTTTTTCTAAGCAACCCGTTTCCTTTAATCACCAAACCGGCCTGTTTACGCACTCTTTCTCTGACAATGGCTAAGGCAAGTTGATTGGCCAACAATTCGTCATAAGCCAAGCGGGAAATATGCTTGGAATATGGCTCTAAATCCGATTTGTATTTTGGGTTGTGAGCATGAGTAAGCGCAGATTTGAAATTATCCCATTCATGTTGTTTTACAAATTTTTCATCTAACCATTCCGGAAGGTTAGGGAGTAAAGCAAGAGCTTGTTCCATGTATTTGTTGAGCATTTTAGTAGAAATTCCGGCGGTTAGGGGGTATATGGTCTCAAATGAAGGAATTTTATAAGCTTCCGTTTCGGCGGCAATATAATCCGGATGTGTCATTTGTAAGCGGCCGTTAAATACCTCAATTTTACCGCTGATTATGCGAGTTGCTCCAAGCGGCAGATTTTTAGCAATTGAATCGGCATAAATCTTAAAAAATATCAGAGTGATTTGCTCGGTTCCGTCATCAAGAATAACTTTGTAGGGCTGATTACGTGACTTTGGCGGAACATGTTCAACCACCGTGGCTTTAATGGTGCAAATTCTTCCCGGAACGGCGTCTTTGAGTTTTGGACGATAAGAACGATCAACCACATTGCTGGGTAGGTGTAATAAGAGGTCGATTATTTTATTACCGCCCAAAAGGTTGTTTAAAAGTTTTACGGTTTTTGTTCCTATTCCCTTAAGAGAAGATATTTCGGCAAAAACAGGATACAGTATTTCCGGACGCATTAAAGAGATTCCCAATCGTTAAATATGACTTGCATAAACTTTTATGTATTGTATATATAAACTAAAAGCAAGTAAACAATAAAGAAACTAAAAAATATGAAATACGACATTTTGCGCTTTCAAGACACGACATTTTCTTCAGTAGCCAAGGGATTTGAGGCCTTTTTACTCGAAAATTTTGCCCTCAATTCTTCAACAGATATCATCTATATAGCTCCCGACGGTGTTGAATTATCCAATGTTGCGTCAATTCTTGAGTATTTACGCCCCGAATTTAAGGTTTTGCGGTTTCCGGCATGGGATACTGTTCCATATGACCGTGTTTCTCCCAGCTCCGCGATAATATCCCAAAGAATTGACTGCTTGTCTGATCTGGCCCAAAATCCTCAGGCCAAACAACCGAGAATTATAGTAACTTCGGTCGGCGCGGTATTACAAAAGCTGCCGCCACGCAAAATTTTTCTTAACTCAATGCGTGAAGTTTCGGTTGGTGGTAAGTTGAATTTTGATGATTTTCTTCATTATGCTTCTATCAATGGCTATAATCGTGTAGCTCAGGTTTATGAGCCCGGAGAATACGCCGTCAGAGGCGATATTATCGATATCTTTCCGGTCGGAACCGACGAGCCTTTAAGAATAGACTTGTTTGATGATGAGGTCGAACGCATTCGTAAATTCGATGTTATGAGCCAACGCACCACCGGCGAACTAAAATCTTATCAGTTCAAAATAATGAGCGAGGTTGTGCTTGACGTCAACACCATAAAGACCTTCCGCTCCAAATATCGCGAGGCTTTCGGAGCCGATTTTAACGGCGATGAGATATATGAGGCAGTTTCAAACGGCAGAAAATATATCGGTGTTGAAAACTGGCTGCCGTTTTTCTACGAAGACGCACTGCCGACTTTGTTTGATTACCTGCCGCAAGCAGGGATTGTGGTTTCCGATAAAGTTGAAGATGCGGCACTATCTAAGGCCGACAGCATTGCCGACTATTATCAGGCCAGATTAGAGGCCTTGAGTATAAAATCGGCTGCCGAAGAGGAATGTTATCGCCCGATAAAGCCGGAACTGTTGTATCTCAGTGAAAAAGAATTTGCAAAAATAATAAAAGAAAAACATTGTATTACGCTAACATCTTTAAGTATTCCTCAAACTAACGATGTTATTAATTGTCAAGTTTTGCCGGTTCGCAATTTCTCTTCTGCCAAAAATATCGCCGCCGGAGAGGTTTATGTCGAACTCAAAAATTATTTGAGTGAAAACAAAAAGTTAAAACGCATTATTGCCTGTTATTCTGCCGGCAGTCGCGAACGCATATTTTCGTTGATGAACGAATTTGAAATACCGGATTTGACCTTTACCGAAAACTGGGCCGAAGCCCTGCAAAAATCCAAAGACAAGGTCGTATTGACCGTAATGCCTTTGGAACACGGCTTTAAGGGCGAGGGATATTGTCTGATTTCCGAGCAGGATATTTTAGGCGAAAAGCAAAACCGCCGCAAACAAAAGAAATTCACTTCCAAAGACTTTATTGCCGATGTTTCATCGCTCAATGTCGGCGAGTTGGTGGTTCATATAGAACATGGTATCGGTAGATTCATGGGGCTTGAAAATATCACCGCCGGCGGAGCTCCGCATGATTGCCTTAAAATAATGTATGCCAATGATGCCAAGCTTTTTGTTCCGGTAGAAAATATTGATGTATTGTCACGTTACGGTGTTGATGACGATAATATCGAGCTTGATTCTTTGGGCGGAGCGGCTTGGGCGGCCAAAAAAGCCAAAGTTAAGGCCAAAATTCGTGATATAGCCGAAAAATTAATTAAAATTGCCGCCGAAAGACACCTTAAAAAAGCCGATTGCTTTACTCCGCCGCAAGGAATGTTTGACGATTTTTGTGCCAGATTTCCATATAATGAAACCGATGACCAGCTAAATGCCATTTCCGATGTTTTGGCCGATTTGAATGCTGCTATTCCTATGGACCGATTAGTTTGCGGTGATGTCGGCTTTGGCAAGACCGAAGTTGCTTTGCGGGCGGCTTTTGCCGTTGCGGCTTCCGGAGCTCAAGTCGCGGTAATTGTGCCAACAACCTTATTAGCCCGTCAACACTATCAAAATTTTAAGTCTCGTTTAGAAGGTTTTCCGATTAAGGTCAAAATGCTTTCGCGTCTGGTAACACCTAAAGAAGCTCGTGAAACCAAGCAAGGACTTAAAGATGGAGCCGTAGAAATCGTTGTCGGTACTCACGCTCTGTTATCTGAGAAAATCGAGTTTTGCAATTTGGGCTTGTTGATTATTGATGAAGAGCAGCATTTTGGCGTAGCTCACAAAGAAAAGCTAAAACAAATCAAGTCCGATGTCCATGTCTTAACCTTGACTGCTACTCCGATACCGAGAACCCTGCAATTATCCCTAACCGGAGTAAAGAGTTTGAGCGTTATAGCCACCCCTCCGGTTGACCGCTTGGCTGCTCGTTCATTTGTCATGCCGTTTGACAAGGTTATGATAAAAGAAGCGGTTTATCGTGAAAAATATCGTGGCGGGCAGACTTTCTTTGTTTGTCCTCGTGTTTCTGATATTCACGAGGTTGAAAAAGAATTGCACGATTTATTGCCCGATATCAAGATATTGGTAGCCCATGGACAAATGCCGGTTAAGCAGTTGGAAGAGGTAATGAATGAGTTTGCCGACGGGCAGGCCGATATGCTGCTTTCAACCACCATAATTGAATCCGGCATTGATATGCCCAGAGTAAACACCATGATTGTTTACCGCGCCGATATGTTTGGTTTGGCACAATTATACCAGCTCAAAGGCAGAATAGGGCGTAGCAAGGTTCGCGGTTATGCTTATTTTACGGTTCCGCCCAAACGCAAGCTCAAACCGATAGCCGAACGCCGCTTGAGCATATTGCAAGCTATGGATAGCTTAGGAGCCGGATTTTCTTTGGCCAGCCATGATATGGATATCAGAGGAGCCGGCAATATTTTGGGCGAAGAACAATCCGGACACATTAAAGATGTAGGTATTTCGCTTTATCAACATATGCTTGAAGAAGAAATTATGCGTCTGCGTTCCGGAGCCGTGGTCGGCGAAGATAATACCACCGCCAATGATTGGGCTCCGCAAATCTCAACCGGTATACCGATTATGATACCAGAAAGCTATGTCAGAGATTTAGGCATCAGGTTAGGGCTTTATAAACGCATCGGTGATATTAAAGATAAAGAGGGCTTGGCCGATATCAGAGAAGAACTGATTGACCGCTTTGGCGACTTACCGCCCGAAGTTGAAAACTTACTCACCACGGTGGAAATAAAAACCATGTGCAAAAAAGCCAGTATTGACCGTGTCGATGCCGGTGCAAAAGGTGTGCTTATCGGATTTAAGAATAATACTTTTGCCAATCCAGAAAAGTTGATGGATTTGATAATCTCATCTTTCGGTGCCATAAAAGTAAGACCTGACCAAAGATTGTTTATTGAAAAAGATCTTTCGTCTTATGCCACCAGAATAGCCACCATCAAACAATACATAAGCAAAATATCGGCTCTTAAAGATTAAAAAAAACGGCAGTTTTTGTTAACTGCCGTTTTTTGTGGAATTTGCAACATATTCTTGACACATTGCAATTAGTTCTTCTTCGGAAATACCTTGTTCTTGGGCTTTATTCTTAAAATAGGCCAACAGGTATTCCAAAGAAACCGAGTAGCGTCGCAGAATATGCAACTCTCGCCATAAGCTAAATCTTCTCCCAAAAGAAAATTTGGGCAAAGATTTTAAATCTTCCGTACAAATCTCAATCATGTTCAAAATATTATCTATTTTCCAAAGCATCCTTTCCGAACATTTAGCTTTTTTCAAATGCAAAAGACATTCGGTTTTTATTTCGTTTGCTTTTTCATTAAAGATAATAATTTCGGTTGAATTGATGCAATCAAATGTATCAAAATTTTTACTTTCTACGGTCAAAAGATAATCTTTTTCGACCAGATTGTTAATTTGCCTAAAAACTTCAATACAATTCAATTTTTCATTTTCACGAAAGATTTTATAAATAAAATAATAGTGTATTTTTTGTCTCATAGAATAAGAAATAAATAATTCAACATTGTGGTGTAGGGTATAATGAATTAACCAAATAAGCAATTAAAATATTTACTTAAATTATAAAATATTATAGCATAAAGAAGAATAGGGACTTAAAGTATGACAATCACAGAATGCAAATTTTATAATATGCAGGTAAATCTTATAAAAAACGGCAAAATTTATGCCGAGAGGGCAGCTATTCGCAATGTTTGGCAAAAAGATAAAAACATTTTTTTAGATATATATCTGTATCGACTAAACAAATCATATGTTTTTGATTCCGGATTTATTCATGACATTACCGACAATTCCCGTGAAAAATATTATAAAGATGTCGGCAAGTTTGTCAGTGATTTTTATGCTACATGCCAAAAGTCATCTATAACTGAACAAAGTCAATATAATGACAATGCTATTTTTTCTTCGATTAAAGAAGATTTGATTATATTGCGATTTTTATCCGAAGTTTTAAAAAATAAAAAGGATATTAAAGATAAGATAATCAGGGAATACATAAGGAGCACAGTAAAATCGGCGCACAAGTTGAGCGACAGATATTTGGATGAATATATAAATAGCGTGCTTCCAGACAGCAAAGATTTTTATGAAGCTGTAAGCAGTCTCAAAAGCAAAACGCCAAAGCAGGCTGAGGAGTTGTTGCGTAATGGTATAAAGCTGTGTCTATCAGATGGATATTTAGAATATCACGAGAGGATGTATTTAGCCGATTTAATAGAAGCTCTAAGAAGCTACGGTTTGTCACTTTCCTCAGATATTATATAACAAAAGGAGCCTAAAAGGCTCCTTTTGTTATTCAGATAACGAGATTAAAGCCACATAATGGCATTTTATCTCGTTGTAATTAAGGCTTTCAAACAGCACATAAAGTGCTTTATCCAGCCCAATCTCTGTCCACGAAGCCGTTGATATACTCATCGACTTCATATGAAGGCAGGCATCCCATGCTTCTAAAATATCCTGTTGCGTATAGCCTTTTTTTCTGGCATCTTGCAACAGAACTTTCAAATAAGGTGTATCTTCAGCCCCAAAATAGAATGCCTCTGATATAGGAGCTATAATAGGTCTATACCGTCTTATATCTTCGGCTCTAAAATTAGGTTTAAGATCAGAATATGATCTCCATTTTCTATCCAGAGTTTTCATGATTCTCTCTCTGGTCTTTTCATCTTCATTCGGATTTTCCCACATATAACATGCGAGAAATTCCTTCAGATACACAGGTTCCATAAAGAAGAGTTTTAATTTGGTTTTAAGTTTTTTCCAAAATCCTTCAGCATTATTGATACGGTAAAACTCTTTTCTATACCCAAGCATCTTTTTTGACAATTCAAAACCGTTTGTAGCCGCTAAATCTTCAGCTTCATTCCAAAATTTGGAAAAAGCCGCCAGATAGAAGGCTTTATCAGCGTCAGATGACACAACTTCGAACATTGCCACCATATTATCTTCCAATGTGTCTAGGATAACATCGGCAATCTCTTTCTTGCAGTCGTGATAATCAGTAAAAAGATGGTAATTTACGATCATTGAATTAAATTTGCTCATAATAATACATTTTTAAGCCGTCTTTCCTTCTTTAGAAAGAAAAACGGCAGATTAGACATTTAGCTACATAGTTCCAAAAAAGCAACGTAGTGCTTTTTAGTCTCACAGTAACTTAACGGGGCAAATAGCACAGATAGTGCTTCGCCTGTTGTTAAATCTTCAGAAGATTTTTCGAAATGTTCTTCTTTGGATTTGATTTCCAGCATTTCAGCCCACGCTTTAATCAACTCTTCAGTCGAAACTCCTACTAATTTGCAGTAGTTTACGAACCGTCTTAGGTACGGAACTCGTTCCGTTTTTAAGTAATTTTCAGTTGTAATTGCCCATTCTTGTGGTCTCATATTGACAACCAGAGCAACATTAAAAATTTTTTTTGCCATAATTATATAGTTTAAATTAAAAATATGTTAACGCAACGAAGCTAGCACCATTTTTATCATCCGTCAACTATAAAACGACAAAAAAGTTGTTTTTTGTCAAAAAAAGAGGAGGCATAAAACCTCCTCAGATAAAAAACTAAGTTAAAAGATTATTGCTGATTAATAAGCACAATCTCAACTCTGCGGTTTTGCTCACGTCCGGCAGCCGTCGCATTCGAGGCAATCGGATTTGCCGAGCCATAACCGGTTGCAATAATACGACTTGCGGCCACACCTTGCAACTTTAAGAAATCGGCCACGGCATTGGCTCTTCTTTGCGAAAGCGGCATGTTTATGGCATTAGAGCCGGTGTTATCGGTATATCCGTTTACCTGAACCAGAGTTTTATCATATTCTTTCAAAACCTTAGCAATAGAAACTACAACCGGTTGGAACGAAGACTTGATGAATGCTTGATTGGTATCAAAGGTTATATTTCCGGGCATCACCAAATAAATTTTGCCATCAATTTCCTTAACCTGTACACCGGTTCCGACCAACTCTTTGCGTAGTTTGGCAGCCTGATAATCCATATATCCACCGGCAGCAGCACCGCTGGCCGCACCGATTCCGGCTCCGATTAATGCTCCTTTTTCACCACCTGCCAAAGCACCGATTCCGGCACCAAGTGCTGTTCCGATTCCTGCACCCCATGCAGTCTTGGCAACTTTGCTTTCTCCCGTATAAGGATCAGTGGCACAAGCGCTAAGCATAACAGCCATCATTCCGGCAACAATAAGTTTTTTCATCATTATTCTCCCGATAGTTTAGAATGCAATAATTTTGCCGAATCAAGACCGGAGGCTACTGCCTCAACAATGGTAGAACCTCCGATTTTGCAATCTCCGGCATAAACTATTTTAGAATGGTCGAGCGGTTTTTCGGCTCGGCTTCCGATTGCTTTGATAATCAAATCAAAACCTTCTCTCTTGATTGTTGAATTTTCAATATCAACATATCCGCGTTCTCCTGGCTGAGTAGAGCAGGTATATATATCAAGTTTATCGGCATTTTTTTCTACTTTGCAAACTCTTGTCGTGGTAACCAAATCTATTTGGTTGTCCAAAAGTTCTTGCATTTCTTTTTTGGTAACTTTCATATCAAAAATCTTGCGTCTGACAAATACCGAAATAGTGTCGGCACCTTGTTGTTTAGCCGTCATGGCACAATCAGCTGCTACATTGCCGCCGCCGATAATACCGACTTTTTTAGCTCCTTCGTAGGCAGTCGGAGTTCTCAGATAATCGGCATAAGCTACCACATTTTCTTCACCCTCAACCCCAAGATCAATGACATTTTGCTCGCCTATGGCCATGATAACACCGTCAAAACCTTTATCAAGGAACTCGGTCGGATTATCGACCTGAGTTCTAAACTCAACTTCGGCTTTGCCTATGCGTTTGATATAGTTCCAATCATCTTCAATCACCTCATAGGGCAGGCGATAGTCAGGAATTAAATTAAGAGCACCGCCGACTTTGTCAGACTTTTCAAACAATTTGACGGAATATCCCAATTTAACCAATTTCCATGCTGCCGCCATTCCGGCCGGACCGGAACCGACGATAGCTATTTTTTTGTTATTATCGGGCAATCTGTCCGTATCGGTCATATCTTGGCGATATTTACTGATAAGGGTTGCTTGCACCAAAGGAATGTTAATCGGGTGGTCTATTTTTGCTCTCAGACAAGCCTTCATGCAAAATTTATCCGGACAAATCAATCCGCAAGTATGTCCCATAGGATTGTTTTTGCAGATGGATTGTACGGCTTCGGTAAATTCTCCGGCCTTTGCGTGTTGAATAAATTCTTGCGGCGAGCAATTAACCGGACATGCAGTCATACAAGGCTTAGATGCACAATTCAAGCATTTGGCTATTTCGGCATCGAGTTGAGGTTTGTTAAGATAGAGTTTGCTCATCATAAACCTCTTAAATCATAGCCATTCCGCCGTTGACATGGATGGTTTGTCCGGTAATATATCCGGCTTCATCACTGGCCAAAAACAGTGCTGCGTTTGCCACATCATCGGGAGTTCCCATTTTAGCCATCGGGATGTTTTCCAACAACTTTTCTTTAGCCTTTTCGGGTAAAACATCGGTCATTGGAGTTTTTATAAATCCCGGAGCCAAGCAATTAATGGTAATTCCTCTGGAAGCAACCTCCAAAGCCATTGATTTAGACATTCCGATAAGACCGGCTTTACTGGCGGCATAGTTACTTTGACCGGCATTTCCGATAACTCCCACAATAGAAGTCATATTAATAATTCGCCCAAAGCGATGCTTAAGCATGCAAGGCAAAACCGCCTTTGACAACAAAAAGCTTGAGGTTAGGTTGGTATCCAACACTTTATGCCAAGCCTCGGTTGATATTTTAAGCGACAAATTATCTTTGGTAATGCCGGCATTATTGATAAGCACATCAATTTTACCGCAATCATGCTCAACTCTCTCGACCAAAGAAGCGATATTGTTTTCATCACTCAGGTCAACGGCATAGATTTTGACATCACCGTTCGGAAGTTCGGTTTTGCGAAATTCTTCCAATTTAGCCTCGTCGCGACCGACAATTGCCAACTGAGCACCTTGTTGTTGAAACAATTTGCAAATTCCGCGTCCGATTCCTCCGGTGGCTCCGGTAATCAATACGGTTTTTCCTTGAAAGTTGAGCATGCTTTATCTCCCTAATTTAGATTGCCTGAGCATAAGATTTGAGCATATCCTCGGCCGACAAAACTTCCGCTTCCGGCAAGATTTTCTTAACCAATCCGGAAATTACATTGCCAAATCCGGTTTCAACAAATCTCTTAGCTCCGTTATCAGCCATATAAACCACACTTTCTTGCCATTTAACGGTATTAGTGATTTGTTTAACCAACAAATCTTTAATTTCCTCGGCATTTTCGTAAGGTCTGGCCGAAAGGTTGCTTATAACCTTAACTCTTGGCTCTGCAAATTTGGTGTTTGCAATAACTTCTGCCATTTTATCGGCGGCAGATTGCATCAAAGGCGAGTGAAAAGCTCCTGAAACCGGCAACATAATAGCTCTTTTAACACCTTGAGCCTTTGCCTCTTCACAAGCTTTTTCAACTGTTTGGGTCGAGCCGCTTAACACGATTTGTGCCGGAGAGTTAGAGTTTCCGACAAAACAACCGGCTTCGTTTGCAACAGCTTTTGCCTTATCATAATCAAAGCCGATAAGAGCAGCCATTGACCCCGGATTATCAATACAAGCCTGCATCATATAAGAACCGCGTGCTTTGAGCAATTTTGCGGTATCTTCCAAAGACAAACTATCTGCTGCACACAAAGCAGAGTACTCACCCAAAGAGTGTCCGGCCATAAATTTAACATTATCGATATTGATTAAGCCCAAGCTTTTCAAAACCTCGAAATAAGCTATCGAAGCAGCCATAATTGCCGGTTGAGCATTAGAGGTCTTGTTTAATTCTTCAATTTCGCCGTCAAACATCAAAGCACTTAGTTTGAAGTTTAGAGCATCATCAACCTTATCAAAGACATCTTTAGCTACGGCAAAATTTTCGGCCAAATCTTTGCCCATGCCGATTTTTTGCGACCCTTGACCGGGAAAAACCAATACATCAGATATCACTTGCATTTTACTTTTCCTAAATTTTTCTAAATATCAAAGAAGCATTGGTACCGCCGAAACCAAACGAGTTCGACATGGCAACTTTAACATCGCACTTGCGAGCTTGATTCGGTACCAAATCCATTCCGGCAACTTCATCAATCGGATCTTCAAGATTGAGGGTAGGCGGTAAGATTCCGGTTTCAATAGCCTTAACACAGAATACGGCTTCAACGGCACCGGCGGCACCGAGCAAGTGACCGATTGCCGATTTGGTCGAAGACATTTTCAAATCTTTGCAACCGGCAAACAATTCAGACACAGCCTTTGCTTCCATAGCATCACCGATCATGGTCGAAGTACCGTGAGCGTTAATATAGGTAACTTCCTCAGGCTTAATGTTTGATTTACGCAAAGCTTCGCTCATTGCTTTTTTAGCACCTGATCCGTCCGGAGCCGGAGAGGTAATATGATAAGCATCACCTGATGTACCATAACCGGCCAATTCTGCATAAATTTTAGCGCCTCTGGCTTTGGCATGTTCATATTCTTCCAATACCAATACACCGGCACCTTCACCCATTACAAAGCCGTCATGACCTTTATCCCAAGGACGAGACGCTTTTTCCGGAGTGTCGTTATAGCTGTGAGACAAAGCTTTTGCTTGCATAAAACCGGCAACCGAAAGGGCACAAACGGCAGCTTCGGCACCGCCAACGACCATAACATCGGCATCATCCATAACAATTGCTTGGTAAGCATGAGCAACGGCATGTGAGCCGGTAGCACAAGCAGTAACACAAGCCAAGTTCGGACCGGTAAAGCCGTGACGCATTGAAACATGTCCGGAAATCATATTGATAATCGTAGCCGGAATAAAGAACGGGCTGATACGACGAGGACCGGAAGCAGCCAAAATTTTTGCATTATCATCAATCGTTTTCAATCCGCCGATACCAGAACCGATTATAACACCGGTGCGAGCCTTTTCTTTTGCATCTTCTGGCATCCAATTAGCATCTTTGATTGCTTCTTCTGCGGCAGCAATACCAAACAAAATAAAATCGTCAATTCTTTTTTGTTCTTTAGGTTCCATATATTCGTCAGGATTAAATTGTCCTGGTTCAGTACCTTTAATAACTTCGCCGGCGACCTTAACCGAAAAATTTTCGGTATCAAACTTGGTGATGTTGCGGATAGCAGATTTTCCGGCAACAATAGCGTCCCAAGCGGTTTTAACGCCCATTCCAAAAGGAGTCAAAGCTCCCAATCCAGTAACAACAACTCTTTTCATAGTCTGTTTCCTTCTTTTATTTTCTTAAAAAATATTTTCTTTTCTAAAAACGCCTTCACGCAAGCGGATAACACCGCCACCCCAGCACATGCCGGCTCCAAAGCCGCAAATTATTGCCTTGGAAGGAGTTTTTACTTTACCTTGTTTAATAGCTTCGCCCATGGCAATTAATATGGAAGAAGCCGAAGTATTACCCAGATATTCAATATTGGATATTACTTTATCATCGGTATAATTAAGTCTTTCTTGTACCGCTTTAATAATTCTTTGGTTAGCCTGATGTAGTATCAGATAATCAACAGTGTCACTGTCGATATTATTTTGCGCCAATATGGTATCGGTAATATAATTAGGGATAATATTGGCCACAAATTTATAAACATCTTGTCCTTTCATTGCTAAAATTTGTTTGTCATCATTGGTTTCGACAAACGGACAGTTGCCATGCGGTACGGGCAAAGTTATATAGTCACCGACATGACCGTCAGCCTTAATATCAATAGCCAAAATATCATTTTCTTCACCGGCAGAAACAACTGCGGCTCCGATACCATCGCCAAACAATATTGAAGTTCGGCGATCTGTCCAGTCCAGATAACGCGAGCAATTATCAAAAGTCAAAATAAGAATATTTTTGTAAATGCCCGATCTGATATAAGCATTAGCAATATCCAAGCCATAAACAAACCCCGAGCAAGCCACCGAAAAGTCAAAAGCCGGAATATTGCGCTTAATACCCAAAAGTCTTTGCGCAGTACAAGACATCGTCGGCATCATCTGTACCGGCATAGATGTTGCAGCGATGATGAGATCAACGTCTTCAGCATCAATTCTGGCATTATTTATGGCTTGTCTGGCAGCCTTTTCCAAAAGTTCGAGTGCTTCCGCATCGCTTTTGAATAGATGTCTTTCCTTAATACCTGTACGAGAATAAATCCATTCATCTGAGGTATCATACAAAGAGGTCAAATCATTGTTGGTTACGACTTTTGTCGGTATGGCATAGCCAATACCGGTAATCATCGGTAAATTATTCGTCATTCTTTTTTTCCTGTCTTTTTTCTAAAAACTTTTCCAACCAGTGAATATTATACAGACCATCCACAAACTCTTGCGAAGAAATAATTTCCTCATGCAAGGGCAGAGTAGTGGTAACGCCGCCGATAACAAACTCACGCAAAGCTCTTTTAAGTCTTAACAGAGCAGCGCTTCTGGTCGATCCTCTGACAATAAGTTTAGCAATCATACTGTCATAAAACGGCGGAATTCTGTAGCCCGAATAAGCTTCAGAATCAACTCTGACGCCAAGTCCGCCCGGAACATGCCATTCGGCAATTTTACCTGGGCAAGGAATAAAGGTAAACGGATCCTCGGCATTGATACGGCATTCAATTGCCGCGCCTTGGAATTTCACATCATCTTGGGTGTATCCCAATTTAGCACCGTTAGCGATTCTAATTTGTTCGCGAACGATATCAATATCGGTAACCGCTTCGGTAATCGGATGCTCAACTTGCAAACGCGTATTCATTTCCAAGAAATAAAATTCATCGTCTTCAAACAAAAATTCCAAAGTGCCGGCACCGAAATAACCGATTTTTTTGATAGCCGAGCAGACTATTCCAAAAATCTCGTTTCTTTTTTCTTGGTTTAGAGCCGGAGAAGGGGTCTCTTCAATCAGTTTTTGGTGCTTGCGTTGAATTGAGCAGTCGCGTTCTCCCAAGTGGATAACATTACCGTGCATATCAGCCAAAATCTGAATTTCAATATGGCGAGGTTTTTGCAGGTATTTTTCCATAAATACCACATCACTGGTAAACGAAGACTTTGCCTCGGCTTTAGCCATAGTATAGGCAGTTTCGACTTCTTCTTCGTTAAAGGCTGTTTTCATACCTTTTCCGCCGCCGCCGTCTTTAGCTTTGATAATAACCGGATAACCGATTTCTTTAGCCCATTTCTTAGCATCTTCGACCGATTCCAGTGCCGGAGAACCTTTGGTAACCGGCAAACCGGCTTCAATGGCTGCTTTTTTAGAGGCAATTTTGTCGCCCATCAAACGCATCTGTTCCGGAGTAGGTCCGATAAAAGTAAGACCATGTTTTATAACCATCTCGGCAAAATCGGCATTTTCAGACAAAAAGCCGTATCCTGGGTGAATAGCATTAGCACCGGTAACGATAGCGGCAGAGATAATAGCCGTTTTATTGAGATAAGAATCTTTAGACTGCGGTCCGCCGATACAAACAGCCTCATCAGCCAAGCGAACATGCATGGCATCTCTATCGGCTGTAGAATGCACGGCCACGGTCTTAATTCCCATCTCATGGCAAGCACGATTAATTCTCAAAGCCACTTCGCCGCGGTTGGCAATCAGTACTTTTTCAAACATATCCGTTTTCTCTTACTCAATTACAAACAAAGGTTCGTCAAATTCAACGGCAGAGCCGGAAGTTACCAAAATTTCTCTGATAATACCGCCTCTGGGAGCCTTAATTTGGTTAAATGTTTTCATTGCTTCAATCAAGCAAATAACATCACCTTCTTTAACCGTGTCACCGACTTTTACATAATCGGGGTCATTCGGGCTGGCCGAAAGATATAGCACACCGACCATGGGCGACTTGATTGTTTCGCCTTTTACGGCAACAGGGGCTTCGGCCACCGGAGCCGGAGCAGGGGTTTGAGCTTGAGCAACCGGAGCTGCAGGTTGCAAGACCGGAGCCGGAGCAACAACAGTTTGAGCCACAACTTCTTTAGAACGGTTGGTAACAATGATATGTAAACCGTCTTTGTTATAATCAACAGATTCCAAGTCCAAATCACTAACTATTTTAGCAATGGATTCAATACAAGCAATATCGTCCTGAGCCATTAGTTACCTTCCTTCATTTTAGCAAATTCGCCCAACAATTCGGAAACTTCTTGAGCTTTATTAATGTTACACATACCTTGTTTATTATAACCGCCGTCAACATGCAAAACTTCGCCGGTTACACCGCTGGCCAAATCGCTCAAAACATAAAGAGCAGAATTTCCGATATCATCAATGCTCATATTACGGCCGAGCAAACTGTTAGCCTTGTTCCAGCCCAAAATGTTGCGGAAATCACCGATACCTGCTGCAGCCAAAGTTCTAATCGGGCCAGCAGAGATAGCATTAACTCTGATGTTTTGGTCGCCCAAATCTCTGGCTAAATACATAACCGAAGTTTCCAAAGCCGATTTAGCAATACCCATAACATTATAGTTCGGGATAACTCTTTCGGCACCAAGGTAAGAAAGGGTTACAAAGCTTGCGCCATCATTAGCGATTTTAGCAGCTCTTGCACAAATATCGGTAAATGAGTAGCAAGAAATGTGCATTGTATTCAAGAAGTTAGCTAATGTAGTGTCGCAGTATCTGCCTTTGAGTTCGTTTTTGTCTGAGAATGCAACGGCATGAACAACAAAGTCAATTTTACCCCATTTCTTTTCAATTTCGGCAAACAAATTGTCCAAATCGTTGCTGTCTGTAACATTGCAGGGCATAATAATGTTTGAGCCCAAGCTTTCGGCCAAAGTACGAACGCGTTTTTCCAAAGCTTCACCTTGATAGGTAAAAGCCATTTCTGCACCTTGCTCATGTAAAGCTTTTGCAATACCCCAAGCGATAGAGTGATCGTTAGCTAAACCGAACACAATACCTTTTTTGTTTTTCATAATATCTTTCACTTAAATATCTCCTTGAAAATTAAATAAAATTAACGACCGCTCTTAATAGCTTCGATAAGTTCTTTGATAGAGGGCCAATTTCCCGTATTAAACAGCGGGTCGGTTTTAAATTTGAAAGCATTTTTTCCCGAAAATAAAATATTATCGAGAATGTTTCCGCCTTTGTGTCCTACTTCGATTAAAGACTTTCTGATGCAAAACGAACGCAAATCCGGTACTTTTCCGGTAGTTCCATTATGGCTGGACCAAGAAGAGAACTTGCAGGCAGATAAGCAACCGCAACAATCTTTTATATCTTCCATATCTTGCATTTTTTCATCTTTTGTCAAGAAAATCAGAGTATTGTCAGGTGTGATTGATAAGCAGGTTTTACCTTTTTTAGCTTGCTCATCAACAATATGCAAATCTTCTTTTCTAACAAAATAAGTAGTGTTTTTAGAATAAACAACCGGTTCGGAAAATTCTTCGGTTTTTTCTTTAGAAAAAGGAATTTCGCTATTTTTGCGATCAAACAATTTCATAATGAAAGAGTTCTTAATTGCCGAAGACAGAAAACCGGTCGGACTGAAATCTTGAATAACCACATCATCAAGATTAAGATGTAACATTAACTTTTTCCAAGCCTGAGAAATAGGGCTTTCTTGAGTTAACATCGGTCTGGTTCCGAATTGGAAACCTACTTTGCCGATTTCCGGATTATCGATATAATCTTGCCAATCGCTCAAAGACCATACACCGCCGGCAATGATGATTGGTATATCATTCAAACCGTTGGCATTCAATACTTTACGCAGTTCCACAACTTTTTCATAAGGGCTTTGCGGTTTTCCGACTTCGTCGGTATTAGAGAATCCGCAGTGTCCTCCGGCAAACCAAGGATCTTCATAAATAACCCCTCCCATAAATTCTTTGTATTTATCATAGCCGCGTTTAATCAATATTTGCAAAGCTCTGCCGGATGAAACAATCGGATAATAGAATACCTTAAATTGCGAGGTAAGCTCAGCCAATTTAATCGGCAAACCGGCACCGGAAACCACACCGTTTATAACACCTTTGGCTCTTTCCAACACATTTTTAATCAGATATTGACTATCGGCCAATTCCCATAAAACATTCATATTAATCAAGCCGTTACCGTTAGATATTTCATGAGCGATTTGAGCCTGAGAAACACAACCGTCCACAGCCTGATCCATCATTTGCTGATGTCTTTCGATTCTTGACTTGGCGGTAATATTTTCCAGTTGCAAATTACCGTCTTTATCTCTGATATCGGGAAATACGGCCGAGAAAGTACCGATACAATTTTCTTTAGCCCAAGCACCGGCGGTATGACCGTTGCTTACATTAACGCCGCGTCCGCCTTCAAAAAGCGGAAATACACTTTTACCGCACAAGTCCAAAGGTTTAAGCTCTTTCATTTGATTATTCTCCTTTAGTGTAGGTGTTACCGAGCAAATTAAGTAAAGTGATAAGTTTTTCACGCAAATCATGGCGACTAACAATCATGTCGACCATACCGTGTTTTTTTAAGTATTCGGCTTTTTGAAAACCGGCCGGCAGGTCGGCTTTAATTGTTTCTTTAATCACTCTTGCACCGGCAAAAGCAATCAAAGCATCCGGTTCGGCAATAGTAATGTCGCCAAGCATTGCAAACGATGCCGAAACACCACCGGTTGTAGGATTGGTAAGTACGGCAATATAGGGCAGGTGATTATCTTTGAGTTGTTTTACGGCAAGAGTAGTTCTGGCCATTTGCATCAAAGACAAAATACCTTCTTGCATACGAGCACCGCCTGAGGCTGTAACCAAGATTAAAGGAACTTTGCGTTCCACCGCAAATTGAGCGGCTTGAACAATTCCTTCACCTACGGCCAATCCCATCGAACCGCCGATAAAGTTAAAGTTCATAACCCCGATAACCACACCGTGACCACCCATTTTACCAAAAGCAGCAACGAAGGCATCATCGAACTTGGTCTTTTCGCGGGCTGATTTAAGTTTTGAGCGATAATCTTTGGTGTCCTTAAAATTCAAAGGATCTTCTTTAACTTTCGGGGCTTCCAAATAAGAATATTCTTCATCATCGAACAACATTCTAAATCTTTTACGCGGGCGCAAATACATATGATATCCGCAATGAGGGCAAACATATAGGTTTTTAGCCAACTCTTGTCCGTATATCATTGCATCGCATTGCGGGCATTTATCCCACAAATTATCAGGCACATCTTTCTCAGTTTTAGCCACGGACAACTTAGGTCTAACATAATCAAGTAACCAATTCATAGTAACACCTCTAAATTAAGCAATTCTTGACATAGCCAAGAACTTTTCTTCTCTGTCTTTGGCCAAATCGGCAGGAGAGAGTTTCTTAAGCTCGGTTAAATGTTTCCAGATTACATCACCGGCGTGTTTAACTGTTTCATCTCTAAAACGATGAGCACCGCCCAACGGTTCACGAATAATTTCATCAACTACACCGAATTTATGTAAATCTTGAGCTGTTAAATGCAAGGCTGTAGCAGCCTTTTTAACGGCTGAGCCGTCACGCCACAAAATAGATGCGCATCCTTCCGGAGAAATAACCGAATATATAGAGTGCTCAAGCATCAAAATGCGATTAGCGGTAGCCAAAGCAATAGCCCCGCCGGAACCGCCTTCGCCGATAACCACGGCAATATAAGGCACTTCCATCTTAAATCCTTCCATGATGCAAGAAGCGATAGCTTCGGCTTGTCCGCGCTCCTCACCTTCGATTCCGGGGAATGCACCGGCAGTATCAACCAAAGAAATAATCGGGATATTAAAATGGTTAGCCAATTCCATCAATCTCTTGGCTTTGCGGTAACCTTCAGGTTTAGGCATACCAAAGCCATGACGGATTCTGCTTTCCAAATCGTGACCTTTTTCTTGTCCTATAACCATAACGGCCTGACCATTAAAGAATCCCAAGCCTCCTACGATAGCCTCATCTTCGCCGAACAATTTATCACCGGCCAAAGGCATAAAGTTTTCGATTAAGGCATTAATATAATCAATGCTGTGCGGACGATTAGCGTGTCTGGCCACACAAACTTTCTGCCAAGGAGTAAGCTTTGTATAAGTTTCTTCCAGCAGTTTTTGTGTCTTTTTTTCCAAATTCGCTATTTCTTTATTGAAGTCTTTAGCCAAATTGTCATCACAACAAGATTTAAGTTCTTGAATTTTGGTATCAAGCTTATAAATCGGCTCTTCAAAATCCAAATAAATAGTTTTGTCAGCCATTAGTTAAATATCCTTAAAAATTTTATCTGCCCATCATAGCGGTAAGCAAAGCCTCGGCATGTACTACACCGTTGCATTTTGCCTGACATCTAAAACGATAAACACCGCGGCATTCTTTTTCTTTAACCACATGCATTTCCATAACATCACCGGGCAAGAAAGGTTTGCGAAACTTTGCTTCATCAATTCCCATAAACAAAACAGCCTTTGAGTTATCCCCTCCGATAACATCTTTAACGACAATACCGCAAGTTTGAGCCATAGCTTCCATAATCAAAACACCGGGCATAATCGGATTTTCAGGGAAGTGTCCGGTAAATTGCGGTTCGTTCATGGTAATGTTTTTAATACCGATACCTTCTTCTCCGGCTCTGATAATTTTAACTTTATCCACCAGCAAAAACGGGTAGCGGTGCGGCAACATAGACAATATATCTTTAATATTCAGTTCCTTGATAACATTTTCTTCCATGACATAAATTCCTTTCGTTATCGGTTAACATACATCAACAGTTACAAAAAATAAACAATATTTTGTGAGATTTGTAAAGTACGCACTCACAAGCCTCATAGTTTCTGACCAGAAACCATGCGCACACAAAAACACTTCTGGGGATAATACACTCAAAAAAACAAAAGTCAATCAGTTGATTGAATGTATAACTTTATAGAGTATAAAACAAAGTAAAAACAATGTGTTAGACCAGTGTATAAATAGCATAAAATCAAATTGACAAAACCAAATAATCATTTTTGTCTAAAAATATTTGCAATATATTAATAATTATGGTAATATAAATTCATAAATAGAGTATTTTGCAAACAGGAATAAGACAATGCCCCAAAAATCTTTAGAAGAATACATTCAAATTGTAGAAAAAGAATATAATAATTCGCAAGTCCAATATGCTGATGTTTTAGGGGTTAAACTTCCTATCCCCGTTTCATACAAAGGTAACGAAGAAGCATTTCTTGACGATGTATTAAGTTTTCAGGACAATCGCCACAAAGTTTATGACCTGTACAATTTAGTGAATAAAAACAAGCAAGTTCACCCCAAAGAGATAAAGTACAAAGGTTTACATGTTATAGCCTCGCTGGACCAGACTTTACGTAACCTTCCAGATAGAGAAATTTTATCCAAGGCAGCTAATAAAGCTACGAGACGATACACTTCAGCAATAAAAAAAGTATTACGGGCAAGGGCAGAACATCCTAAAAAGGACTTTGCTATAAGCATGAATAAAGATTATTTATCTAAGCTTGATAAGTTGCATTATCTTAATAATTTGAAAGAAACTTCTAAAACTATCGGTAAAGGGCTTAAGTTTACGGCCGAACAAACGGCTCAAATTTTAGGTGGAGCTTTGGGGGCTTTACCTGCTGTAGTTTATAATTTGAGCAACAAAAAATATCATTTTGCAGAAAATCGAGTTCACATGGCTATCAAAGATAAAGCGTTGCCATATATTCGCAAAGGAGCTGTTAAAGCGCTTATAGTTGCATCCAGCATAGGCGGAGCGACCTTGGTTTCGCAAGTATCAAAAAATATAAAAGAAAATCAGCAGCGCATGGAAATTTCAAATAACGAAAAACAAGAAATGCAAGAGTTTTTGGCAAAACATAAAACCAATAACGAAGCTTTTTACTATAACTATAAAAAAGCCCAAAATCTGGAAGCCGAAATATTGTGTTGTATAGCTACTTTTGAAAACTTTCGTGATACAGCTTATATATGTGAAGCAGGAGAAGAAACAATCGGTTACGGGACTCGCTATTATCCAAACGGCAGAAAAGTAAGGCTGGGCGACAGAATAACCAAAGAAGATGCGTATAAATATGCCGCCCACCACTTAAGAAAATATGTTTACCCTGTATTTAAGCACATAGACAAGGAGCTTTCATCCAGTGAGGTCGTAGCGACCTGTATGTTTGTATACAATATGGATGAAACCGAAGTTAAAGATTCCCATTACTTCAAGGTACTTAGTTCAAATGCTTCTGAATATAAGAAAAGCGTGGCTATATCAAAATATCGCAGCGTTAAAGGGAAACGAAGCTACGGCTTAATTGGCCGTCGAGGCTACGAAGGTTTTATCATACAATCAGAAAATGTTCCGTTTTTCTTGACCCTCAATCGTTCTATCGTCGGTAGTCCTAATATGTCATATTTTGAATATCCAGAAACCGGTGGTAAAGATCCTATAGAGAACCCTGATTCAACATTTATTCCTCTAAAATTGGATAATCTGAAAAAACAAGCAGAAAGATTTGTAGCCAATGATATTGATAGTAGCGTACTAGGCTTATTACCGGAAGCTAAAAAAAATGAATTGATAGAAAAATATGGTATTAAAGTTGTCGACAGTAGAGTAAAAGCTACTAAGTACCCAAAAATTGATATGATGCATGATATGGCACCCAAAAGAAACCTCGCATGGCATCAAGCATTAAAAATAGCACAAAGCAAAAGCAAGTAATATTAATTCAGATATTCTTCCAAAATTCCGGTCGTCAACAACTGCGGCAGGATGGTATATTTATTTGATTTTCCGTTATAATATACATAAAGCGGAACACCGGCTCGACCATATTTTTTGAGCAATTTTGCAACTTTTTTGTCTTGATTGGTAAAATCGACTTTTAACAAAAGAATATTTTTTTCTTTAACTAACTGCCGCATTGTTTTTGATTGCAGGGTCGTTTTTTGATTAACCAAGCAAGTAACACACCACTTTGCCGTAAAATCAATGAATACCGGTTGTTTGTTTTGCAACGCTTCTTCCAATTTCTGAGGTGAGTATTCTTGCCATACCGGCGAAGATTTGGCCTGCCACCACCCGAGTTGTGCCGACAACACCCAAGCCAACCAAACTGCGGTTAAAGCCAAAGGAAGTGCCAGAATTTTTTTCAAAACCAACATCCATTTTCCTGGCTTGGGCAGAATTTTTTTCATTACTTTCGGATACCAAGCCAACAGAGCAAAGGGCAGGGCGTATCCTATACCCAAAGCTATGAAGACCGGAAAAAATATTTCGCCCGAAGAAATCAAAGCCAAACCGACTGCCGTCCCCATGAACGGCGCACTGCAAGGAGTAGCAATCAATACGGCCAATAATCCGGTCATAAAAGCATTAAGCTTGTGATTTTTAAAACTCAAAACTGCCAGTTTATTTAAGGCTTCACTGTTTATATTGATAACATCTGCCATCATAAGGGTAAGGAATATAAACAATATAAGCATAAATCCGACAAACCACGGTGACTGTAGCTGGAATCCCCATATTGCCGCATTATTAAAGTTTCTGATAATAAACAAAGCCGAGGCAATTACCAACATCGAAACAATCACGCCCATAGAATAAAACAAGGCTTCTTGCTTTCTGGTTTCGGCTCTCATTTGCATTAAAGAAAGCAGTTTAATGCTCAAAACAGGGAATATGCACGGCATCAAGTTTAATATAACACCACCCAAAAAGGCCAACGACAAAATCACAAACCAATTTGTTGTTATTGAAGCAGTATCAATAGATGTTTCTTTTTTAGCTCCCAAAGCAAAATAATCTTCACTCTCGGCGAGTTTTATATCAAAATTGACATTGTCAAAAGGTTGGATGACAAGATTTCTTTCCTCGGGAATACATTCATCTTTACAGGCTTGCCACGATATTTTAACCGGCAATTCCGATAGATAAGTTGATGCTTTTAATTTTGCCTTATAAAATATTTTTTTATCATAACCATCAAAAGAAAACATCTCTTGAGCGAAATGAATCGGCTTACTAAAACTTTCTTCTGAAATAGTTACATCTTTAGGAAGCTGCCATTTGACGGTGAGCGGACCGCCGAAAGTTTGTTCATAAGGGGCAAAAACGTGCCATCCTTCTTTTACTGTCATTTCAATCAATACATTCAAGTTGTTATCGGCATCGTGTTTAACATAAGGCACGATTTTAAGATGGCTTTCTGCAGCAAAAGCGGCAGAAGCAAAAAAGACGAGAAAAAGGAACAAACTTCGGATAATACGCATTACTTACCGTTTTTTTGTTGAATAACCAATTTATAATAAGCCGAGGAAATTATGATTAGAGCTTTAATTATGCACCAACAGCCCAAAGCGATAGATATCGGCAAAAAGGCAAAAGGCATCAAGCACAAAAGGATAAATGCGGCAATGGTTTCAAATCCTTGAGCGATTCCTCCCAGATAGAAGGGCGATTCTGATAAATCTTTTGCTTTTTTATCATCGGCATAGGCAACGATTCCGTATGTGAGCATTGCCGAGGCCGAAGCGGTAAAGCCAAACAACAAAAAGCTTGCCGGCAGAGCGTTTTCATCAGGATTAGCCAAAGCAAAACCGAAAATAACACCGGCATAGAAAATAAAGTCCAAAGAAGCATCAAGAAATACGCCGAACTTAGTAACACCTTCGGCTCTTGCAACAGCCCCGTCCATAACATCGCAAAAGCGATTGATAAGGATACAAATCAAAGCCTCAAAATAGAGGTTCATCGCCAAAAAATTAACGGCAATCATACCGACGATAAAGCCGAATATACTAACCATATTGGCATTAACATTATTTTTTACCAACTCTTTACCCCAAGAGTTGATTTTTTTATTCCAAGCAGATTTTTTCTCTGCGCATCTCAAGCACAAGTCTGATTTTTTATAGTCTTCCGCCAGTTTCTTAACTTTTTCGACGAACATTTTCATCATAACATTTTCCCTGTTTAATTTAGTTTATTGACAGCAACCGCCTATAAATATAAAACAGTTTTTATGATTTGTAAAAAGCAACTTCAAAATTATACAAGGATAAATATGCGTTTTTTGCGATATCTTATATTTGTTTTAATTTTTAGCGGGATAATAGCGGTATTTTACCGTTATTTATCGCCGTACAGAGTTATAGATGGCAAAATTTTCGGCACTTACTATCAGATAAAAATTTTATCTGATTTCCATGATGACGATTTAGCAAACAAAATCAACAGAGTATTGAGTGATGTAAATTCTCAAATGTCGGTTTTTGATAAAGCAAGCGCAATTTCACAAATTAATCAGGCAAAAGCCGGCGAAAAGATGAATTTATCTCCGGAATTAGGCAAGGTAATGCAAGCTGCAGCCCAAGTTTATCAAGAATCAGGCGGAGCATTTGATGTCTCGCTCGGAATACTTATAGACTTGTGGGGATTCGGAGCCGGCAAACATAAAAATCCGGAGGCTGCAGAAATAAAAGAAGCACTAAAAATATCCGGCTTTGATAAAATAAAGTTTGCCGCTGATTATTCATGGCTAAAAAAAGAAAATTCTGCAACCGTAATTAATCTTTCGGCAATAGCCAAAGGGTATGGAGTTGATAAAGTGGCCGAACTGCTGGATGCCGAAGGCTATGAAAACTATGTTATAGAAATCGGCGGCGAGGTAAGAGCTAAAGGTTACCGCAATAATAAAGGCGAGCCTTGGAATATAGGAATAAATTGGCCGGCAAGCGATAAAAAAGATAATATAATGATAGTATCATTAAGCAATGTATCGGTTGCAACCTCTGGCAATTATCGCAATTTCTATTACGAAAAAGGCAAAAAAATAGCTCACACCATATCCTCAAAAAGCGGATATCCTGCCGAGGTTGATATTCTTTCCGCAAGTGTATTTCACGATTCTTGCATGTATGCCGATGCCTATGCCACAGCTTTAATGTCTATGAATTTGCAAGAAGGTTTAGCCTTTGCCGATAAATACAATATAAAGGCTATAATTTTTGACAATGAATTTAAACCGCATTATTCAACAGCGGCACAGAATGTTTTTGAGTAACATGGTGATAGATTATGACGGAAATATCTTGTGAAGCTATAATTAAATTTGTAGAGAATGGCAAAATAGGAGTTGCCGTAAAGCAAGCAGATGCTTGCGGCAGTTGTGCGGCACAAAAATTATGCCATGGTGAAAAAGAAGAAAAAATAATCTGGATAAACAATCCGCAAGAAGATTACAAGGTAGGAGAAGTTGTTTTAATATCAACAGACTATAAGAGTTGTATTCTCCCTGTAGTTTACGGCTATATTTTGCCGTTAGTATTATTTTTAGCCGTGGTTTTTGGATTATATGCTGCGGAATTTGATGAGATTATATGCGGAATATTTGGCATAATTATCTTGATTCCTTATTATTTTGGTTTATCCTTTGTGAGCAGAAAGATATTTTCAAACAATCAATTTAAGATAACAAAGAAACACTAAAAAGGCCATAACCAATGGATGATTCGATATTATCTAATGTATATATTTTAGGCGGAATAGCCTTTGTTGCGGCGACAGTTCTGTATTTAGTATCAAAAAAATTTGCGGTAAGAACCGATGAAATGGTTATAAAAATAGCCGAAGCTTTGCCCCAAGCCAACTGTGGTGCTTGCGGTAAGGCTGGATGTGCCGATTTTGCTACGGCTTGCGCTCGTTCCGACGAATCATCTTTTGCTAATTTGTATTGTCCGGTCGGTGGAGCCGCAGTTATGCAAAAAATTGCTTCACTCAAAGGATATGCCGCCACCGACAGAGCACCGAGTGTTGCGGTTTTAAGATGTCAGGGAAGTTGTAAAAACGCTCCGATTAAGGTCGAATACGATGCTGTCAGCTCTTGCCGTATAGCAAACCGCATATCCAGTGGCCAAAGTGGTTGTCCGGATGGCTGCTTACATTTAGGTGATTGCGTAAAAGCTTGCAAATTCGGTGCGTTATCACTCAATAAAGAAACCGGAATGCCGGAGGTTGACACCAGAAAATGTGTTTCTTGCGGTGCTTGCGTTAAGGTTTGTCCGCGTGGTTTGTTTGAAATCAGAAAACAAAGTCAGGCCGGCGGCATGGTCTATGTCGCTTGCCGCAACAAACAAAAAGGAGCAGTTGCTCGCAAAAATTGCTCAAAAGCATGTATTGGTTGTATGAAATGCAGTAAGATAAACGAAGTTATTAAGGTTGAAAACAATCTTTCATATATTCCGCCGGAGTTAGATGCCGATACATTCGGCAAAGATTTGGCAGAAAATTGTCCCACCGGAGCCATAATCTACAAGGAGAGAATTCATGATTAAAAAGTTTACTTTTCCAATGGGCGGAATTCACCTTGCTAAACATAAAGTTACAACCGATTGTCCGACAGTTGTTGCCGATATTCCAGAATTTGTGAGCATACCGATCAAACAACATATCGGTTCTCCCGCCAAAATTATGGTTTCCAAAGGAGACAAAGTAAGAGTTGGAACTCTTCTTGCCGATGCCGATGGTATTGTCTCGGCCGATGTCCATTCTTCGGTTTCGGGTGAGGTGACCAAAATAGAGGATTTACCCGGAGCCAGTGGTTATGAAGAAAAGATGATAACCATTAAGGTTGAAGGCGATAGCTGGGAAGAAGATATCGACCGTAGTGAAGATGTTGAAAAAGAAATAAATTTAACGCCCGAAGAAATAATTGCTAAAATTCGCTCAGCAGGCATTGTGGGTATGGGCGGAGCAGGGTATCCTACCCCGATAAAAACCACCATTCCCGAAGGTAAAAAAGCCAACATTTTGATAGTCAACGGCATTGAGTGCGAGCCGTTTTTAACCGCTGATGACAGACTTATGGTCGAAAAGGCCGAACAAATAATTATGGGAGCCAGAGTTCTTAATCGAGCATTAGGAATTCAAAACGCCGTAATAGCAATAGACGAAAATAAACCTAGAGCCATAGAAATACTAACTGCACTAAGCAAACTATATGTCGGTGTTAATGTCAAAATTTGTAAGACCAAATATCCGCAAGGCGGAGAAAAGCAATTAATTAAAGCTATTACCGGACAAGAGTTGCCTTTGGGTAAACTTCCCATAGATATTGGTTGTATTGTTCAAAATGTCGGTACGGTTTTTGCGGTTTACGAAGCAGTACTAAAGAATAAACCCTTGTTTGAAAGAGTAGTTACGGTATCAGGCGACGGTTGCAAACACCCCGGCAACTATCTGGTAAGAATTGGTACTCCGATATCCTCACTGATTGAGCAAAGCGGCGGATTAGATGAAAATGTCCATAAGATAGTTATGGGTGGCCCCATGATGGGCAATGCCGTTGTCAATTTATCTGCTCCGGTCACCAAAACCACTTCGGGAATTTTGTTGTTGCAAGACGGCGAATTTACCAAGAAAGAAGCCTCTTCTTGTATCAGATGCGGTAAATGTGCTTTGGCTTGTCCGGCCGGATTAAGACCTTTTGCCATCAAACAAGCCGTAAGTTTTAACGACACGGTCGAACACATGCGCAAGCTTCATGCCGGTGATTGTATAGAATGCGGATGCTGTGCTTTTGTATGTCCGGCCAATATTCCGCTGCTCGATTATTGTAAGATAGCCAAACAAGAGATACGAAAGAAATAAGATGTTAAAGATATCTACCAATCCTCATGTTCAAACCTCAAGAGATACTCAATCTTTGATGCTTGATGTTGTAATTGCTCTAATGCCTGCCGCAGTTGCAGCTCTAATGTTTTTCGGAATAGATGCCCTAAGGGTTATATTAACTTCGGTTGCCGGTTGTGTGCTGTTTGAATACTTAGCATGCCGCTATTGGTTAAAGAGCAAAAACACGACTACTGACTATTCGGCCATTATAACAGGATTGCTGTTGGCTTATAACTTGCCGTCGAGTATGCCTTGTTGGATGATATTAATCGGTTGTTTTATGGCAATAATCGTTGCCAAAATTTGCTTTGGCGGATTAGGCAAGAATATATTTAATCCTGCTTTGGTGGGTAGGGTGTTTTTGTTTATTTCATTTCCGGTGCAAATGACGGTTTGGCCGGTGCCTTACTTTTTAAAAATGGTAAGCCCTGACGGCGAAACCGGAGCCACGACCTTAAGAATGCTAAAAAGTATTGATGTTTCATCGTCGGCCACCTCAAAAATGTACTCGCTCTCAGATTTACCAAGTTATTTAGATATGTTTTTAGGTAATGTCGGAGGGTGTATTGGCGAGGTTTCGGCTTTAGCTCTGTTGCTTGGTTTTGGCTATATGCTTTATCGCAGAGTTATCACATGGCATATACCGGTATATTATTTGGGAACGGTGTTTATCATGACTGCCGTATTGTATTTTCTAACCGGAGAAGCTAAATTTTTACCGTTAGCTCATTTGCTTTCCGGAGGATTGATGTTGGGAGCCATTTTCATGGCAACCGACTACACGACCTCTCCGATGACGGTAAAAGGGCAGGTTATATTTGCCGTAGGCTGCGGTTTGTTGACGGTCATTATCAGGGCTTTTAGCGCCTATCCCGAAGGAGTATCTTTTGCCATATTGATAATGAATGCCTTGGTCCCGCTAATAGATAAGTATGCTATTCAACGTTGTTATGGAGAGAAAAAATAATGTCTAAGAAAAAACAAACAATTTTATCTCCGGTCATAACTTTGGTTACCATTTCATGCCTTTCGGCTTATGTTTTGGGCTATATTCACGAAAAAACTTTGGAACCTATAAAAGCAGCCAAAGACAAACAAGAATTACAAGCTATTTCCGAGGTTGTGAATGAGTTTGACAATAACCCGTTTAGCGAACAAATGAAAATCACCACCAAAAACAAAAAGCATAAATTGACCATGTATCCGGCACGCAAAGACGGTAAGTTAAATTCGGTAGCCATCAAAAGCTATACCAACACCGGATTTGGCGGCAGACTAGAGATTATGGCCGGATTTAATGTTGACGGCTCAATTAAGACTTTTAAGGTTATTTCCAGTCAAGAAACACCGGGACTTGGCAGTAAAGTTGATGAGCCGAAATTTAAAGAACAGTTTTCGGGTTTTTATCCGGCTCACCAGATTATGAAAGTAAAACAAGACGGCGGAGAAATTGATGCCGTCACCGCAGCCACCATAAGCTCGCGAGCCGTAATCAAAGCTTTGGAAAGAGCTTATGATGCCTTTAGTAATTTTACGACGGGGAATACTACAGATGAATAGTGTAAGTATGTCAAATTTAACTCGCGGAATTTTCAAAGAAAATCCGACATTTGTAATGCTTTTGGGTATGTGCCCGACTTTGGGTGTTTCAACATCTGCTCTCAATGGTTTGGGCATGGGACTTGCCACTGCATTTGTGCTGATTATGTCAAACATCGGAATTTCGGCAGTAAAACGATTGATACCCGACATTGTGAGAATACCGAGCTTTATCGTGATTATCGCTTCTTTTGTGACGGTTATTGAAATGCTTATGCAGGCTTATATGCCATCACTGTATCAAGCTTTGGGAATATATATTCCGTTGATTGTTGTAAATTGCATTATCTTAGGACGAGCCGAGGCTTTTGCTTCCAAAAACAGTATTTGGCAGTCATTTCTTGATGCCGTAGGTATGGGGGTAGGGTTTACTTTTGCCCTAACCACTTTGGGCGCAATCAGAGAAATTTTGGGTAATGGTTCAATCTTCGGTTGGTCATTTGTTGGCGAAGAAGCACATCCCATGCTGTTGTTTATAATGCCTCCGGGAGCATTTTTGGCCTTGGCCGGAATTATAATTGTGGTTAACAAAATACGAGGAGTTAAGTAGCCATGTCTTATCTGATGATATTTATTACCGCAATTTTCGTAAATAACATAATATTGTCGCAATTTTTAGGTATTTGTCCGTTTTTGGGAGTATCAAAAAGGATATCTACCGCTTTGGGCATGGGCTTTGCCGTTATGTTTGTGATGACTTTGGCTACCACGGTTACCTATTTGATTTACTATACTTTTTTGCAACCATATGACTTAAAGTTTATGACAACGGTCACCTTTATCTTGGTGATAGCTTCGTTGGTGCAAATGGTTGAACTGGTTATTAAAAAGACATCTCCGGCTTTGTATCAATCTTTAGGTATATTCTTGCCGTTGATAACAACAAACTGTGCGGTTTTGGGTATTGCTCTTTTAACCATTCAAAAAAATTACACTTTGATTGCCGGAATCTGCTACACATTAGCTTCGGCCATCGGTTTTACCTTAGCCATAGTTATTTTTGCCGGAATCAGAGAACGACTTGATAGGACGGATATTCCTCAGGCACTAAAAGGCACCCCGATAGTACTGATATCGGCAGCTCTGTTATCAATGGCCTTTATGGGATTTGCCGGAATTTCTTACTAAGCTTTAATAAGTTCACAAGCTTTTTTGACAATATCATCAAACATTTGATATGTCAAAACACCTGTGTTGATGTTGTATCGAGAAGTATGGTACGAGTTAAGCATAATGAGGTTATGCTTATCAAGCTTATGAATTGAGCCATGGGCAAATTTGAAAGCAGCTTTTTTGTAGCCCAAAACGCCCAAAACCGCATTGTGAGCCACGCTGCCTAAGGTCAATACCAGTTTCAAATTTGGCATATTCTTAATTTCTTCAATCAAATATGTTCCGCATGCTTTTATTTCATCACCGGTAACCTTATTTTGTGGCGGTACGCATTTCACCGAATTAGTAATTCTGGTATTAATAAGCTCAAACCCGTCATCGGCTCTTTTGCCGTAGTTGCCTTTAGCCAGACCATATTTTTTCAGAATAGGGTACAAGACATCACCGGCATAGTCATTTGTAAAAGGCCTGCCGGTCTGATTAGCCCCGTTAAGCCCCGGAGCAAGTCCGATAATAAGGATTTCTGCATCAAGATTACCAAACGGCGGAACCGGTGCGTTGAAATATGTAGGAAACTTTTTGATGTTGCCACTTCTAAATTCAAGCAATCTCGGGCATTTATTACAAGATTTATCAGGCGGGCAAAAAGTCATTATAAATACTCCTAAATGTTACGACAACGGATCATTGCGATATCTTAACATATGTTTCTTTAAGAAAATCTTACGCATTTCGGTCGGATTTAGTTTTGATATTATATAAAAGTATCCCGAGCATACAACCAGAGCCCCACCTAACCAAGCAATCGGTCCGGCCCAGAATATGCCGACATATCCGATATTTTTAGCCAAGTAGATTGCGGCAAAAGCTCTAACCAAAAGCTCAACAATTCCCGAAGCAAGAGGAATATTAGTTCTTCCCATTCCTTGCAAAGCGTTACGAGCAATAAATATGCAAGAAAGGCAGAAGTAGAAATAAGAGCTTATCATCAAATATTGTTCACCGATATTGATAATATTCATATCTCCTCCGTCGATAAAGGCCGATACAAAGTGAGCTCCGTAAAATCTAACGCTAAGAGTTATGATGATGCTCAAGATTAGGCAAGCTAATAAAGATTGTCTGACGCCTTGACGGATTCTTCTGATAAGTGCGGCGCCATAGTTCTGAGCCGAAAATGTGGCAAATGCAATACCCAAAGCAAACAACGGTTGGGTCGAGAGTTGCTCGATACGCATAGCAGCGGTAAAACCGGCAATAACATCGGTTCCGAAAGAATTGCACACACTTTGTACTATCATCATACTCAAAGCCAAAATAGAAAACTGCAAAGCCATCGGAACGGCTACTCTTAGGTGTTCCATCATAAACTTGTGATTATAATGACAATCTTGTCTGGTTATTCTAAGTAGCGGGAATTTTTTTGCAATAAAAATAACACAAGCTAATACGCTTAATAACATTGAGCAAAAAGTACCGCAGGCAGAACCGGCAACACCGAGTTTAAGATTATAAATAAAAAAGAAATTAAGCACGATATTTAATATAGAAGATGCTATCAGAAAATATAGCGGTGTTTTAGAATCACCAAGTGCTCTGATAAATCCGGATAAGAGGTTGTAAAGCACGATAAAAGTTATGGAAAGCCCCAAGATTAGCATAAAGATATGAGCTTCTTCCATGATTTCTGCCGGCACATTCATTAGTTTGAGCAACGGACGCAAAAAGAGTAATAAAGCAGCCGAAATAAGTAAACTCAAACCCATAGCGGCAATAAGAGAGTGAAAAACCGAAGATTTTATACCATGGACATCACGCGCGCCAAATCTCTGAGCCGTAATTATGGTAAGCCCGGCAGTAAAACCGAATGCAACCATCAAAAACATAAAAAATATAGGTGCAGAAGCCCCAACGGCAGCCAAAGATTTAACACCGAGTAGTCTTCCGACAATAAGAATATCGGAGATTTGAAATAGCTGCTGAAAAATATTACCGATAAGAATAGGTATTGCGAATAGTATAATAAGTTTTATCGGATTTCCTCTTGTTAAATCTTTTATCATCTGTCTCACCATAAATTCAAAAAACAAACAGAGGGGGTTTTAACCCTTTAAAAACTAAAAGTAAAGTTATTTATTAAATATTAGGTATAAATATGAATACTTTACATTAAACAAATTATTACTTAAACTGCACAAAGTATTATAACTACACGGAGAGACAAATGGGAAGAATAATGGTAATGGGCGGAGCCGGATATATTGGCTCGCATACACTAAAATATTTAATAAAACACGGTTACGAAGCCTTTGCCGTTGATAACTTGTCTTGCGGACATAAAGAGGCTGTTTTAGATGCCGATTTAATAAAAGCCGATTTATTGGATAAAAACTCACTTGATGAGGTTTTTAAAAACAATAAAGTCGATGCGGTTGTTCATTTTGCAGCCTATTCATTAGTTGGTGAAAGTGTTGAAAATCCGGCAAAATATTATCGCAACAATGTTGTTGGAACGCTTAATTTGCTTGATGCTATGAGAGATTACGATGTAAATAAGATAGTTTTTTCAAGCACTTGTGCTACTTATGGTAATCCGCAATATACTCCGATAGACGAAAAACATCAGCAATCTCCGATAAATCCATACGGACAAACCAAATTAACCATAGAAAAAATATTTCAAGACTACCAAAAGGCCTATGGGTTAAAGTACATAGCTTTGAGATATTTTAATGCTGCCGGAGCCGATGAAAGTGGTTTAATAGGCGAAAGCCATAATCCCGAAAGCCACCTAATTCCGATAGTTTTGCAAGCTATTATGGGTAAGAGAGAAAATATAAAAATCTTTGGTGATGATTACGATACCAAAGACGGCACTTGTTTAAGAGATTATATTCATGTCAACGACTTAGCCAAAGCTCATATGTTGGCCTTAGAAAAATTGGATGAATATCAAGGATTTATAAATCTTGGAACCGGAGTTGCTACTTCGGTCAAAGAGATTATTAAAGCGGCAGAAGAAGTAAGCGGCAAAAAATGTCCGACGGTAATTGCTGCAAGGCGCGCCGGCGATCCGGCAGTGCTTTATGCCGATAACAGACTGGCTGAAAAAGTTTTAGGCTGGAAAGCAAAATATACCAAAATAGAAGATATTATCCGCACTGCATGGAATTGGGAAACTAATCGGAACTTTTGATTGAATTAATCATTTCATCAACAAATGCGGGCAGGGTAGTTCCGGCCGGACCGAAGATATGTCTATCAAAGTAGTAATTATTTGAAGTCATCTCAAGATTAAATTCAAAGGTCTTGGTCCCGTGATATTTGGCTGTTTGCACAAAAGCCGCCGCCGGAAATACCACGCCGGAAGTACCTATCGACAAGAAAAGATCGCAATTTCTGAGCAGATTATCAACTTTATCCATATAAAGTAAGTTTTCTCCAAAGAAAACGATATTAGGCTTCATCATTCCCTGAACCTGACAATTTGGGCATATGGTCTCGGTATCGACATCGGCAAAAGTTTCAATAACATGTCCGCAGTTTAGGCAAACCGATTGATTAATCTGCCCGTGGACATGCCAAACATTGCGGTTTCCGGCTTTTTCATGCAAGGTATCAACATTTTGTGTTACTATATTGATGTTTGCATCTTTGTACTCGTTTTGCAGGCGTGTTATCGCCAAATGAGCCGGATTAGGCTTAGCCTTTTGCAACTCTTTTTTTAGGTCATTATAGAACTCGTGTACATATTGAGGATTTCGTTGAAATGCTTCGATAGTAGCCACATCTTCAACTTTGTGATTATTCCACAATCCGTTAGCAGCCCTAAATGTTGCTAATCCGGATTCTGCCGAAATTCCGGCACCGGTAAGAATAATAATGTTATTAAATTTTTCCATTGATAACCTTCAAATATAAGTTGCATAAACTTTTGTAAATTTTATAATCTCGAAAAGAAAGGAAATCAAGAAAAATGCGTTTTGTTTTGCTGTCATGCTGTGCCCCTTGTTCTTGTGCGGTTATAAAAAAACTAGCCGAAGATGGGGCAGATTTTGAGGTATTGTTTTACAATCCCAACATCAGACCTTTGGCAGAATACAGAAAAAGATGTGATGAAAACGAGAGGCTGTGTCAACAGTATGGGGTAAAGTTTACCGAGCTGGAATATGACAACGACAGATGGTGTGAGCAGACCAAAGGTATGGAAAATTTACCCGAAAGAGGTGAGAGATGTTCAATATGTTTCGGGATGAGATTAAGAAGAGCCTTTCGCTATGCTAAAGAAAACGGTTTTGATGCCGTAGCCAGTGTTTTAGGTGTTTCAAGATACAAAGATTTAGCCCAAGTTAATCGAGTAGCTCATGAAGAAGCCGCTAAAGCCGGATTACCATATTTAGAGATAGAAGGTCGCAAAGGCGGCATGCAAGAGCTAAGGCAGCAACTAATAAAAGATTTGGGACTGTATAATCAAGATTATTGCGGATGTAAGCCAAGAAAGGGGTATAATGATGTTTTGGAGTAAATTTTTTGAGCCCAAACCGTTTAACAGTGGTTTTTTGCCGGAAGAAAACGGCCATTTAGTGTATTATGCGGAGTTTGGCAATCCGAAAGGAGTGCCGGTAATCGTATTTCACGGTGGTCCAGGGGGTAGTTTCAAGGCGGCGAGGGCTAAGATAGCCGATTTAAAGAAATATCGGGTAATAATGTTCGACCAGAGAGGAAGTGGGCGCTCAATACCGGCCGGTAAGATAGAAAATAATACGGCGACAGACTTGTTAAACGATGTAGACAGACTATATAATTATTTGAAATTAGAGCAAAAAGTTATATTATGGGGAGGCTCTTGGGGTTCGACCTTAGCGCTGTTATGGGCCGAAAGAAACCCAGATAAAGTATCGGGTTTGCTGTTGTCTCAGATATTTTTGGCCAATAAAGCGAGCAGGGAGTGGGAATTTGTCGGCAACAGCAATTTTTATCCGGATTTTGTTGAATACATGGAAGAAAAATCAAAAGGAAAAATAAGAGATTATTACAATAAGTTAATCCAGTCTGTTAATATGGAAGACCAGTTGGATGCTGCTAATCATTATGGCTATTATGAGCGCGTATGCGGTAGTCTTGATCCCCAATTTGCTCAAAACAAAGAATTGTCTGAAAAAGAATTGAATTCACAAAGAATATATATGCACTACAGTGCCGGAGATTTCTTCGTAAAAGAAGACGAAATTATGAAGAATATAGAAAAAATCAAGAATATACCGGCTCTTATCATACATAACCGTTTGGATTTCGTATGTCCGGTCAAGGCCGCATGGGAGCTAAACAAAAATTTGATAAATTCGCGTTTAATTATTGTTGCCGAACGCGGACATAGCGGCAAAAAGATATATAAAACCATAAGAAAAGAATTTGCTAAGGTGTTGAAATGATAAAAGATTTTTATATATTCCGTCATGGACAGAGTACTTATAATATAGCAGGCCGCACCCAAGGTCAGACCAATGATTCGGTCTTAACCGAGCTAGGCAAAAGTCAGGCAGAAGAAATAGGGCGCAAATTATCCGACAAAGGAGTTGAAATAATTATAACTTCCCCTTTGCAAAGAGCCGTCCAGACTGCAAATTTAGCCAACCAAAGCTTGCAGGTGCCTATAGAAGTTGATGAGCGATTTATCGAGGTTAATGTCGGCGTGGTAGAAGGCATGCACTATCTTGATATAAAAGCCAAATATCCCGAAATTTTTGATAAAATGCACAGTGTTGACGGTGACGCCGATAATGTCTGCTATCCTCAAGGAGAAACCAGACTTCAGGTCAGACAGAGAATATTTACCGGTCTAAATGATTGGGCCGATAAAGATAAATATAAGATTATGGCTGTTTCATCTCACGGCATAATGCTGTCACAAACTCTTACATCATTAGGTCAACCGGCTACGGAAGTAAAAAACGGCTCGATATTGCATATACGCAAAGAAAATGATAGTTGGAAAGTAATCGGATGGATATAAACATAATCGAACAAGAAATATCAAATACGGCAGAAGCAAACTTTGTTTTGCTATCATTATATCGTGAATATTCGATTATTATGCTAAATGACGAAAACAAAAAAGAAGAATGTCGGCGCAAGATGCAGCAAATAAAAAAAGACATCAGGTATTTGTCAGAAAAAGAACTTATAAATAAGGTAAAAAATATATATTTACCTTTACTACAAAAATTCTTACAGCAAAAAAGAGGTCGGCAATGAGTGATAATGGTTATGTTCTAAACGATAAACAACGTGAAATCTGGTACAATCAGGTTATTGTACCCATGTTTTTAGAAGGCAAGAAAAGTAGCGAAAAACCGACATTTGTACTGCTAACCGGCCAACCGGGAGCAGGTAAGACAACTGCGGCAATTAAATATTCTCAAATGCTTAATCCTGAACCTGTAAGATTTGGCGGTGATGATATAAGAATATTATTGCCTTATGCCGACAAATTACTACGAGAAAATCCGGCCGAGTATCCGTTTATCAGTAAAGCGGACATGTCATGGGCTCGAGAAAAGTTGGTAAGTGATTGTATTGACAATAAATTTAATATACAAATAGATAGTATTTTATCCAACCCTAATGATTGGAAAATGGGAACATTACTAAAGGTAAAAGATGCAGGCTACAGAATAGAATGCACGGCATTAGGAGTGCACAGATACATAAGCGAAGTTTCAATGTTTTCCAGAAGAGAAGAGCAAATTAAAAATTTTGGAGTAGGTTTTCCGGTTACCATGGATACCCACGATAAAGCCTATGAGATATTACCGGCAGTTGTGGCCAAAATGTATAAAGAAGGCGTAGCCGATAAGGTAAGCATCTACAATCGAATTTTTGAGAATTTCTATGATACCGACAAGGTAGAAAATCCGAGCGAAGAAGGAATAATAGGCGGAATTATAAAATCCCGTGAAAGCTATCTAAGCAAAGAATCACTAAATTATATAGATTTGTCATGGAAAAATGTAAAAGACAAAATGGTGGCTCGTAATGCAGCAGAAAGCGAAATGAATGAAATGTTAGGATATTATATTGCTTTCCGTAAAAATTCGGGAATGTATTTAGTAGAAAGCCAGCATGCGGCATTGATAATGATGAACAAGAACAAATCCACTGGTCGATAGGTCAACGTTTGTAATACAAATTCACGCTCAAATAACACACGTCCCTGTTTTACACTTCATTTAATATACATAATATATATTATGCGACAAATGTATTTATTATGTAAAAGATGACTTCCCCCTTAAAGGATGTAAAAATTAGCGCCAACAAAATATTATAGCAAAATCAACAAGTTGATGATCGATTGACAAAAAATACAATACTTTTACAACGGAGATTATTCAAAATGTTAGAAAATTTCATAATGCCGGAAACATTGGAAAACGATGTGATTAAATTAGTCGCTCGTAACAATCATCAATACGACGAAGATTTGTGGTTAGAAACAGATAAAAATCGTAACTTTCTAAGAATTTATCTTCCATGGGTTGATAAAACTAATTCTCTGCAGGACTGCAACTCTGCTACCGATATGTTTACCGACAAATGGCAAAAAGGAGAAAATTACGCCTACTCTATTGTATTAAAAGCCACTGGCAAAGCCATCGGTTCAATAGATATTCATAATATTGACTGCGAAAATTATAAAGGAGAAATCGGCTATTGGCTTGCAGAAGATTATAACGGCCGCGGATATATGAGCGGTGCTGTTCAATTAATTGAAAATGCCGCATTTTCTTTAGGTATTAATCGTATTGAAATTACTACGCAAAAAGAAAATATCCCCTCTGCTAATGTTGCCAAACGCAACAATTATGTTTTTGAAGGTACTCTGTGCAAAGCCATCTATAACAATGGGAAATTTTACGATAAATTGGTATTTGCCAAACTAAAAAATGCTTGATTTTTCTTTATATTAGTTCTAACTTTGCCCTAATTGTTAATCAGCAAAGGATGATAAGTTATGGAATTGTGTTTTATCAATGATGAATATTCATCAAATATAGACGATGCACTGCGTTTTGCTCAAAAGAATAATCTTCGATATATAGAATTACGCAATATTGACGGAAAGAATATTTGTGATTTATCACTTGATAAAATCAGCCAGATTGCCGCTCAAATTGCTCAAGCCGGTATACTGGTTTCAACCATTGCCTCACCTTTCTTAAGCTGGCACGAGGGAACCCCCTTAAATATTGGCGGACAAAGTGTTGATGAAACAGAATATTTTACTAAATTAATGGATATAGCCGATATCTTGGGCGCTGCCAATATCCGTATATATTCTTACCTTAAAGATGACAGCCTATCTCTCGAAGATTTGGGTAAAAAACTTGATATTTATAGCCAAATGGCCTTAGAAAGAGGTATTAGTTTGTTGTTGGAAAATGATGCCAACTGCAATATTTCCACTATTAAATCAATGCATCAACTATTTGAATTATATGGTTTTTCCAATATTTTTCCTTTGCTAAATATCGGCAATACCATTGCTATGGGAGACGATTTTATTCCTCAGGATATGCAAGATTTAATAAACAAGTGCTTCTATTTTCATATTAAAGACTACGATGCCGAATTAAAAAGGAATGTTGTAATCGGCGAAGGTAATGTTGACTACGAAAACCTATTGCAAAGCAAATTAAATGACAATGAGACCATAATATCTTTGGAGACAGCGACCGGCTATCCGGAAGATTTACAAATGTCACTTAATTTGGTTCAAACCTGGGAAGATGACGATGAATAAAAAAAGGCTCGTAAAGAGCCTTTTTTTATTTGTTAATCAGCAGCTTAACAAAATTCATTAAGAATGCTATACCCAAGAAAGCTACACAACGAGCAGCCAAAGTCATAATACCGATACCCTGCCCGATTATTACAAGCTGTGTAATCAAAGCAGCGACAACCGAACAAGCCAGTAAAATGAGCCAATAGTTTTTATTTCCCAGAAAAACAAAGGCACAAACAGCAGCCGTTACCGATACCCAATTATCTCCGGCATAATTTAAGCACATTGTCGAAAAAGATTTTATTGCGGCAATATTCATTATGTAACCTACGGCAACAACAATCGCCGCCACGGCCAATATCATGAAACTCCACCGGCTAATGCCGGTGGTATCATTTTAGTTCAAGCCAAGCTTGCCCCATATCTTCGCGCCCTTGGTGTTCAATGTAGCGTT
>CASFRM010000002.1 GCA_949297185.1 uncultured Pseudomonadota bacterium
GTCATGAAAACAAAAAGAAATAAGGAGAAACGCTAATGACACGTTCCGTATGGAAAGGGCCGTTTGTTGATGGCTATCTTCTGAAAAAAGCTGAGGCTGTTAAAGCTTCTAAACGTAACGAAGTGATTAAAATTTGGTCTCGCCGTTCAACAATGTTGCCGCAATTTGTCGGTTTGACATTCGGTGTACATAATGGTCACAAGTTCATCCCGGTATTGGTTACCGAGGATATGATTGGTCACAAATTCGGTGAGTTTGCTCCGACCCGTACTTTCTACGGTCACGCTGCAGACAAGAAAGCTAAGAGAGGTTAATAATGAGTAAAGCTAAAAGTACAAGAAGAGTAGAGGCTAACGAGGCTATGGCCGTTTGCCATTCTATTCGTACCTCTCCGCGTAAGTTGAATTTGGTGGCTCAATCTATTCGTGGCTTGAGTGCATCTAAGGCTGTTGCCGAACTCAGCTTTTCGAAGAAAAGAATCGCTAAAACAGCTTTGGCTGTATTGCAATCTGCAATCGCCAATGCCGAGAATAATCACCAACTCAATATCGACAAACTCTTTGTTAAAGAAGCTTATGTCGGTAAGGGTTTAGTTATGAAACGTATGCACGCTCGTGGTCGCGGTAGAGGAGCAAGAGTTTTGAAACCCTTCTCTAACATGACTGTAGTTGTTGCAGAGCGTGGGGAGTAATCTAATGGGACAAAAAGTAAATCCTACCAGTCTTCGTCTTGGAGTTAACCGTACTTGGGACTCTCGTTGGTATGCTGATGACAAATATGCAGATTACCTTCACGTATCAGCAAGATTGTTATTGAACGTCCTGCCAAAAAAGCCAGAGTTACAATTCATTCTGCAAGACCCGGTGTTATAATTGGTAAAAAAGGTCAAGATATTGAAGGCTTGAGAAAAGAAATTCAAAAAATGACCGATTCAGAAGTTCAATTGAACATCGTTGAAGTTAGAAAACCTGAGTTGGACGCACAATTGGTTGCAGATTCAGTTGCTCAACAGTTGGAACGCCGTGTGGCTTTCCGTCGTGCAATGAAGCGCGTTATGCAGTCAGCTTTGCGTTTGGGTGCAGAAGGTATTAAGGTTGCTTGCTCTGGTCGTTTGGGCGGCGCTGAAATTGCCAGAACCGAACACTACCGTGAAGGCAGAGTTCCTTTGCACACTTTGCGTGCTGACATCGATTATGCTACCTCAACCGCTCATACAACTTATGGTGCCTGCGGCGTTAAAGTTTGGATCTATAAAGGCGAAATCATGGCTCACGATCCGATGGCTCAGGACAAAAAGTTGGCTGAACAGAAATAATAGGTGAATAGAAATGTTAAGTCCGAAAAGATTAAAATTCCGCAAGCAGCACAAAGGCCGTATTCACGGCATGGCTAAAGGCGGTGCAGAATTGAGTTTTGGTTCATACGGCTTAAAGGCTTTGACACCTGATCGCATTACCGCTCGTCAGATTGAGGCTGCTCGTCGTGCGATTACTCGTGAAATGAAAAGACTTGGTCAGTTGTGGATCAGAATTTTCCCTGATGTTCCGGTGTCGGATAAACCGGCTGAGGTTCGTATGGGTAAAGGTAAAGGTTCTGTTGAGTTCTGGGTTGCCAGAGTTAAACCGGGTCGTATTTTGTTTGAGTGCGGAGGCATTGATGAAGCTACTGCTCGTCAGGCTTTGGCTCTCGGCGCTGCAAAATTGCCCATTAAAACCAAGTTTGTGAAAAAACTTAATTCAGAACTGGGAGCAGAATAATGGTAAAAACTAAAGATCTTCGTGCTATGAGCCTGGATGAATTGGAAGCTAAATTGCTCGAATGCAAAAAAGAACAATTTAACTTGAGAGTTCAACAGTCTACCGGACAATTGCAAAACACAGCTCAGCTGGCAAAAGTTCGTAAAGAAGTAGCCAAAATCAACACGCTCATCACTGAGCGCAAGAAGAATTAGACTTGAGGAGAAATATTATGCCTAAAAGAATTCTTCAAGGTGTTGTTGTGAGTGATAAACAGGACAAAACTGTCGTGGTCAGCGTAGAGCGTCAGATTATGCACCCTGTTTACAAGAAGTTCATCAAGAAAAGCAAAAAATATGCTGCTCATGATGAAAACAATCAGTTCAAAGTCGGTGATACCGTTCGCATTGAAGAATGCGCTCCGAAGTCAAAGACAAAGACTTGGACTGTAATCGTTGATAACGCCTAAGAGAAAAGGAATTAGAAAATGATACAGATGCAAACCAACCTCGATGTCGCCGACAACTCTGGTGCTCGTGAATGCACGCCTCTGTTGGCGATGTTATTGTAGTGTCGATTAAAGACGCTATTCCAAAGGGTCGTGTGAAGAAAGGTGATGTTCATAAAGCCGTTATCGTTCGTACGGCTTCGGACATCAGACGCAAAGACGGATCTGTAATCCGCTTTGATAAAAATGCTGCTGTTCTCATTAATAAAGACGGTGAGCCAATCGGTACTCGTATCTTTGGCCCTGTTACCAGAGAACTCAGAAACAAGAAATTTATGAAAATTATTTCATTAGCACCGGAGGTATTATAATGCCTAAGTTAAAAATTAAAAAGGGCGACCAAGTTGTCGTTTTGTCAGGTAATGACAAGGGCAAAACTGGTGAAGTTTTGAAAGCAATGCCGAAAGAGAACAAAGTGGTTGTTCAAGGTGTTAACTTGGTGAAAAGACATACCAAGCCGAGCCAGACCAACCCCGGCGGTATTGTTACCAAAGAAGCACCCGTTAATGTATCTAATGTAGCTTTTGCCAAAGACGGTAAAGCAACCAAAATCGGATACAAAGAAGTTAACGGTAAAAAAGTGCGCGTTGCTCGTAAAACCGGTGAAGTAATCGATTAATGGGAGAAAAATTTATGGCAAATTTTGAAGATTTATACAATCAAGTCATAAAAAAATCTCTTGTGGAAAAATTCGGTTACACCAACCCACATGAGATTCCGAAATTGACAAAGATTGTTTTGAATATCGGTGTAGGTGATGCCGTTACCGATAAGAAAAAACTGAACAATGCCGTTGAGGAACTCGCTTTGATCGCCGGTCAAAAACCGGTTGTTACCACAGCGCGTAAATCAATCGCTACCTTTAAGGTAAGAGAAGGCATGCCGATCGGATGCAAAGTTACTTTGCGTTCTACAAGAATGTATGAATTCTTGGAAAGATTGGTAAATATGGCTTTGCCGCGTGTAAGAGATTTTCACGGTATTTCCGGTAAAAATTTCGACGGCAGAGGCAACTTCGCTTTCGGTATTAAAGAGCAAATAATCTTCCCGGAAATCAACTATGATAAAGTTGAAAATATCAGAGGTATGGATATCTGCATTTGCACTTCTGCTAAAACCGATGAAGAAGCTAAAGCTCTTTTGACCGGATTTAACCTGCCTTATAAGAAATAGTGGAGAGATCACATGGCAAAAACAAGTTCAGTTTACAGAAACTTGAAAAGAGCTAAAATGGCGGAGAAATATGCTTCCCGTCGTAATAAGCTCAAAAAGATAGTTATGGATAAAACCATCTCTCCGGAAGAGAGATTCCAAGCTACTTTGAAATTGGCTGAGATGCCTCGCAACTCTGCAAAAAACAGATACAGAAATCGTTGCAGATTGACCGGTCGTTCTCGTGGTGTTTATCGGAAATTCGGTTTGTCTCGTGTTGAATTACGCGATATGGCAAGCTTTGGTGAAATTCCGGGTTTGGTTAAATCAAGCTGGTAGGGAGATTCGAATATGTCAATGACAGATCCTTTGGGCGATATGCTCACACGCATTAGAAACGCACAAAGAGCAAAGAAGAGTGAAGTCGTATCACCTGCTTCTCGCTTGCGTGAAAATGTATTGGAAGTTTTGAAAAAAGAGGGATACATCTTGGGTTATGAAAAATCCAACGTTCGTCCCGGTGTTGATGAACTTCACATTAAATTGAAGTATCATGAAGGTGCTTCGGTTATTACGGAAATCTTCCGTGTTTCTACTCCGGGTAGAAGAGTTTATTCTTCGGTTAAAGATTTGCCCAGAGTTTATAACGGATTGGGTATTTCCATTATTTCAACTCCGCAAGGTGTTATGAGCGATAACGAAGCTCGTAAAGCCAATGTCGGCGGCGAAATTTTGTGCCAGGTATTTTAAGGGGAGGATAACGATATGTCTAGAGTTGGAAAATATCCGGTTATTGTTCCCGATGGCGTTACTGTTACCGTTGAGACCGGTAATGTTTCGGTTAAAGGTAAGAACGGCGAGTTGTCTTGCCATTATGATGCCGATCATGTTTCGGTTGTTTTGGATGGTAACAAAGTTGTAGTTTCTCCTAAAGCTGAGACTAAAAAGGCTCGCGTTTTGTGGGGTACTACAAGAGCTAACATTAACACTTTGGTTAAAGGTGTTCATGACGGCTTTACTAAAGAATTGGAACTGGTTGGCGTTGGTTATAAAGCCCGCGTTGAAGGTAATAATTTGGTATTGTCTTTGGGTTATTCTCACGATGTTAAAATCGAAACTCCTAAAGGTTTGAAAATTACCTGTGCTTCTCCGACACAAATCAGTATCTTTGGTGCAGATAAACAACTTGTCGGTCAAACTGCTTCGGAAATTCGCGAGTGGAGAAGACCTGAACCTTACAAAGGTAAAGGTATTAAATATGTAGGCGAATATATCCGTCGTAAAGAAGGCAAGAAGAAATAAGGATAAATAAATATGAGTACACCAAAAGAATTGTTTGAAAAGAGAAAAGGCCGTGTTCGGTCTGCTCTGAAAAAAGCTGCTAACGGAAAAATGAGATTGTCCGTTTTCCGCAGCGGTAAACATATGTATGCTCAGATTATCGATGACACTAAAGGTGTAACGGTTGCTTCGGCCTCTACTTTGGATAAAGAAGTTAGAGACAGTTTGAAAAAAACTGCCAATATCGAAGCTGCTAGCTTCGTTGGTAAGTTGGTTGCCGAAAGAGCTGTTAAGTCGGGCGTAAGTGAAGTGGTCTTTGATCGCGGCGGTTATATCTATCATGGTCGCGTAAAGGCTTTGGCTGATGCAGCACGCAGTGCTGGTTTGAAATTCTAAGGGAGAGTAAAAATGGCACAACAAGCTGTAGAACAACGTCGTAATAATAAGACTGAGAAAAAAGAAGAATTGGTTGAAAAACTGGTTCATGTAAACCGCGTTGCCAAAACCGTTAAAGGCGGTCGCACAATGTCTTTTGCTGCGGTTGTCGTTGTCGGTGACCAAAAAGGTCGCGTAGGTTACGGTTCGGGTAAAGCTTCGGAAGTTCCGGAAGCTATTACCAAAGCTACAAACGAAGCTAAGAGAAATATGATTCGTATTCCTCTTCGTGAAGGCAGAACTTTACACCACGATGTGTCTGGTCGTTTCGGTGCAGGTAAAGTTTATTTGAGAACTGCTCCTGCCGGTACCGGTGTTATCGCCGGCGGTCCGATGCGTGCGGTATTTGAAGTTTTGGGCGTACAAGATGTAGTTGCTAAATCTGTAGGTTCTAATAACCCCTACAACATGATTAAAGCTACATTCAACGCTCTTGAATCAATTAATTCGCCGAGAATGGTTGCTGCTAAGCGCGGTAAAAAAGTCGGTGATATTGTTTCTCGTCGTGAAAACACCGGTGCTAAATCGGTAGCAGAGGAGGCTTAATCAATGGCTAAGAAAACTATTAAAGTTACGCAAATTGCAAGCCCGATCGGTAAACCTAAAGATCAAAGAGCTACTTTGATTGGTCTTGGCTTGAACAAGATGCACAAAGTTTCTGAGCTTGAAGATACTCCGTCAGTTCGCGGAATGATTAGAAAAGTTCAGCACTTGGTTAAGGTTGAAGAATAATAAAAGTTTGCAAAGGAGGTGTCATACTAGGATTTTTTTCACTTGTGTAGCTATTGGTACACCGCGTTCAAAAAATCCGTCGTAGCACATCTCCTTATCAAACTTTTGTGGGATAGTTCATTATTTGATTAGGATTAAAACAATGAAACTCAATGAAATTAGAGATAACGAAGGTGCCAGAAAGCCTCGCAAACGCGTAGCCCGCGGTATCGGTAGTGGTTCTGGTAAAACCGCAGGTCGCGGCCAAAAAGGTCAGAAGTCTCGTTCGGGTGTTGCCGTAAACGGTTTTGAAGGCGGTCAAATGCCTATCTACCGCAGACTTCCGAAACGCGGTTTTAAAAATCACTTTGCCAAAGAGTTTGCAGTGGTTAATTTGGATACCATTCAAAAGGCTGTTGATGCCGGAAAGTTGAATGCCGAAGATATTAATGTTGAGGCATTGCTTAACGCCGGTATTATCAGCAAAAAGTTGGACGGTGTACGTTTATTGGCCAGAGGTGCTATCACTTCTAAGGTTAATGTTAGCGTTAACTCGGCTTCGAAATCAGCTGTTGCTGCAGTTGAAAAAGCCGGCGGTGAAGTTAATGTCGTAGCCTAAGACTTTGGTTTGAAACAAATATAAAAGCGGTTCATGAAAATGAGCCGCTTTTTTGTTGCATAAAATGGTGATTTATGCAGGAATGGAGTCAAGAGGGTCTGTTGATAGACAGTATAAAAATATCCCCTCATTGTCGGTTTTGACAAGGAGGGGATATTTTTATAAAGCTAGTTCATAATTGTGCCTGTGAGCCAGGATTTTGAAGCCAAACTTGGCATAAATCTTTTGGCTCTTCGGTCCGGCACTTAAAACAAATTTTGTGTGTCCGGTACTAATTTCTTGGTTTATGACATAAGCAACAAGTGCTCGTGATAGACCAAGATTTTGGAACTGTGGGGTGACACCGACCCATGCAATCAAATTAGCAGCACTGCCTTGCGAGAGTTCAATAACTCCGGCAGGATTTCCGTCAATGTATCCGATATACTTACGGCACTTTGGTGTAAGTTCATCAACATAAAGGGATTCAGTCAATCTTTTGACATCGGGTTGCATTTGAAATGCGTCACCTACCACCTGGCAAAAACAATCAATATCTGGTTTGTTTTGCATAAGTTTGATGTCAAAGTTGGTTTTTGCTTGCAAGGGCTGATTGGTTTCTAAAATCATAGATACCGTTTCGCCGCTAAAGGTTAGGTTTGGCGAAGAAAAGCAACATGGATTGTCGCAGGTAACATTGATTTTAATACCTTTGAAGTGTCTATGCAGAAACTCCAGCTCGGTTCTGTCAAACTTGTTGCAGTGAGCAACATTTAGTCCGGCAATTTGCGGGTCGTTCCACAGTACCAGAAACATATTTTCGGTTTCAATTACCTTAAAGCCTGATTTGAGTTTATTTTTATAAACTTCAAACACTGTTTCTTGGAATATGTTCTTTTTCTTAATTTAATAAATTTATTGGTTTATGGGGGGATGGCAATTTAAATTTTGTCAAAAATCAAGTTAAATGTTTAAATGCTGAATGTTGAATAATCGCTAATTCTCAAATGGTTATTTGGTACCGTGCAAAAAAATAAAAATGCTTTATTGTTTTTTGCGGATAATTTGTCTATTTTTCTGTTTACTAAATCTTAAACTTGTGTTATTATGATATTACAGAGATGCTTAAAAAGTATCTTTGTAAGCACCGAAAGGTGCGGAGCCTTCATAAGCTCTTTGTTGTGTACGGCGTCCTAGGCAACGTCGTTATTTGGCAGATGTCGGGAGCATCGCCAAAAATGTCCCCGCTGTAAAAAGGCCGGGGAGCCTTGGGCGTATGTTCAGAAACAGCGGCTGCCTACGTAGAGCCACACTGTTTTAAAGGCCTAAGGGATCTTTTTACACAACAAGATTTATGAACTCTCCGACCACCTTTTGGAAAAGGTGGTTTTTTTATGCGTTTAAGGAGATTAGCAATGAGTGAGGAAATAGAGGATTTTGAAGGCAAAAAATTTGTAGTGTCAAAAGAGCAAGGTAGTGAAATTTGGACCTCGGTAGATAATTCTGATTGGAAGTTTAAGCTCGTCGATATGAGCTTGTATCAAGGTGAAAATGCTTTAAATTTGGGGTTAAGGTATTCGCGTAGCATAGCCTTAAAACCGGAAAATTTACCAGATGTAATGCCAATTATAGATAAAATGTTTATACCAATGTATAAAGGTAATTATGTTCAGGGTGCGGTTAAAGCTGGAAATATAATGTGCGTTTGTAATGCTAGTGAAATTCCATCGTCTAAATTCCAAGGATCAATTTATGCGGCTAGGCTGAATACTGGTATGGGAGCTTTAACTAGATATGTGGGTGAAAAGCGCTTATATTTGAGTCCCGGAAAGTCAACGTTTTTTAATGATAAATATTTGCGTCAACTTAATAAAGAAGATACATTGACTTGTTTGGACTTGATTGAAGCAAGAGAAAATATTTCTTATTTAGATTCTGAAGTAAGAGTATATTTGAACAAAATGGCTGCGATTATGAAACAGGTGTCTCAAGAAACCGATTTGGATAGATTAGTTACAGTAGCAGAAAAGTTGTTAGAAAAAAATAAAAATTGGGATTATTATACTAATAAAGAAGTTAGTAATTTTTGGATGTCGGTGGTTTCCTTAAAGCCAGAATTGGCTGAGACAGGGATGTCTTATGTGGAAAAAGCCAGAGAAGCATACGCAAAAGAACATAAAGAGATATTGGAAGTTGAAGATAAAAATCACGATTATATAATTTTTTTACAAGGTGCTTTAAGTTTAGCTTCGGGTGATAATCGCTTAAAGCTGTTAGGTATGTTAGCGAAAGAAATAAAAAATAATCAGCATCTATCGTCTTCAGATATGTATTTTTGTCGTAATACACCTTTTAGTGTTTCATATTGCGAGGCATTAACTCCTCAAAATAAAAAAGAAGAGCAAATTATTACAGATATTTTAAAAACCACTGCAAAAAGAGATACAACTGTATTTCTTCATCTAGAGATGCTTAATCAAAAACCTGAATTGGCTCCTGTATTATTGCCAATTGTAGGTTCGCTTAAAGATAAAGACATCTGGGGATTTGAGGAGTTTTCTGAATGGCTTACAAAAAATTATGAACAGCACAAGGATATTATAAAAGCCAGTGGTTTGGTGAAATATTTGGATAATAATTATGTGCAACAATGGGCCTTAAAAGATCATTCGATAATTAAAGAGTTAAAATATATATCGGAAGAGAATTTTTCGGGGTTTGCAAAAATTTATGAAGATTATGCTACAAAAATTCTTGAAAATGATGGTGCTGACATTGTAGGAAAGAAAAATGTTGTATTAAAAAGAGACAAATCAGCTCAGGAAATTATGAAAAATATTAAGGATAAAATTCTTGATAACAAAAGTGGATATGTTGATAGATCTTTTCAAATATGGTTGGTAAAAAATGCGCAAGAGTTTCCTAATTTTGCCAATGAGTGCATAAAATCAGCAAATTTGCCGTTTGTGGAAATGTGTGTAAACAATATTGAAAATCCTAAAAAAGAAAATATTGCTTCTTTGCTAAATAGATTGGAAGCAAAAGAAGCTACTACTTTTGAAGATTTTCAGAAGGCAAGAGAGTTCGTTGCTCGTCGCGATATGTGTCGTTTCGTGTGTAAGAGGTTTAATATGGAACATCCATATATTCATGATGGAAAACTATATTTTAATAGTTCTACAAACGTAGACGAAGGGCAATTATCTTATGATATGGCGGAAGCAGGAATAGATAATAGAAAAGTAGCGGAAAGAACTGTTAAGTTGTTTTCTTTGTTAAATGAAAGACCAGGAGTGCATGGATCGGAATATAATGATTATTATCCTTCTGTTTTAAGGCCATTGGCAGAGATGCAGGAAATGCAAGACTGGATGTATCCGGTGATGATAAAAGCTGTGCAAAGTGGAAGTTTGAATACATACAGCGAAAGATTGCCCAGCGAGCGAACTTTGTTTGATTGTTGCAAGGCTTGGAAAATCTGCCCCGAGATGCCGCAGAGGTTGGCCGAAAAAGTGGGACGTCACAGTTTGTACGGCAGAATGCTCGCCGGTGCGGTATTTGAGCAGATGAGTAAGCAGGGAAAAACCGAGCCGGAGGAATGGAAAGAAAATAAGGCATTGCATGAGAAGTTTTTTGAAGAACTGTCACGAGCCGAAAAAATGGACAGAGCAAAAGCCTTGAAACAGTACATTCCTAACACGACTGTTAATCGTAAAAGATTGGTTGGTGCAGCTCTGGAAGAAGGAGGTGTGGAAAATACTCCGGATAACTTTAGAGGTCTGTACCAAAAAATGCGTAACGAGGGCGTGTTTGATAAAATGTTGGCTAAACCGAAAGAGGCAAAAACAACATTTAATTCAAGATTGCTGGTTGAAACGGCTCGCAGAAAACACAGTAAAGGTAAATAGTATTTGATTGTCGCCTTGCATAAAAAAGCGGTTCATTTTCATGAGCCGCTTTTTGGGGGTGTAAATTATTTATTCTAAAGGTGATTATTTGTCGGGAGTGTATAAATATACTTTTGCTTTTATTATGCCCCAGGTGATACTGATCTCTGATTTTAATTTTATGTCGGCAAGCTTGAATACTTCGGATATAACAAGACTGCCTTTGGTTAATTCTTTATTTAATTTACTGCCGATTTTTTCTTCAATACCGGTTCCGAGATAACACAGCACCAAGTCGTACTTGCTTAAATCTTCCTTAAAAAAAATCGCGGTAGAGAATTGTTACATTGGGCAGATTGCGGGTTTTGTATACCGCAAGCATATAAGGAATGATATCCCATTCATAACCTACAAATTCCGTATCGGGAAATTGACGCGCCAGAGGAATGAGCAGACTGCCGGAGCCACAGCCTAAATCGGCAACTTTGGCTTGAGGATTTTGGTTTATAAACAATCCTGCCTGCTTGATTACTTCTTGTTTGGGACGACCAAAAGAAGCAATAAACGGCGGGTTTTTGCCATTGCTTTTTATAAAATAAAATATTAGCCAAATATTCAATAGACATGCAATGGCAAAGATAACAAAGGAAAAGTATAGTAACATATGTGCAGCTCCATCTTATTAAAAAAAGCCGCCGTTTAAAAAGGCGACTGGAAGTTGGTAACTACCGAAAGATAGTGCGACATATTGACTGAAATAGCGTATTTTGCCGCCTTCCAGTCATGAAAGACTTTCAGGCGTGCAAATGTTTCAGTTTTACATAAGCAGACATTTTTGGAGAGGTTGCCATAATCCGGAATAAATATATCAAAAATGTAATTTGCGTGGTGTAAGTGGATAATTTTGTTGAATTAAAAATTTTTTAGTGTATTAATATCTTAGCTTAAAAGGACTCTGTGTTTGAGTCCGTGGTTTTTTGTATTTAAAAAGTAAGGATTGTTAAAATGGTTTCATTAGCAGAAAAAATGGCCGCAAATATGGATATGTCAGCATTCAGTAAAGCTGATGAGTTGAAAAAAAGATTGTGGTTTACCGTCTTGGCTCTTATCGTATTTAGAATTGGTACTTTTGTGCCGCTGCCGGGAATTGATTCTACAGTGGTAGCTGAACTGTTCAGCCGTAACTCCGGAGGTCTGCTCGGTATGTTTAATATGTTTGCCGGTGGTGCTTTGGAACGTATGACAATTTTTGCTCTTAACATTATGCCATACATCTCGGCTTCGATTATCGTGCAGTTAGGACAATCTATTATTCCGTCGTTGCAGTCTTTGAAAAAAGAAGGCGAAGCCGGTCATCGCAAGATTACACAATATACCCGCTATTTGACTGTGTTGATTACCATTGTTCAGGGTTATGGTATTGCGGTTGGCTTGGAAAGCATGAGCAATGCAAGCGGAATGTCGGCTGTTTTGTTGCCGGGTGCTTTGTTTAAGTTCACCACTATAGTTTCTTTAGTTGGCGGTACAATGTTTATCGTATGGTTGGGTGAACAAATCACATCAAGAGGTGTCGGAAACGGTTCGTCTCTTATCATTACCGTTGGTATTATTGCCAATATCCCGGCTGCTTTGGCTCAGACTTTTGAGTTGGGTCGTGTCGGTTCTATGTCGGCCGGTGTTATCTTGATGCTCTTGGTAATGGCTGTGGCTTTGGTTTATTTGATTATTTTCGTTGAAAGAGCTCAACGCAAAATCATTATTCAATACCCCAAGAGACAAGCAATGGGAAGAATGGGTGCTGCCGAAAGTTCGCACTTGCCTCTCAAAATTAACCCGACCGGTGTTATTCCGCCGATTTTTGCAAGCTCTTTGTTGTTGTTGCCGATTACCATTGCTAATTTGTCTGCTGAGAACGGTCCGGCTTGGGTGCAAACCTTGTCGCAAATGCTTGGTCACGGACAACCTTTGTATTTAGCTTTGTATGCTTTCTTGATTGCATTCTTTGCATTTTTCTATACCGCAATCGTTTTCAATCCGGAAGAAACTGCCGAAAACTTGAAAAAACACGGTGGTTTTGTGGCCGGTATCAGACCGGGTAAAAATACGGCTGAGTATCTTGACTATGTTATTACTCGTTTGACCGTGCTCGGTGCAGTATATTTGGTCGGCTTGTGTATCTTGCCTGAGGTGTTGATTACGAAACTCTCAGTTCCTTTCGTTTTGGGCGGTACAACATTGCTTATCGTGGTTCAAGTTACCATGGATTTTGTCGGACAGATTCAATCACATTTGATTGCTTATCAGTATGAATCATTAATCCGCAAGGCTTCGTTGGCCGGAAAGAAGAGAAGATAAGATGCCGAATTTGAAAAAAGGAATCTATGTCGTATTAACCGGTGCGCCGGGGTGCGGAAAGGGTACTCAGGCCAGATTGCTTAAGGAAAGACTCGGTATACCTCATCTTTCAACGGGTGAGATGCTTCGCGCCGAGGGACATACAGGCTCTGAATTAGGGCTTAAAATTAAGGCATTGATTGATAAAGGTAACCTAGTGCCAGATGAGATGATTATCGATATGCTAAAAAATAGAATCGAGCAAGATGATTGTCAAAATGGTTTTATTTTGGATGGGTTTCCGAGAACTTTACCGCAGGCAGAGGCTTTGGATGAGCTGTTGAAAGAGAAAAATATTACTCTTGATGCCGTAATTGAAATCCAAGTACCGGATGAAATTATCATGGAACGTATTCTTGGTCGTTATGCTTGTATGAAATGCGGACAGGGATATCATGATAAATATCAAAAACCCAAAGTTTATGGCGTTTGTGATACTTGCGGTGGAACCGAATTTTATCGCCGAATCGATGATAATCGTACAACCGTACAAAATCGACTCGTCAATTATAGAGCTTTGACTTATCCTACAATTCCTTATTTTGAAAAGGAAGGTTTGCTCAAATGTGTTGACGGAACCGGTTCAATCGAGGCGGTGGCTAATAAAATCGACAGCGTTTTGGGCGTGTGAAGCTCATAAATACTGTTTAAATTTTGAAAAAATTGTATTTTTTTGGAATTTTTGTGAAATCTGTGGTTGACACTAACAAATTTTGTCATATAATCCGGCTTAATTTTGAAAAGTGGTGATCAACTTTTTGAATGTGTTTAATCTTTTAAATGGAGAGTTAATTTGGCTCGTATAGCTGGTGTAAATATTCCAACTGCCAAGAAAATTGAGATCGCTTTGACCTATATCTATGGCATTGGTAGAAAAACTGCTCAGGACATTTGCAAAAAATCCGGTGTTTCTGCAGATCGCCGTGTTCATGAGTTGAGTGAAGAAGAAGTTGCTAAAATTCGTGAAGTTATTGACAACGACGTTGTGGTTGAAGGTGAACTTCGCCGCGAAGTGGGTGTTAATATCAAAAGATTGATGGATCTCGGTTGTTACAGAGGTTTGCGTCATCGTAAGGGCTTGCCGGTAAGAGGTCAGAGCACCAAACAAAATGCAAGAACCCGTAAAGGTAAACGCAAAACCGTAGCTAACAAGAAGAAATAAGGTGAGTTGAAATGGCAAAAGCAGTATCACAACGTATTAAAAGAAAAGAAAAGAAGAATATTTCCGCGGGTGTTGCCCACATCAATTCTACTTTCAATAATACCAGAGTTACCATTACCGATGCTCAAGGTAACACCGTGGCTTGGTCTACAGCAGGCGCTCAAGGCTTTAAAGGTTCTAGAAAATCTACTCCTTATGCCGCTCAAGTTGCTGCTGAAGAAGCCGGTAAAAAGGCTCAGGAACATGGTATGAAAACTTTGGAAGTCGAAGTTAAAGGTCCGGGTTCCGGAAGAGAATCTGCTATCAGAGCTTTGCAGGTTATCGGTTTTACTATTACTACAATTCGTGATGTAACTCCGATCCCCCACAATGGTTGCAGATTGAGAAAAAGACGCCGCGTATAGTGTTTCTTTTGTGGAGGTTGCGGATGGCTCAGTCCGCAATCTCTGTTGTTGTTTGTTTGAACTTTGCTTCTAGGCAAAATTTTTAGAGGGCATTCCAGTGATTCAAAAAAATTGGCAAGAACTTATTAAACCGACTAACTTGAATATTTCTGCTCTGGAAGGGGCTAATAAAACCAAGATAGTCGTTGAACCCTTGGAAAGAGGCTTTGGTTTGACTTTGGGTAATGCTTTACGCAGAGTCTTGTTGTCGTCTTTGCAAGGCGGTGCTGTTACAAGTATCAAAATTGACGGCGTGTTGCATGAATTTTCTGTTATTCCAGGTGTCAGAGAAGATGTTACCGACATCGTGTTGAATATTAAATGCTTGGCTGTTGCCGTACATGGTGAAGGTCAGAAAACTATGTCGTTGAAGGCTGAAGGTCCTTGCACCGTTACTGCCTCTATGATTGAAACCGGTCATGATGTTGAAATCATGAATCCTGATTTGGTTATTTGCAACCTTGATGCCGGTGCTAAAATCAATATGGAAATGACTGTCGGTACAGGCAAAGGTTATGTGCCGGCTGCTATGAATAAAACTGCCGATACTCCGATTGGTGTTATTCCGGTTGACGCTATTTATTCTCCGGTAAGAAAAGTTTCTTACAAAGTTGAGAATACTCGTGTTGGTCAAGCTACCGACTATGATAAATTGACATTGGTTGTTGAAACCAATGGTGTGGTTACTCCGGAAGATGCTGTAGCTTATGCTGCAAGAATCTTGCAAGACCAGTTGAAGCCGTTTATCAACTTTGACGAGCCGGAAGCTGAGGCTGAGGCCGAAAAAGAAGAATTGCCGTTTAACCGCAATCTTTTGAAGAAAGTTGAAGAACTTGAATTGTCGGTTCGTTCGGCTAACTGCTTGAAGAATGATAATATCGTTTATATCGGTGATTTGGTTCAAAAAACTGAGGCTGAAATGTTGCGTACTCCTAACTTTGGTCGTAAATCTTTGAACGAGATTAAAGAAGTGTTGGCTAAGATGGGAATCCATCTCGGTATGGATACTCCGGGTTGGCCGCCAGAGAATATTGAAGAGTTGATTCGTCGTTGCGATGAAACATTCTAATTAAAGATTTGAACCCCGCCAAAAAATGGCGGGGTTTTTGTTTGCGTATTTGTGGGCAAATTGGGGATTTTGAGCGGTGTCGGGTAGTTGATTAAAACTGAGCAAAACTCTTTGGGCTGTGAGTTAGTGAAATGATGTAGAGTTTGAGAATGCGCATTTGCTTGAGTTTCGGTAAAATACGGAAATTTGTTTGTCAGATAGAAAGTGCGATGTCGGTGTGGCGGGTGTGAAATGGAAAGTGGCGATTTAAATAATTTAATTTTATTGTGCTTAAGCAGGATGTTGACGGAGCTGTATTTTTTTTGTTGATTTATGTCTAAAAAAGAGGCATATGGAAAGCATATAACTTAATTATTAACTTAATAAATATATTCACAATTATGATTCAGAAAATTAAAATTCCAAAAGTAAATGCTTCGCTTAAGGAGTGGGCAGGGTTTGCAGCAATGGCTCCGCGTAAGGCTGTGGTTTTGGCTTATGAAAAAAATGTAAAAAGATCAGACATAGACGCGGAAATAATTAAATTACTGGAGGCGAGAATATTCTCGTTTGACAGAGAGTTCGCGTACTTCTGCTCCGACGATATTTTTGGTGGCTGTCTGGAGGTTCGACCTCGTGCGACCAACAGTGAGATTAAAGAGCAGGTAAGGAAAGGCGGAATAGAGTTTCCATGTCTAATCGTGGAGGAAAATCCTTTGCTTTCGGGCGGAGGGTGGTTTCGCGGAATTGCCATCACCGATAAACTCGTAATTGCGGGGGTGATTGCTGAAGCTATCGATTTTCCTAAGGCTGAGTCTATTGTTAAGGTGGATAATATGCAACTTTTGACACCTGAGGATGTGGAAATCTTAAATGATGGAAAGATGGAGTTTGTCTCCGAATTGTTTAGGATTTTTAATACCTCTATTAACAATAGGAGGTATTGGTTGGATGCTAAAATCGGTGCCGATCAGGTGGTTTGGACAATCGGCAATCCGTGTAAATTTTCCGGTATGCCAACAGAAAACACAAGGGCGGCAATTATTGCAAAACTTTAGGAGGTTTATTTGGAGCTTTTGTACTTTTTTATAGGTGCAAAAGCTCTTTTTTTATGGGTATAACCAACAAAAAAAAGTGGTTGCCAAATTAAAAAATTGCTATCATCCAAACAGTTTGTAATTGTTGATATTAAAGGAATGTAACAGTGGAAGAAGAAACTAATTTGGTGGAAAGCAGACAAGATATTTCGCCGGTCGAAATTTCCGAGGAAATGCGTCGCTCTTACCTTGATTATGCCATGAGCGTTATTGTGTCACGTGCTTTGCCTGATGTAAGAGATGGTTTGAAGCCGGTACACCGCCGTATTATTTATTCGGCCTATGAAAATGGGTATGATTACAATCGTCCGTTCAGAAAATCGGCGCGTATCGTCGGTGATGTTTTGGGTAAATATCACCCGCACGGCGATAGCTCGGTTTATGATGCAATGGTTAGATTGGCTCAGCCTTTCTCAATGCGTGTTCCTTTAATTGACGGACAGGGTAACTTCGGTTCTATGGATGGTGACAGTGCTGCTGCCATGCGTTATACCGAGGCCAGATTGGCAAAAGTTGCTCATGCTTTGATTGATGATATCGATAAGGATACCGTCGACTTTATGCCTAACTATGATGAAAGTTTGCAAGAGCCTACAGTATTGCCGGCAAGATATCCTAACCTCTTGGTTAACGGTACTAACGGTATTGCGGTTGGTATGGCAACCAATATCCCGCCGCACAACTTGGGCGAAGTTTGTGATGCTTGCTGTGCTTATATCGATAATCCGGATATTTCAATCGAGGACTTAATTAAGATCGTTCCGGGACCTGATTTCCCGACCGGTGGTCTAATTCTTGGTTATTCCGGTGCAAAATCGGCATATCTGACCGGCCGCGGATCTATTGTTATGCGGGCTAAGTGTACAATCGAAGAATTGCACAAAGACAAAGAAGCAATTATTGTTCACGAGATTCCGTATCAGGTAAATAAAGCCGCCATGATTCAAAGAATCGCCGAGCTTTTGAAAGAAAAGAAAATTGAAGGGATTTCGGAAATAAGAGATGAATCAGATCGTCACGGCGTGAGAGTAGTGATTGAGATTAAACGCGATTTTCAGGCTGATGTGGTATTGAATCAACTTTACAAATATACTCCGTTGCAGACCAGCTTCGGTATGAATATGTTGGCGATTTATAATGGTCGCCCGATGATGTTAACCTTGAAAGATATTATCAAAGCTTTTGTGGAATTCAGAGAAGAGGTTATTCGTCGTCGTACCATATTTGAGTTGAACAAAGCTCGTGATAGAGCTCATACTTTGGTCGGTTTGGCTATTGCGGTTGAAAATATTGATCCGGTGATTGAGTTAATCAGAACATCGCCGTCTCCGCAAGAAGCTAAAGATGCATTGCTTGCTAAAGCTTGGCCGGCCGGTGATGTTGAGGCTTTGGTTAAACTGATTGATGAGCCTGATAGAAAAGTTGAAAACGGAACTTATCGTTTGTCTGAAAATCAGGCTAAGGCAATTTTGGATTTGAAATTGCAAAGATTAACCGGTTTGGAACGCGATAAAATTCATGAAGAATTAGTCGGTTTGGGTGAAGAAATCAAAGAATGTTTGTCAATTTTGAGTTCTCGCGAAAAACTTTACGGAATTATGCGTGATGAGCTGGTCGCTATCAAAGACGAATATGCAAATCCGCGTCGCTCAAAGATTGAAGACATTGAATACGATACCGATATCGAATCTTTAATCCAACGCGAAGAAATGGTGGTTACCGTTACCGAAGCCGGATATATCAAGCGCGTGCCGCTTAATGCATATAAGGCTCAAAAACGCGGCGGTAAAGGCAAGTCAGGTATGGCTACCAAAGATGAGGATTTTGTAACCCGCTTGTTTGTGGCTTCGACACATACTCCGGTGTTGTTCTTCTCATCAAAAGGTTTGGTTTATAAAATGAAAGTTTATAAACTGCCGTTGGGTTCTCCGACATCAAAAGGAAAACCGTTTATTAATTTGCTGCCTTTGGATAACGGAGAGACTATCACAACAATTATGAAATTGCCGGAAAACGAAGCCGAATGCAAAGATTTGTCGATTATGTTTGCGACATCTTCTGGTAATGTTCGTCGTAACTCGCTGATGGATTTTGTTAATGTTCAATCAAACGGTAAAATCGCAATGAAACTTGATGAAGGCGACAAACTCATCAATGTTAGAATTTGCAGTGAAGTTGAAGATGTTTTGCTGGCAGCAAAGAGCGGTAAGTGTATTCGTTTCCCCGTAACCGAAGTGAGAGTATTTGTCGGCAGAAATTCGACCGGTGTAAGAGGTATTAAATTAGCTGACGGCGATGAAGTTGTTTCGATGTCAATCTTGAATCACTCCGATGCAACTTCGGAGGAGCGTGATGAGTACTCCAGAATAGCTTCGAACTGGAAGAGAATGGTTGCCGAAAAAGGAAATGATATTGAGTTTAATTTTGCCGAAGTAGCCGGTGAGAGCATTTTGTCTGAAGACAAGTATCTGGCTATGAAAGAAAAAGAACAATTCATTCTTTCGGTTACTACAACCGGTTATGGTAAACGCTCATCTTCTTATGAATACAGAGTAACCGGTCGTGGCGGACAAGGTATCGCCAATATGGAAATGTCGGCTCGTAACAAGGAAGTAGTAAGCTCATTCCCAATAGAAGACGATAATCAAATTATGATGGTTACCGATGCCGGAAAACTTATCAGAATGCCGGTTGAAGATATCAGAATTGCCGGTCGTAAAACTCAAGGTGTGATTTTGTTTAGAACTGCCGATAATGAAAGAGTAGTATCGGTTACCAAGCTGGAAGCTGATGCCGATGATGAAGAAGAGTTGGAGGCAGAAGAAGGAACAGAAGTCTTGGGTGAAAATATTCCGGAATTTGATGAGACTGAAACTGTTGTGGAGGAACCGGAAGTAACATCAGAAGATGATGAATAATTAACTATACGGCGGTGTATTTAGGCACCGCCTTTTTATATGAGGAAAGATTATGCCTTTTATTACAATAAAGACAAATGCTAGAAATAGGGACGATAGAATACCCGAGAGAGCAGCGGTATTGGCTGCTGAGTTACTTGGAAAACCGTTGAAGGTTATAGCAGTAAGTGTAGAGTATAATGAAAATATGGCTTTTGACGGAGTTAAAGATAAAATCGGTGCTTGGATTGAAATAGCCGCAATCGGGTTTGGCAACAAAGCAGAAATTGCTGCTAAAATGACGGATTTTGCCGAGAAAAATTTTGGTGCCGAAAGGGATCTTGTTTGCTTGAGATTGATTGATTTGGTGAAGCCAGATGTTGCTCATGGCGGAAAATTGTTAGGATAGTAAAAAGAGCGGCTGTTAAAGCCGCTCTTTGGTTTTAGTATTATTTGAAAAGTAAGGTGATTTTATCTCATAGTGCATTTGGTCAAGAGGAGATATCGCGCGTACACCGTCAGTGTGATTTAGGCTTTCGGCCTTTTGGCTGCGAATTGTGTGCATATATCGGTATAGGTCTCGAAAACGGCACATAATTGTTTTGGGAGTGCCATCATCGTTTAAAATTGCTTTATTTGTTTGAGCATCTCGCAGAACATAGGGTTTGATTATTTCTTGGTCGCCAGAACCTCCGAACCCTTTGTGAAATTTACTGCCTTTGTCATCGTCGGCGCATGGTGCAAGGGTGAGGAGCTGTTGGCAATAAAAATCAAGTGTGGCACGTTCACTGGGGTCAAGTTTTGGATTGGCCAGTTTTTGTTTGCAATTAATGTATGTTGCTCGAAGTTCTTCAGCTTCTGCACTAGGACGACCTTTAACATCACCTGAGGGAATGGAGTTGTTTTCTTGAGTATTTGGGGTGTCAGTGTTCATGAGTTTTGTCCTATAGAGTTTGTGATGGTAATAAAATAGCACAAAAATAGACAAAAATCAATAAGCTTTTTTGTGAAATGAAATATATAGCAAAGCCAAAAAAATCCCACCGTGAAGGTGGAAAAAATAAGGACGGCTGCCAGATTGGGTACTCCCGCAAGCGGGTCCTCCTCGTGTCGTAAGGTTCGCACTGCATAAATTTGTGCTCACCAACTATCCACTCCAAACAGGCTCCCTTCGGTCGCCGCTCAAATCAGATAGCAAAGCCAAAAAAAATCCCACCGTGAAGGTGGGATCTTTTTTGGCTCCGGCTGCCTGATTCGAACAGGCGACCGATCGGTTAACAGCCGATTGCTCTACCGCTGAGCTAAGCCGGAATAATACGGTAAAAATCTTTTGGAGGCCGGTACCGGAATTGAACCGATGTACAAGGATTTGCAGTCCTCTGCATGAGCCACTCTGCCAACCGGCCAATCAAATACCGTTCTCTCAATCGGTGCTTCCTATATATACAGAAATTTTTATCACAGTCAATATATTTTTTTAAAAAAATCTTTTTTTATCACAATTATGTTGTATGATGCTCAAAGTTGTTAATTTTTTTTGCGGGGAAATCGTATGAAAATAGCTATAGGTGCCGATCACGGCGGTTTTGCTTTGAAAGAATTTATAAAACAAAATTATGCAAAAAAAGGTATAATTCTATCTGATTTGGGTACTTTTTCTGAAGAATCTTGCGATTATCCTCTTATCGCCGATAAAATGGCCGATGAAATAAACAGCGGAAAAGCCGATAAAGGAATCCTAATCTGCGGTACCGGAATCGGAATATCTATAGCTGCAAACCGACATAAAGGAATCCGAGCAGCCTTGCTGTATGATGAAAAAGTCGCTGCTTTGGCCAGAGAACATAATGATGCTAATGTCGCAGTGTTTGGCGCTAGAATTCAAGATCAAAATTCGGTCTTGCATTATTTGGATATTTTCTTTAATACCGATTTCTCTAACGGCGAAAGACATTGCCGTAGAATCGCAGAGCTTGATAAATAGGAGATGCTTAAAAATGGATTTTTGTGAAAACCTTAATGTGGAAGATAAAGAAGTTTTTGAACTTATTGAAAAAGAATTTAATAGACAGCAAAACCAAATCGAGCTGATAGCTTCGGAAAATATTGTGTCAAAAGCAGTAATGGAGGCACAGGGTTCGGTGCTTACCAATAAATATGCCGAAGGTTATCCCGGAAAAAGATATTATCATGGTTGCGAGTTTGTTGATGGAATAGAAACTTTAGCTATCGAAAGAGCTAAAAAACTGTTTGACGCCAAATTTGCTAATGTGCAACCTCATTCAGGAAGTCAAGCAAATACCGCAGTTTATCTGGCTTTGCTTAATCCATTTGATACTATATTGGGAATGAGCCTTGATGCCGGTGGACATTTAACTCACGGAGCAAAAGTATCAATATCCGGAAAATGGCTTAATGCCGTTGCCTATGGAGTTAAAAAAGATAGCGGTTTAATTGATTATGATGAAGTTGAGAGAATCGCCCTAGAAAATAAACCCAAATTAATTATTGCCGGAGGTTCGGCCTATCCGAGACAAATCAACTTTGCCAAGTTTAGAGAAATTGCAGATAAAGTCGGGGCTTATTTGATGGTCGATATGGCTCATTTTGCAGGGCTTGTGGCTGCCGGAGTACATCCGAATCCGCTTAAGTGGGCCGATGTGGTTACTACTACAACACACAAAACTTTGCGTGGTCCTCGTGGCGGTATGATACTTACCAATAATGAGGATTTGGCTAAAAAAATTAATTCGGCAATATTCCCAGGGACGCAAGGTGGGCCTTTGGAACATGTGATTGCCGCCAAGGCGGTTTGCTTTGGGGAGGACTTATCTGATGAGTTTAAGACTTATGCTAAGCAAGTGGTAGCAAATGCCAAAGTTTTGGGTGAAACCCTCATTAATAGAGGTTTGAATTTGGTATCGGGCGGAACCGATACGCACTTGTTGTTGGTGGATTTGCGGGCTAAGAATGTAACCGGTGATGTAGTGGCAGATGCCTTGGATAAAGCTCATATCACTTGTAATAAAAATGCCATTCCTTTTGACCCGATGCCGCCTAAAATTACTTCTGGTATCAGACTTGGAACACCTGCTGGTACTACTCGTGGATTTAAAGAAAAAGAATTTGCGGAAATCGGAAATATGATCGTTGATGTGATTGAAGCTATAGGAACACAACGAGAGAAAGAACAAATTCAAAAAACAGCAGCTCAAGCTATAGACTTGTGTAAAAGATTTCCGATCTATTAAAATGCCAAAAGGCACTGTCTGTTAAAAGACAGTGCCTTTTAGTTAGATCTTGCCCGCCTCGAGTATGTCAATGTAAAGGTGGCGGACTTTTTCCTTTTCTTTTTCTCCGAGCCTGATTATGTGGTTTTCAGGTTCGGAAGTTCCCTTTTTGGGAAGCGCCTCAAAAAGCTTAAAGTGCTTTTCGAGCCATATGCACGGCCACCCGAATTTCTGGGTGCAGCGCTCATAGTTTATCTTTCCGTCCTCTCTATATTTGCGGACTAGGAAGTGGTGTTCTTTGCCGCCTTCTGTGAATTCTACAAAATATATTTGTATTGATGTTCTGGCAAAGTGTCCGTCAGTGTTGGAATATACCTGATACTCCTTATCATAATTTGAGTACCCTAGAATATAGTCCCAAACTACATATGCAGTATCTAGAGCCGGATATATGCGTTTTTCCGTGTAGGGGTTGTACAGATTGTATTTGCCGTACTCCGGTTGATCTGACGGGATGAGATACATTTCACTACCCTTGATGGGGATTAATTCCGGTCCACAGGATGATAAACTTGTAACTATTGCCAAAGAGGCAATAAAATAAAAAAACTTTTTCATAATTATAAAATTTTAAGTGAATAATATTGTGTTTGCGGGTGAGTTTAATACAATTATTTTGAAAAGCAAGTTTTTTGTCTATTTAAAAAGCGAAGGCCGCTATCTTCACAGACCGCGGCGTTCTTTGAATCAATTAAACTTAGAAAAAAATGGCATTTTGTTTAATGCTCATCGAATCGTTCCGAAATTATCACAACTTGGGAAGGATTCTTGATTTGCAGCCTACTTACAAAAAATACAACAAATCCCTTTAATCATTTGTATTTTATATAGGGGCAAACCTTTCATATATTGTAATATGGCAAAAAAATAAATTGCAACGACCTTAATATATTACTTTTTGTAAAAAAGCAAGCTTTTTTGTCAAAAATAAATAAATTTTTTATATTTTGTGCTGTATATTTTAAGGAATCGAGTATTTTTGAGGTGTTTTAGAGATGAAAAAACTAAAAATTTCAGAGTTATTGCAAATTGTTAATGCACAAAATGAGGTAATAGAGGCAGAGTTTACCAATGTAGTTACCGATAGCCGAAAAGCAGGACAGGGCGATTTGTTTATTGCTCTTAAAGGTGAAAAATTTGACGGACATGAGTTTGTTAAAGAGGTTATTGACAAAGGTGCGGTGGCGGCAATAGTAGACCATTTGTTGCCTGATGTGGCAAAAGATAAACAAATCGTGGTAGAAAATACTTTACAGGCTTATGGCAAAATCGGAGCTTATAACCGTTCGTTGTTTAAGGGGAAAGTTATCGGTTTGACCGGAAGTGCCGGAAAAACCACAACCAAAGAAGAAATAAAATTTGCTTTGCAACAATTTGGACGAGTGTATGCGACGGAAGGCAATTTTAATAACAATGTCGGGGTGCCGTATACTTTGTGTAATTTGGATATGGACGCTGACTTTGCCGTTATTGAAATGGGCATGAGTGCAAAAGGTGAGATTGAGGAGCTGACCGGATATGCTAAGCCCGATATTGCAATTATTACTAATGTTTATCCGATGCATATAGAGTTTTTTGATAGTTTTGAAGGGATTGCCGAGGCAAAGGCCGAAATTTTTAAGGGCTTAAAAAAAGGCGGTATTGCCATAATTAACGAAGATACCAATTTTGCCGATATCTTACAAAAAAGAGCTAAAGAAAACGGGGCAGAAATTGTTACTTTCGGTAAGGCAAAACATCCGGAAGTTGAGCTTAATTTGGAGAATGATGCCGAGCATAATCTTTATAATGCTTGGTGTGTTTTGACTTTAATCAAAGCTCTTAATCTTGATGTGACTAAAACTGCTCGGCATTTGAGCGGTTTTAAGGCTTTGGCCGGTAGAGGGGCAAAGCACGAATTAAAACTTCCATCGGGTGAAAAATATACCCTTATTGATGATAGTTATTCGGGGCAACCGGAGGCTATGAAGATTGCCCTTAGAGGTTTGAATGATATGAAACACAGCGGCCGCAAAATTGCCGTGTTGGGCAAGATGGCCGAGCTTGGCGAAATGTCTAAACAGTGTCATGTAGAGGTGGGAAAATTGGCCGCGCAAACCGATATTGATGTTATTATCGGTGTATGCCCCGAGATGAAAGATATGTTGGCTCAAATACCTGAAACAAAAGAAAAGCATTATTTTGAAAATAAAGATGGTTTGGCTGATTTTTTGTTAAATAAGTGCTTGCAAAATAATGATATTGTCCTTATAAAAGGGGCAAGGTATTCTTCAAAGCTTTATCAAGTGGCCGAAGAGCTGATGGAAAAAGGAAAGTAAAAATATGAAGTGTCCGTTTTGCGGTTGTAATGATACTCAGGTTAAAGATTCTCGTAATGCCGATGATGATACTTCGGTTAGACGGCGTCGTGAGTGTCCGGAATGCGGGCAACGTTTTACGACCTATGAAAGAGTGCAGTTGCGCGATTTGACCGTGGTTAAGAAAAACGGCGAAAGAGTGATGTTTGACAGAGATAAGTTGGCTCGCTCAATTTATATTGCCGTGAGAAAAAGACCGGTGGCTTCGGAAAGAGTTGAAAAAATTGTCAATTCTATTCAGAGAAGACTGGAAAGTACCGGTGAAAATGAAGTTACTTCGGTACAAATCGGCGAAATGGCAATGGAGGCTTTGGCAAATCTTGATCATGTCGCATACATTAGATTTGCTTCGGTTTATCGGGATTTTAGAGAACCGAAAGATTTTGAAGAATTTTTAGAAACTTTGGAAAAAATGGCCAATCCTAAAGGAGAAGAGTAAATGGCTAAGTTTATTTCGGAAAAAATTAAGAAAAAATCTGCAGCTCGTTTGGCTGCGGTTCAGGCCGCTTATATGATTGAGTTTGGTCAGCTTTCGGTTGACGAAGTTATAAAGGACTTTGTTAACGGTGAAGTTGGTCGATATGTGATTGAAGAAGAAAGCGACGGCTATGAGGTATTGGAAAACATGGTCGAAGTTGAGGCTATGGATACCGATTATTTTGCCGAGCTTACTCGCGGTGTGCATAAGAACAAAGAACAGTTGGAAAAGTCTTTGGCTCATTACTTAAAAGACGGTTGGCAGTTTGACCGCTTTGACGGAACTTTGCGAGCTTTGTTGTTGTGTGCTGCATACGAACTTGCTAATACAACAGATGTTGACGCTGCAGTTATTGTGAAAGAATATGTTGACTTGGCATATGCTTTCTTTAACAAAAATGAACCCAAAATGGTTAATGCTTTGCTTGATACAATCGCAAAAGCTATCAGATAAAACGGACTTTTGGTTATGGCAAAACTCAAACTTTATGAATATCCGCATCCGATTTTGAAGAAAAAGGCCGAGCCGGTTGAAAAAGTGGATGATGAGTTGCGTAAATTGTTGGATGATATGCTGGAAACAATGTATGCATCTAACGGTTGCGGTTTGGCTGCTCCGCAAATCGGTGTGTCAAAACGAATCGTGGTGATTGATATTGCTCATGAAGGAGAGGAGCCAAATCCGTTGTATTTGGTTAATCCGGAAATTATTTGGGAATCGGAAGAAACCGAAATTTCTGAGGAAGGTTGTTTGTCGGTTCCGGGACAAAGGGCCGAAGTGGAAAGACCTGCCAGCATAAAAATCAGATATTTGGATTATGACGGTAATCAAAAAGAAATGTTGGCCGAAGATTTTTTGGCGGTCGCGGCTCAGCATGAATTAGATCATCTTGACGGTATTTTGTATATTGATCGTATCAGTCGTTTAAAACGACAAATGCTTTTGAAAAAACTGGAAAAATATCGCAAAGAGCATCAAGAATAAAATAAAACCCGTCATTGTCGGCGGGTTTTTTGATTAAAGTTTTTTTATCATCTTGGCAAAGGTGATACCGCGTTCTTCAAAAATATCGCCCTCTTGGCGGTAACCCATTTTTTCGTAAAAACCGATTACATTAATCATGGCGTGCATGATAATATTTTTATAACCGGCTTCTTTGGCTCTTTTTTCGGCATAGGCAACCAGAGCGTGGCCGACGCCTTCGCCTTGATATTTGCTGTCTACAGCTACTTGCATCATACGGATGTTTTTATCGTCGAGGGGAATCAACATCAAACCGCCGATGAGTTTGTCATCAAGGTTTTCAACACAACCGATATGGAGATAATTTACCTCTTTGTCGCGGTGGGAATCTAAGAATTTTAGACCCAACGGTTCCAACAAAACTTTGTAACGAAGCTCAACAAGTTGGTCGTAGCGGCCGGAACCAAATTCAATGTCGATCATTTTTTTCATTAATTTTCTCCCCAATAATATATATTCTTTATTATGCATGCTTTATTTATCTTAGTCAATCATAAAGGCTTAAAACAATGCTTGCGTATTTTAATTTTTTCGGTATGTTGTTGAGTAAGATAAATTTTATGCTTTGAGAAAGATTATAAAATGAGTAATCACGATATAAGTTTAATCAGAAATTTTGCAATTATCGCCCATATTGATCACGGAAAATCGACACTGGCTGACAGACTTATCGAAAAATGCGGCGGCTTGGAAAAAAGAGAAATGACCGAGCAGGTGTTAGATAATATGGATATTGAGCGGGAAAGAGGTATTACGATTAAAGCTCAGACCGTTAGACTTAATTATACGGCTAAGGACGGAAAAACTTATCAGCTCAATCTTATTGATACTCCGGGGCATGTGGACTTTTCTTATGAAGTTTCGCGTTCTTTGGCATCTTGCGAAGGTTCGATTTTAGTGGTGGATGCAACGCAGGGTGTGGAAGCCCAAACACTTGCTAATGTTTATTTGGCAATTGATAACAACCACGAGATTATTCCGGTATTAAACAAAGTGGATTTGCCATCGGCTGATGTCGACAGAGTAAAACAACAGATTGAAGATGTTATTGGTTTGGACACCTCGGAAGCGGTAGAAACATCCGGTAAAACAGGGCTAGGTGTTGATGAATTGCTGGAAGCAATCGTGCATAAATTGCCGGCACCAAAAGGTGATGAAACAGCCCCGCTTAAAGCTTTGCTGATTGACAGCTGGTATGACAGCTATTTAGGTGTGATTATTTTGGTTAGAGTTCATGACGGGATATTGCGTAAGAAAACTCAAATCAGAATGATGTCAAACAATGCGGTATATCAAGTTGATAGGGTAGGTGTATTTTCACCAAAAATGACTGATGTTGAAGCTCTTTACCCTGGGGAAGTCGGCTTTATTACTGCCAGTATCAAAAGTGTGGGAGATTGCAGCGTCGGTGATACAATTACCGATAATAGGCAACCTTGCGGAGAGGCTTTGGCAGGATTTAAGCCATCTATTCCGGTGGTGTTCTGTTCTATCTTTCCGGTGGATTCAAGTCAGTATGAGGCGTTAAAAGATGCCTTGGCTAAGCTTAAGCTTAATGATGCCAGTGTTGATTATCAAAATGAAAATTCTGCTGCTTTGGGACTGGGTTTCAGATGCGGATTTTTAGGCCTTCTGCATATGGAAATTATCCAAGAAAGGTTGGGCAGAGAATTTGATTTGGACTTGATTACCACGGCTCCGTCGGTGGCATATAAAATTCATTTGACCAACGGGGAAAATATTACTTTGCATAATCCGGCAGATATGCCCGAACCAACTAAGATTGCTTCTATTGAAGAACCTATGGTAAAAGCAACTATCTTGGTGCCGGATACTTATTTGGGGTCGGTGTTAAAGCTTTGTACGGAACGCAGAGGTGAGCAACAAGAGCTTACCTATGTCGGCTCGAGAGCTATGGTGGTATATAAAATTCCGTTAAACGAAATCGTATTTGATTTTTATGACAGGCTTAAGTCGATTACCTCGGGGTATGCAAGTTTTGACTATGAGCTTATCGGATATCAGCAATCTGATTTGGTAAAGGTTCAAATTTTAATTAATGAAGAACCGGTTGATGCCTTGGCGTTTCTATGCCATAAATCGGAGGCCGAATCGAGAGGTCGTCAAATTTGTGAGAGACTTAAAGATTTGATACCCAGACATTTGTTTAAAATTCCGATACAAGCGTGCATAGGCGGAAGAGTGGTGGCCAGAGAGACTATTTCGGCCTTGCGTAAAGATGTGACCGCAAAGTGTTACGGTGGTGATGTTACCAGAAAACGCAAGTTGTTGGATAAGCAAAAGAAGGGTAAACTAAGAATGCGTCAATTCGGAAAAGTTGAGGTTCCGCAATCAGCGTTTATTGAGGCTTTGCGTATCGGCGATGAATAATCTCGGCGAAGTTTTGTAAAAATATAAATTAAATGTTGTATTTTAAAATTGAGGCTATATATTAAGGTTGTCGGGTGTATAGCTCGACATATCATAAAAGCAGGGCAGGAGTTTTCAAATAAACTTTTGAGAATTCCTGCCTTTAGTATGTAACTTTGCTTAAGTATAAGCCGCAGGCAGGTGCCGTAACGCCTGCTTTGGAGCGGTCTTTGGCTTCTAGGATGTTTTTTATTTCTTGAGGAGGAATTTTCCCTTCTCCGACCATTTTTAGTGTGCCGACCATGTTTCTGACTTGGTGGTGTAAGAAAGATTTGGCTTCAACCGTGAATATTATTTCATCTCCGTTTTGTTCAATATCAAATTTATCCAGCGTTTTTATCGGGGATTTGGCTTGGCAAGCGGCAGCTCTAAAAGAAGTAAAATCGTGTTTGCCAAGAAAGTACTTTGCGCCTTGTTGCATTTTTTTGACATCAAGCGGAACCGGAACCCACCAAACTCGGTTGTTGAGAAGAACTGACGGAGCCCTACGGTTGAGCAAGCGGTATATATAGCCTCGTCCGGTGGCCGAAAATCTGGCATGAAAATCGTCAGGCACTTGTTCGACATTAAGCACAACGACAGGAGCTTCGAGTTGTCTTAAGTTGGCGTTGAAAGCTTCTCTGATTTTCCATTCTTCCATTGATGTTTCAAAATCAATGTGTGCAACTTGAGCTAAAGCATGCACACCGGCGTCGGTGCGACCGGCGGCAGCGACTTCGGAATGTCGTCCGCTTAAAATTTCTAGTACTCTTTCAAGATATTCTTGAATCGACGGGCCATCCAGTTGGCGTTGCCAACCAAGAGTGTGGGTGCCGTCATATTCAAGTGTTAGTTTATAGCGCATAGTTATCCTCAAAAAATAAAAGGGGCATTTCTTTTATGCCCCTTTGTTTTATTTTTGGCAAGTGTTTATTCTGCAGCCATTTGCAGATTAGAACTAAAATTTACGGCATCTTGCACCGCCCATATTACTTTTAAGGCATCAAGAGCTTGTTCGCCGGAAATTCTCGGCATCTCTTTACCTCTGATGCAGTTGGCAAAGTGATTGAGTTCCGATACCAAAGGTTGAGCTTGCATTATAAACAAGTTTTCAACGCTTCCTTTTAAGCCGTAGCGAAGATTTTCCGGTAAGTCGTTGGCGTTAACACCATGCATGCGGCCTTGCGAATGAACGGCAATACTTTGATTGATAAAATCTAGATCAATGTAGTTGTCGTTGGTAGTAATATTTAAGGTGCGAATTCTTGATTGAGTTATGCGAGAAGCTGTTAAAACAGCGGTTGCTCCGTTGGCGAATTCAATCATGGCTGTGATGTAATCTTTGCCTGCCGGTGATTTGTTGGTGCGAACAGCAGAGGCTTGAACATCTACTACCGGTGATTTTACCAAAGATAAAATTATTTCGGCATCGTGAATCATCAAGTCCATGGCGACGTCAACATCGGTAATGCGGCCTGAAGCAGCAGACATTCTGCGGGCTTCGAGCGAGCAGATTTGAGAATTATCGGCCAAAATTTTGTGTAATTGCTCAATGGCCGGATTAAACTGTTCAATGTGACCGACAAGAAGAGTTACATTGTTGCGGTGCGCAGCCGAAATTAATTCTTGGCATTCAGCTTCGGTAGTGGCAAGCGGTTTTTCCATTAGGCAGTGGATGCCTTTGTTTAAGAAAAATAAGCCTACTTCGGCATGGGTGACAGAAGTGGTAACAATGCTTACGGCGTCAACATCGACGGCAACTTCTTCGAGAGATTTGTATGCTTTGATGCCAAAAGTTTCGGCAGCCGCTGCAGCTGCTTCCGGAATAATGTCATATACGCCGACTAATTCAAAGTCAGACAATGTTTTGTATGTTTTAAGATGATTTTTGCCCATCATGCCGGCGCCTATTACGGCAACTCTAATCGGGTTAGTCATATTTATTTTACCTCTAAATTGTTTGTAGAATTTTAATTTTGGTTTACATATACCAATTATTTTGGTAAAAAGCTTTTAAATTCTTGTTACATTTTGTTACAAAATCAGGGGGCTTTATGATTAGGAACTTCGCTCGCGGATTAATGTTATCGGCAACAATGTTGTTGGCTGCGTGTGCCGCAGATAGAAAATCATTGGGTAATGATTTGCAAACTACCGATTTGGTGTTTACCGGTACTTATGAAAAGACTCCGGATAAAATTGATGTGTATTACGCTATGGCCAGAGCTGCAAAGTATAACGCAGATGTTTCGGCTCAGAATATGTTTAAGAAAATCTACGGCGAAGAAGAGAACCCAATTAAAACTGTTGAGGCATTGTTTAATGCAGGTCAGCCGGAAGATAAGCTCTATAACGCCGCAAGAGCAATGGATTTTGCCGATATTTATGCTATGAGCGTGTTGACGGATAATCAAGGATATATCGAAAATAATTTGTATGCTAAGTCTGCTCAAAACCTAAGTTTGGCAGCCATAAAGTTACAAAGGGAAGAAATCTTTGCTCTCAAGCAAATTAAAAAAATTGATAGAATCCTAAACCAGCAAGGAAAAATCTTAACTAAGCTTAACGAGCAGGCAAAAAATGATGAGTTGACCGTGCCACAACTTAATTACCGCAAAAATTTGGAAGTGGCTTTGAACAATTTGGGTGAGATTAAAAAACAATTGCAGTTTACTTCTACAGAATATTCGCAATTACTTAAGGTTACCGATAAGGATTTGTCTTTGACAGGTAAGAGATTTTACGAGTTGGAGGATTTTGACAGAAATTATACTCCCGATATCTTTGCCGATGCGGCAGCTGCAAATCGTCGCGAATTTGCTTTGGCTAAAGAACAGTTAGGTTCTTTTAATACTGCAAAAGCAAGAAGACAGGCTTATGTGGATTACCCTCCGGTTGCCAGACTCGATATTAACGGTTTGCAAGTTGATGACGCGAGATATGAAACCGAGTTATTTAATAAAGCCAAAAGAGTTACCCTGAATTTGCTTAATGCCGTAGACGAATATCAGAATGACAAAAAAGACGAGAGAGTAAAACAAAAAGCTTTTGATGAACTGGCTGCTTTGGTTATGACGCAAGTGGAATTGGCTTATCGGTTGGTCGAAAAAGCTTCGTTTGACTATGAGGCAAATCGCTATAAACTTTCTGACGCTAAAAATTTGTTGCGCGAAATGAAGAAAAAAGACAAGTTGCCGGATTATGAAAAAATTGATTTGCTGAATCAAGAGATAGCAATAATTGCTTTGGAACAGAAAGAGGCTCAAATATTGGCCGAAAGAGCCGCCGCTTTGCGTAATCTGTATTATTTGGCCGGATTGTCGCCGTTTGATAAGAATATGTTGAAGGGAAAAATAGCTGATATTGAGGCTTTGTTACGAAAGGCATTTAATAAAGATGTGATTGTCATGCTTTCGGCAGTTAAAGAACAACCTAGATGGGATGACGGTGGAAACGCTTGGGCTCATAAGGATGGGTGGCTTGAAGAATTAATTGATGGTGGTGATAAATCACATAAAAAAGTTAGCCCGGCTAAGAAAAAAGCTAACAAAAAAGTTAAAGCCGTAACCGCTGCTAAAAATAAAACCATGTTGCAGCTTGGGGCTTATACAGATATGAATAATGCCGTTGAGGAGCAATTGAGAATAAAAAACAATGTGGCTGCTTTGAGCGGTTATGATATGTTTATTGAGGATGCCGTGGTTGATGGTGTGTTATATCATCGAATTATGGTTAAGCCTGAGGCTCAGAATCTGAAATCTTTGTGCAATCAGGTAATTTCTCAAGGATTTGAATGTATTTTACGATAATTTGTTTGTAAAAATATAAATTATGGAGTATCCTTAACCATTATAGGTGGCTAATTCAGAGGTTTTTGATGTCAGATGAGCACAAACTTGATGAACTGCGAAATAGATTGAAAGAGCAGGCAGAGGCTTTTGAAAGAGAACTATCAGGTGAAGATGGTGACGGAGCCTGGCATAGAGTAGCAAACCGCAGTGGTGACACAAAGGTTTTGTTTGATGATGATTTGCAGTTTGTTGGAAAAAATTTGGAAAGCGGAAAATTTGCTAATGAAGATTTAAAAGGAGCTAATTTTTCGGTTGCTAATCTGAGCGGGGTAGATTTTTCCGGTGCTGATTTGCGCGGGGTAGATTTCTCCGGTGCTAATTTGACAGGGGCAAATCTTTCAGGTGCCGATTTAACAGGTGCTATATTTTCCGGTGCCGTGTTACAGAATACTAATTTTGCTAAAGCTAAAATGCATGGAGTAAAACTTACCGATGCTGATTTAGAAAACGCAATTTTGATCGATGTTGATATTGATGCTGCCGGTTTAGAAGAACTTCAGGCCGTAATTGAGTATTTAGCTAAATATTATCCGCACAAACTAAGCCTTAAAAATATTAGTTTGAAGGGTATTAGGCTCGCTAATATTGATTTGAGTAAGCTCGATTTGCGCGGTGTCGATTTTACCGGTGTTGATTTTACCGGTGTTAATATCGTAGGCTTGGATTTAAGTGAATGTATAATTACTCCGCAACAAATTGCTCAAGCTTTAGGAAGAGTGCCGGGACCTGAAGAATTAGCCAGAATTATGGCCCCTAAAAAGAAAAATAAAGCAAATTATAAAGGTGTTGATTTTACCGAACTGTTTTTGGGAAGCGGAAAAGAGTTCGGTGTTTGGGATTTTCAAAAAGATAAAGGCGTTAGTATTGAAACCCTGCTTAAGGCCGGAAAAAAAGTTTTTGGAAAGGCTGATAAACCTGAGGTTAAAGATAAAGAAGCTTTGGATAATGCAAAATCAGAGCAAGAAAAACAGTCTAATTCCCATAACGAAGAATTACGAAGAATTATTGAGGAAAGAAAGCAAAAAGAGCTTGCTGCCCGTAAAGCAATGAAAGACAGCTTGGAAGTTGAAAAACAGAAAAATAATGATACAAAACGACGGATAATTCCGTTTAGAAGCGGAAGAGGAAGATAAAGGCAATGGGAGAAAATATTTCCATCACCGAGGAAAAAAGCCGCGTCAGAGCATTGATAAATGCCGGCGCGGTTTTGTTGCTTACTTATTTGAGCTTTTGGGGAATATCCGTATTTTGTTTTGCCCTTTTGGAAGGTGCTTATGCTCTCAATTTGATTGCCGGAGATGGTTTGAATTGTGAATGGGCTAAACTTTTTTATAATCCTTTCTATGTCTTGGAGATTTATGTAAATTGGTGGAATGAATTAGTGCAAAGTATGCGCCTTATGCAGTTTTCTCCGCTGTTGTTAATTCCAATTGTGGTACCGGTGGTTATGGGTGGGACTCTGGTGTTTACTTTTTTGGGAAGAAAATATTCTTTCAAGTTGTGGTACGTCCTAACTTATCATTTTGCTAAGCATTCTGATGTAAAAAAAATGGGAATAATCGGTAATGCCGGTATAGTGTTGGGTAAATTTGCCGGAGATATCTTGAGCACTAAAGAGACAAAGTCTGTATTGTGCGTCGGGGATATGGGAACCGGTAAAACCTCTAACGAAGCAATTCCTTCGATGCTTAATGCCGATGGTTATTCTATAATTGCAATGGATTTAACCGGTGCGTTGCCTAAATATACGGCGGGGTATAGGGCTACTTTGGGAAAGGTTTTTTACTATAACTGGGATTTGGTAGATGAACCTGAAAAAAATCTTTTTTATCCGCGGTGGAATCCTCTTTGCATTAAAAATGTGCCTCAGAATCCTGATGATAAAAAGGCTTATATTAAACGAATAGCAAAGTATATTATTGATGTTAACGAAAAAGAAAAAAATACTTACTGGAACTTATTGGCTTATACCTTTATTGCGGCAATATTGGAATTCTGGACGGCAAAGGTTACTCAGGCCAAAGCTAATGATTATTTCTTGGAAAAAATAATATCAGGCAAGCATCTATCTAAAGAGGATAAAGAAATTCTTATGAGTTATTACATCCATATGCCGGATGGGTATGCTCAAAAAGCTATCGATTTGTTGCTGAATAACTCTGTAAACGAAGAAAATTATATGCCAATCGGAAGTTGGGCCGGAATTCCTGAACAGTGGTGCGGAAAAGATGTTTGCTTTGCGGCAATTACGGATTGGTTAATTGGCAATTATATTACCAATAAAGATGAGGAAAAAAGAGATTGGAAATCTTGGATTGTTTCTTTGTATAATGAGGCCGTACTTTTTGGCTATGGCGAGTTAGCCGCTGAGGGATTTAGTAAAATGGTTATGTTGTCTTCAAGGCAACGCCAGATTGCATTTGTTTATGCTTTGAGGCCTTTTAAGATATTTACTAATCCGTCAGTAAGGGAAAGAACTGATGGAAATGACTTTGATTTTGATTATATCAAAGGTATGTTTGATGAAAAAGAGGGCGTGCTAAAGCCAGTTACTGTTTATTCGCTCGCTAATTCGTATCCTTCAAAAATTTTAAATCAAATGTTTGTTGATGAAGTTTTGTATCGTAACTTGAATGGTAATGACAATGCCGACGGATTGCCGGTTATGTTGGTGCTTGATGATGTGGGGCACAATTTAAGAATTAGAAATTTATCGCAGTTACTGGAAAGCGGAAAAAAATCAAAGGCGGCGGCACTGCTTTTATGCAATAGTTTGGATTTGGTGGAAAAAACTTATGGACATGAAGATATAGAGACAATTGTTAGCTGTTCGGAATATAAAATTGTTAAGGCTAAAAATAATAGATTGCTGAGTGAGCAATTTTATAAATTGGCAAATTTTGCAACTAAAACAGTTCAAATTTCACAGTACAAAGAAAAATTGAAAAGATACGAGGGAAAATTTTTTGCCAATGCTTATTATTTTGAAAAATTAGCTCACTATTTTGAGCTGGATAACGATGTAGATACTAAGGATTGTCAAATACTTTTGGCAGAAGGATTTTATAATCGTCCAATACTAACCGATAATATATTAGTAGATGATGAGGATGTTTTTAAGAAGTTGATCGTGTTGGATACTGATTATACTTTGTCCGATGAAGTTATGTTTAATAAAAATGTAAAAGATTTGAATACTCCGAAAATAACGGAGATGTTCGATAAACTGAAACTGAAGCCGGAAGATTTGAGAGAGTTGAAAGAAAATTTTGATTTCGCTTTAAGTGAGATAGATGAAATGAAAAAACAGGACAAAGATGAAATCGAAAACAAAATAAAAGAAAAAAAGCAGGCCCTAAAAGAAAAGCAGAAAAAATTACAAACCGATGAAAAAGATTGGTGGATGAAAGAAGGGGCTTTTGATGTTTATGAAATGGAAGATAAAAATCCGTTTACCCTGAAAAAATAATTGTTATTTTGCTGATAAATTTGATATATTCGGCTTTATAAGAGCGAATCGTTTTGAAGTATAGGAAATGGAAGAAACTTTATTTTCAACAAAAGTAAAAAGGCCGTTGGCGGATAGGTTGCGTCCTAAGTCTTTGGATGAAGTTGTGGGGCAAGAGCAGGTCATAGGTAAAGATGCGCCGCTTGGAAGAATGCTCGCTTCGGGAAAAGTGGGGTCTTTTATATTATGGGGGCCTCCGGGGTGCGGAAAAACAACTATTGCCAGATTGATTGCCGAAAATACCAAACTTTATTTTGAACAAATTTCAGCTGTTTTTTCCGGTGTGGCAGATTTGAAGCGCGTGTTTCAGTATGCTCAGGAAAGACGAGCCAATCAGGGAATCGGTACTTTGTTGTTTGTTGATGAAATTCATCGCTTTAATAAATCGCAACAAGACGGCTTTTTACCCTATGTGGAAGACGGAACCATAATTTTGGTCGGTGCAACGACCGAGAATCCGTCTTTTGAGCTTAATGCCGCTTTGCTTTCGAGATGTCAGGTCTTCGTTTTGAATCGCTTGAGTGAAGATAATTTTGAAGAATTATTGCAAAGAGCCGAGCGAGAAGAAGGTAAAAAATTACCGGTTGATGATGAAGCGAGGAGCTTTATGAAGCAAGTGGCCGATGGCGACGGGCGTTATATACTTAATTTGGCCGAAAGCGTATGGAATTATGCTCAAAGCGGTGAAATTTTTGATAAAGATTCCATTGTTAAAATAATTCGTTCCAGAGCTCCGGTGTATGATAAAGGTCGTGACGGACATTATAACCTGATATCGGCAGTACACAAATCTTTGCGGGGTTCTGATGTCGATGCAGCCTTGTATTGGGTGGCCAGAATGATTACTTCCGGCGAAGATCCGAAATATATACTAAGAAGGCTAACCAGATTTGCGGTTGAGGATGTGTCTTTGGCAGAGCCGGGGGCGGTAGTTCAGGCTATTGCTTGTTGGGATACATATGAAAGACTTGGGTCGCCGGAGGGGGATTTGGCTATTATGCAGTTAACAGCTTATTTGGCAACGGCTCCAAAGTCGGTCGGTGTTTATAAGGCAATGCATGCTGCTTTTGATTTAGCCAGAAAAACAGGTTCTTTGATGCCGCCAAAAAATATTCTTAATGCGCCGACCAAGTTAATGAAACAACTTGGTTATAGTGACGGTTATGAATATGACCCTGATTGTGAAGACGGTTTTTCGGGAGCCAATTATTTTCCTGAGGGAATGAAAAGAGTTAAATTATATCATCCGGTTGACCGTGGTTTTGAGAGAGAGATTAAAAAGCGGGTAGAGTATTTTGATAAATTGCGCGAGAAAAAACAGCGCCAGAAAGGAATAAAAGATGAATAAACCGCAAATCGTCGTTGTGAAAGAAAGCGATGACGGAATGAGATTAAATCGCTGGTTTTTGAAGTATTATCCGAACTTGCCGTTGTCGAGGCTGCAGAAATTGTTGCGAACCAAACAAATTAAGGTCGACGGTAAGAGAGGCGAAACATCTCTCAAATTGGCGGCAGGGCAAGAAATAAGAATTCCGCCGATTAGTGATGAAGTGCAGATATCAAAAGATAAAAAAATTTCGGATAAAGATGAGGCCTTTATTAAATCATTGGTTATTTATAAAGACAAAAATATTATTGCCCTTAACAAGCCGAGCGGTCTTGCCGTGCAGGGCGGAACTAATACCATGCGACATATTGATGCCATGCTTGATGCCTTGAAATTCGGTAATGAAGAAGCCCCTAAATTGGTGCATAGAATCGACAAAGATACATCGGGTATTTTGGTCTTGGCCAGAGACAGAAAGAACGCCGATATTTTGACCAAAGCGTTTCGTGAGCATAATTTGCAAAAGACATATTTGGCGTTGGTAAAAGGATGCCCAAAAAAAAGTGAAGGCGAAATAAAGGCTCCGCTTGAAAAAGTGGGCGAAAAATCCATAGTCGTTGATGATGGTAAAAAGGCTATTACCGAATACGAAGTTTTGGATAATCTCAGCGATAGGTTCGCTTTGGTAAAAGCTTTGCCTTTGACAGGGCGTACTCATCAAATCAGAGCTCATATGGAGTATATCGGAACGCCAATCGTCGGAGATGATAAATATTTTGGCTTAAAAAGAGAAAAATTTAACGGAATTAAAGATAAGTTGTATCTTCATGCCTATAAAATAGATTTATCAAATATATATAAAAATGTGAAAATAACAGCCGAGTTGCCGGAGCATTTTAAGGAGGCTTTGGCTTTTTTGGGGTTGGATTGTGAGGAGAAGTAATAATGCGGTTTATCAAAAAAACAGCGTCGGTAATTTCAAGTTTAATTATAATTTTAGCTTTGGGCGGCTTTGTCTTTGTCAGAAATTTTGATTTGAACAAATACAAGTCATATATCGAAGATATTGTTTTGAGAGAAACCGGCAGAGAACTTAAAATTAACGGTGAAGCTAAGCTGGCTATTTCTTTGGTACCGACTTTGGTGGTGAATGATGTGGAGTTTGCAAATCCTGATTGGGCATCAACACCGCAAATGGTAAAATTGCAAAAATTGGAAATTAAGGCCGCCATACTTCCTCTGTTAAAAGGAAGAATCGTAGTGGACAAGCTGGTTTTAATTCAGCCGGAAATATATTTGGAAAAAGCAGCTGACGGAGCCGTGAACTGGATGTTTACGCCCAAATCATCTACCATAAAAAAGGCTGCCGTGGTCAAAAAAACAAACGAGACTACGCAAGAAGTTCCGCTGCTTGCCGCAGGTTTGATTGCCAGAGAAGTCGAGATAGTGAATGGTGTGTTGCTCTACAGCGATATGGCAAATAATGTGACTAAGCAGTTGGTTATTAACGATATTAATATGAGTATTCCAAACAGTAACGAAAACACCAATATAAATATTGATGCCGAATTAGACGGTCAAAATATTACGGCGGAGATTAATCTTGATAATTTGTACTCTCTGCTTAATGAAGATAAATTTAGTTTTACTTTTGCCGGTAGTGCTTTTAATGTTAAGGCCGATGTCGTTGGTTCGGTGGAAGATGTTACACAATCTCCCAGATATGCGGCAGAGGGAAGTGTTACAAATCCTGCCGGAAATTTCGGAGCTCCGGCGGTATCGGCCGAGCTTAGGGTAGACGGCGATATAAATCAAGCCGATATAAATTTCAAAAATTTAATGTTGGCAGGTAATCAGATAACCGGAACGGCTAAGGTAAATTGGAGTAAGGCTAAGCCATATGTTAATCTCAATCTTACTTCTCCGAGTATCAATGTTGAGAGCTTGACGCAAAGCTCTAAAACGGCGTGGAAAATGCCACAGCTTATAAAGCAAGCGCAAGCATTAGAAATGGTGCCAAATGAAAAAATACCTTATGAATATTTGGGCTTGGTTGACGCTGATGTTATGCTTAATGTTGCAAGGCTTGCTGTTAATAAAGATATTGTGTTGAACAATGTCTTGCTTAATGCAAAACTGCAAAATGAACAATTTAATGTTACAAAATTTGATGCCGGTATCGGTGGCGGAAATTTAAGTGCAACAGCTCAAGTTAACGGTAGGGCTAAAACTGCAACTTTGCATCTTAAGACACAAAATATGAAATTGCAGGATTTGCAAAAAGATTTGGCAACCGGAAATGCCGGAAGCATGCAGGTATTGAGCGGTGGCGATTTGGATATAGATGTTAATTTGTCGACCAGCGGTGCAACTTATCGTGAGCTTGCGCAAAAAGCTTCCGGAAGAGCAATAGCTATTGTCGGAAAATCGGAAATAAAAACCGGCAAATTATCTTGGTTGGCAAGCAATATATTTACTAAACTATTTGAGATTTTGCGGATAGATACCAACACCAATACAAATATGAATATGGAGTGTGCGGTGTTGCGTAGTGATATCGGAAACGGCAAGGCTGTGTTCCCGCAAGGAATTGTATTTAACGGTTCTAAGTTAAAGATAATAAGCAGCGGTAATATTAATTTGGTTAATGATAAAATTGATTTTACCATTGCTCCGACCTTAAATAAATTAGCTGACGGAAATATTGCTCAAGCATTGGCTTCATTTGTTAAAATCGAGGGGACTTTAGAACAGCCGAAAATTAGGTTGGATAACGAAGCTGCTTTGACAACCATTGTCGGTAGTGTGGCAAGCGGTGGATTGTATCTTGGTTCTCAGGTGCTGTTAAATGGTGCTGAAAGTCCTTGTTATACGGCTTTGCAAGGGACAGCTTATGCATCAAGATTTCCTAAGCCGACCGGAGTGAAAGCGACAACACAAGATATATATAATGATGCTGACGCACAAACCAGAAAGGCAATAAAAGATTTGGGCAATACCGCAAAGAACTTGTTTGATGCTTTTTCCGGAAGTTTGGGCAGGAGGTAACATATGAAACAGAAATTAGATATGACGGTAAAAGAAATTGCGGGTAATCGTGAGGAGATTATTGCAAAACTTTTAGATTTGGCAAAAACAGATGTGTTGTTCTTTTGGGGCGAAAATAAAGAATTAGTGCTGCGGCAGAAAGAAAAATGGTTGCCGATTTTGGATTGGTCGGCCGAGTTGTTAAAGACAGCCATTAACAAAACTAATACTTTAGATGTTCCGGAAAATAGGGCTTTGAGGGCTCCTCTGAAGGCGGTGTTAAACAAGATGAGTGATAAGGAGCTGGCTTGTTATTTGGCGGCTACTCTGAATATGAGATCCACATTGTTGGCTCTGGCTTTGGTTAAGGGCAAAATTCACGCGGAAGAAGCGTGTGAGCTTTCGTATCTGGAAGAATTGTGGCAAAACGAAATGTGGGGAACCGACAGTGAGTCTGCCGCAAAAAGACAAGAAAGATGTGATGAACTTAAAGAAATTGAAAATTATCTTAAGTCATGAAAGAAGTTACCATCAGAGTTAAGGGGCGTGTACAAGGTGTTGGATATCGTCGATGGGCTGTAGAAAAAGCTAAGGAAATCGGCGGTATCTCCGGTTGGGTGCACAATGATTGCGATGGTTCGGTTATGCTTAGGTTAAGAGGGGAGCCGAACAATATAGATTTAATGGTTGCCGCATGTCAAAAAGGGCCGCTGTGGAGCAGAGTTGACGGTGTTGAATTTGTAGTGGGCAGAATTAGCTCTTTTTTGCCACCGGTGGAAGATGGTGTTTTTACCAGAGTTTAAATTCTTTTATCGCTACTGCGGCAAAATTGTGCCAAGGGACAGTTTGCACAATCCGGTTTTTGGGCTTTACAGATATAACGACCAAACAGTACCAGCCAGTGATTGACATACAATCGATAATCGTTAGGTAGTTTATTTAGGTCTTCTTCAACACCTAAAGGGGTGTTGTTGTCGCTGAGTTCTAATCGTTTGGCCAAGCGAAGAACATGAGTGTCTACCGCGACGGTGGGTTGATGCCACCAGACATTGAGCAAAACATTGGCGGTTTTGCGGCCAACTCCGGGGAGTGTTTCTAAAATATCGCGGTCGTTGGGAACTTCGCCGGAATAGTTATCTACCAAAATTTGGGATAAGGCCATTACATTTTTGGCTTTGTTGTTATACAGACCTATAGTTTTGATATGTTCTTTGAGTTTGTCGATACCTAAATCTAACATTTTTTGCGGGGTATCGGCAAGTTTGAATAGTTCTTTGGTGGCCTTGTTAACTCCTTTATCGGTACTTTGAGCCGATAATATAATGGCTACCAACAAAGTAAAGGCGTTGTGAAACTCAAGTTCGCTTTTCGGTTCTGGGTTTGCTTGTTTTAAGACATCAAGAATTTGGCATATTTCGGAGATTTTTCTCATGCTTTTACTCCTCCGGCACCGGCCGCTTTGGGGGCATTTTCATCTAAGGGCCAACGCGGACGAGGCTTGAAGTCTAAACCATCATATAAGCCCTTGAGGGCTCTTTCTACTCCGGCCCAAGCAATCATGACGCCGTTATCGGTGCAAAATTTGATTGGAGGTGCGGCAAAAATCAAGCCTTCTTTATCGGCTAAGTCTTTTAGGTGTTCTCTTAAATAAGTGTTGGCCGCAACTCCTCCGGCAACGACAATGTGCTTTCCTTCGGGACACTGCTTGCGGAAGATGGTAATAGCTTTTTGCAATTTGTGGAGTAGGCTTTCGGTAACGGCTTTTTGGAAACTGGCGCAAATATCGGCGACATCGCGTTTGCGCATGATGGCATGCTCAATTATGCCGTCTTCGGAATAGGATTCAATAATCTTGCGAACGGCGGTTTTAAGACCGGAAAATGATAAATTGCAGTCCGGTGAGTTGTAAAGCGGGCGAGGCAGAACAAAACGATTTTCATCGCCTAAGGCTGCCATTTTTTCGATTATGGGGCCGCCGGGATAGCCTAGTCCCAGCATCTTGGCAACTTTATCAAAAGCTTCGCCGGCAGCATCATCAATAGTAGTGCCAAGTCTTTCGAAATTGCCGACACCTTTGACAATTAGAATTTGACAGTGACCACCGGAGGTAAGCAACAACAAATATGGGTAGCTGACATCGGAATTTAGACGGGCAGTCAGAGCGTGTCCCTCTAGGTGATTTACGGCAATAAAAGGTTTGTTCAATGCTAAAGATAGAGCTTTGCCGGCCATAACTCCGACGGTTACACCACCAATTAAACCTGGGCCGGCGGCGGCAGCAACAGCGTCAATATCTTGAGGTTTGATACCTGCTTTTTTGAAAGTTTCTTCAATTATCTCGTCTATATGCTCAAGGTGAGCACGGGCGGCAATCTCGGGAACAACACCTCCGAAATTTTTGTGCTCACTCTGGGTTAGTACGGTCGAGCTTAAGATTTCTTTTTTGTCATTAACCAAAGCTGCGGCAGTTTCGTCACAGCTGCTTTCTATTCCTAATACCAACATTGTTTGTTCTTCTTTACAAAATTAATTTGCAGTTGCTTCTTTTTTTATATTGTATACACTATAAAAAAAATCTTGCCAAGCCTTTAATTGCACAATAACGGGAGATGTATCATGTCAAAGAAAAACGAAGCTGCGGTTGAGACGATTGCGGAAGAAGTTGTTGCTCCAAAATTAAAAAAACGCAAAACCAAAATTTGGTCTCTGGTGGTAATTGCGGCGGTTGCGGTGTTGGGATACAAATTGTGGGAAAATCCCAAACTTTTGCATCAATTTAAAGATATGTTGGCAAATAAACAAGTTGAAGAAGATGTGTATCTGGTGCAAATAAACGAGTTACAAAAACAACTTGCAATGCTTAAGACAGAGGTTGCGGAAGTGGCACAAATAGCTGCTAATCCGGATTTGTCGGAAGTTAATCAAAAGTTGGAAAATATGGAAAATATTACGGTTAATACCATAAAGTCAAAAGCCGATGTCGATGCCGTTTTGGGTTTGGTGCAAAGAATGGACAGAGCCGAAAGTAAGATTGATGATTTGGCGAAGGTTACCGATAAATCAGCATTGACTTTAACTGCGGCAATGTTGGTTAAAGATGCAGCCGTGCGGGGAGGTAGTTTTGTTTATGAGGCCGAAGTGCTTAATGAACTTGCTGCCGATAATTATAAAATTGCTAAAGAAATTGCCGTTATTAATAAAGCAGCTGTTGAAGGCGTGCCGTCTTTAAGCGAGTTGCAGAATAGATTTGCCGAAATTTATGCTACCGAGTTTGAGGTGACGGATGAAAACTTGGTTGCGGCAGATAATTGGAAAGACAGAATTTATTTGCAGCTGCAAAAGGTTGTAAAAATTGAGAAAAAAACAGACGAAAAAAATCAGGCACTTACTGAAAAAGATGTTTTCTGGGCAACCTTGAGCGAGATGGTGGCTATCGGTGAAACCAAACAGGCCGTATCGTTTATTGATAAGCCTCTTAATGAAGAGTGGGCTAACAATAAAAATTTGCAAGAGTGGAAAGAACAGGCAGAAATTTATAATGATTTTTATGATGCCGTTGCAAGAATTTCGGCTAATGCGTTGGCGGTAATGAAAGTTAAATTTTTGCAAAACAATTAAATAAAAGCCCCGTTTTACGGGGCTTTGTTTTTAGAGATATTTGAGTGCGGCAAATCCGCCAATCAGCAAGGCTAAGAATAATACTGATAATATGCCCAAGTGTTTTTCGATAAATATTTTCATTGGGGCACCGTATTTCTTTAATAACCATGCAACTAAGAAAAATCTCATGCCGCGGGCAAGAACAGAGGCAATGGTAAATACTACCAAATCAAGGTGTACAACACCGCTGGCAATAGTGATAATCTTGTAGGGAAATGGGGTGATACCTGCCCCGAAGACTATCCAGGCACCATATTCGTGGTAGTAATTTTCAAATTCGTGAAATTGCTCAAAAGCATTATAAAATTCCAAAATCGGCTTGGCAATCATGTCAAACGCAAATATGCCGATGCCATAGCCAAAACAACCGCCAAATACACTGGCAAAAGTGGCCAGTCCGGCAATACGCCATGCTTTATTCGGGGTGGCTAAAACCATGGGAATAAGCATGACATCAGGGGGAATCGGAAAAAATGAGCTTTCGGCAAAAGCCACGATAAATAAAAATAACATGGCGTTTGGTTTAGCCGATAAGTCCAACATGATATCGTAAGTGCGTTGCACAATGTGGCGAAAATATTTTATCATCGTCAATAAAACTCCCAAAAATAGTAATTAGTGGTGGCAGTGACAGCCGGATTTGCCACAAGAACATTCCGGCTCGGATTGCTGGCGAATAAAAGCTTCAAAAGTGTTACTTAAGAGCATGGCTATAGTCATAGGACCTACGCCGCCGGGAACCGGTGTGATGTAAGAAGCTTTACCTATGGCGCTATCATAATCAACATCGCCACAGAGCTTACCATCTATTCTATTGATGCCGACATCAATGACAACGGCTCCTTCTTTGAGCCAATCACCTTTTATCATCTTGGCTCTGCCACAAGCGGCAACAACTATATCCGATGTCTTTATGATATCAGGAAGATTGGTGGTTTTGGAATGAGCTAAAGTTACGGTACAGTCATGATTGGTGAGCAACATGGCAATCGGCTTTCCGACAATGTTGGAGCGACCGATAACAATGGCGTTTTTGCCTTTTAGTTCAATGCCTGTTGAAAGTAGTAAGTGCATTATGCCTTTTGGGGTTGCAGATATAACTGCTTGTTCGGAATTATATGAGAGTAATCCACTGTTATAAGGGCCAAAGCCATCAACATCTTTTGATGATTTTATGCGTGATAAAACCTTTAGGGTGTCGATATGTGAGGGGAGAGGAAGTTGAACGATTATGCCGTTAATGTGGTGGTTGGAATTTAATTCGTCAATTACTTCCAACAGTGCGTTTTCGCCGATTGAGGACGAAAATTCCATAACCTCGCAACCCATTCCGATTTTGGCGGCAGCTTTTTGTTTGTTGCGAACATAAATTTGGCTGGCCTCGTTGTCTCCGACCATGATTACGGCGAGAATCGGTGTTTCTTCGGTGGGAAGAGCGGAAATTTTATCGGCTAAATTTTGCAGGACTTTTTCGGCACATTCCTTACCGTTTATTATTTTGGTTTCCATCTCTCCTCCTAATTATTGTAATTTATTTTCTAAATCTTCTACTTCGCCAGTTATAAGGATTTTTTTGTATCTGTCAAGTTCGCCAGAGATTATTGTAAAATCTGATTTGGCCAGATGTAATTTTTTGGCCAGTAAAGAAATCAGTTCTTGGTTGGCTTTGCCTTTTTCGGGGATGCTTATAATGTTTATTTTTAGAAATTCATCACCGTTGGGAGCGGTAAAAATTCCTGATATCTTACAACAAGGAGAGTTAGGCTTGAGCCTAACTCTTAAAATAATCCCGTCATCTGTGTTTTCGTAAAACAAGTTAACCTGCTATGAGAATTCGAATGCTTACAATTACACGATATACAAAGTAAACAGCTAAAAGCAAAATGAACGGCGAAAAATCAATACCTGAGTATGTGGTGGGTATTTTTGATTTTATCTTTTCGTATACCGGAACGGTTACTTTATCTAACAACTCAACGGTCTTTTGAGCGTATTTGTTTGAGGGCTCAAGAACTTTGAAATGAATGAGCCAGAACAAAACAACTTGTACTACGATAATCTTGAAGTAGATATCAACAATAAGACCTAATATTTCAAAAATGGGGTCAAAAATAATCATAACTAAACTTCCTTTATGTTTGTTGGTTATTATATATTGGCATAGCCTAAGTTTTTTTAGATGTCAACTCCTATGCCGACATTTGGTTGGAATACTGCTTAAACATTGCGGCTCTGAATCCTTGCAGTCTGCGGATTTTTTCACGGGTGCTCATAGGTACTTGCGGAGCTTTGCCTTCTTGTCTCATTTTGAGCCACTCTTCTTTGGATATGCCGTTGCGCATAGCCGTAAACATGGCAATCATTTCCTCGCGATGTAGTTTAGCTGCGGCTATTTTTTCGCGAGCCTGCTCGGGAGTGTGCGTTTCCGGACGCAGTCTGACAAAGCTTTCACCAATGCCGTGCTCGAGAGAATCGGTGTCTTGAGCTTCTTGTAATCTTCTTTCGCCAAGGCTCATAGTTTCCGGAGTTAAAGCTATAGCACTAATGGCTGCGGTGGCCGCGATAGCCTCTCTTCTTTCGGCTCTTTCTTTAGCTTCAAAGTACTCTTTACTGTCGGCATGATCTTTGGTGTTTTGAGTTCTCTCTCTTAGACGACGCAATTCGCTGAGCTTAAAGGTTAAAAATTTGAGCTTTTCTTTAGCTTCGGTTTGCAGTTTGCTGTTTGAGTTGAAGGCCGCTCCACTGTATAATTGAATAATGCGTTTAATATCGGTTTCGCGGTCATCCAAAAATGTAATAAAAGTATTGCGGGCAACGATTTCGTCCTCTGTCGTGCCATCGGTGCGAATATCAATTTCAATCTGTTGCTGTCTTTCAATCCAATCATAGTATTCGGCTTTGGGGTCTTCGCCGGAGTATAACTTTTGTAAACTTTCGGCAATCATGAAATCAAGGTCAAAACTTTCCATAACCTGATTACCGACATTGACCTTTGTGGTTTCGGTTGTTTCTCTGGATTGCCACAAAAGCGGAGACCATTGAGATGAAAAGTGCGCATAGTTACCATTGCTTTTGGAGGCCATATGGTCAATTAAGTCATCATAACGCGCCGGAATATTCTGTGCTTTTAGCAAAGCGTCGGCTTTGGCCTTTAAGTTGGCGTTATCCATTGTGGCGAGATGAACTGAAACGGCTTGATTACGCTCTCTTATTTCTTGAGGAATATAGGTATGAGGAAAAGGGCGGTTCTCTTGTTCGAAATTTAGTTGTTCCTTAAAATCCTCATAACTTTTGAAATCGCTATTTTCCGTGACATCAACATCCGAGAGGTTTACTATCATGTTTTCCATTAGCTTGCTCCCTTAAAGTTACACTTGTTCAAAAATCAATTTGCCTTCTTCAAGCCAAATAATACGATCAATAACCCATTGGCTGATTTGCTCGATTTTTTCAAGCTCTATTCCCATGGCTTGTCCTAATTTGCCTATTAAAAGAACTTCGCGTTCGGATAAGTCTCCGTCGGAGTTGGCCAGCAAGCAGCATTCTTTTATTAGCTGTAGGGCAGCTTGGCGGTTTTTGATCTTTGATACTTCTTGAACGAGCTCTTCGTCGCTGAGTTTTTGCAAAACCCTTTCAGCATTAGCTCTGGTAATGCCGAAAGCTATGGCCAAGTCTTTAATGAAAGCTTTTTCTTCATCTTCGAAATTGCCGTCGCAACGAGCCAAGCAGGCTAAGGTTTGAACAAAAATTATTCTCTCTTCTTCAGATAATTGCGAAATGTAGTTTGTTTGAGCTTCCATATTAAAACCAGACATTGTGTATCTCCTAATATTTTTTATGTTACCCTAAGATTAGCAAAAATATATGCTTTTTTCAATTAAAATAAGGGAAAAAAGTAAAAAAAGTTTGAAATATCATAAATATTGACTTACCATACCTGACAAATTCTTGGAGTAATATGTAAAAAATGAAAAAATATTATATCAAAACATTTGGCTGCCAGATGAATGTTTATGATTCACACCGCGTGGCAGTAATACTCGAAAATATGGGAATGAGCGAGGCTTCGTCAATCAGACAGGCCGATTTGGTGATTTTTAACACCTGTCATATCAGAGAAAAAGCAACCGAAAAATTGTTTTCTGATTTGGGAAGAATAAATCTGATTAAACAAGAAAGGGCTTTAGAAGGAAAAAATACCGTTATCGGGGTGTTGGGGTGCGTGGTTCAGGCAGAAGACGAGCAAATTGCCAAAAGAGCGGACTTTGTGGATTTTGCGTTGGGGCCGCTGACTTATTATCGGTTGCCCGAAATTTTGCAAAAAATAGCTCGCAAGTCGGAGCAGACTATCATTGATACCGATTTTCCGGCCATATCAAAATTTGATTTTTTGCCGGAGAATAAAAGTGCCGGAGGTTGTTCCTTTTTGGCAATTCAAGAAGGTTGTAATAACTTTTGTACATATTGCGTTGTGCCTTATACCAGAGGTGTGGAAACCTCAAGACCGGTGGAACAGGTTATTGAAGAGGCTAAGAAATTGGTTGACGAGGGTACTGTCGAGATTAACCTCTTGGGGCAAAATGTTAACTCCTATCATGGCGAAGATAAAAACGGCAAAGAGCAGAGCTTGGCTTACTTATTACGCAAGTTGAACGAAATCGAAGGCTTAAAAAGAATTCGCTATACTACTTCTTATCCGGCAGATGTTACCGATGATTTGATTGAATGTCATCGTGATATCAAAAAACTTATGCCTTATTTGCATTTACCGATACAGTCAGGTTCTGATGTTATATTAAAAGCAATGAACAGAAGGCATACTTCGGGAGAATACTTGGAAATAATTGATAAGCTAAAGTCCGCTAATCCGAATTTGGGCTTTTCTTCGGACTTTATTGTCGGATTTCCGGGAGAGAGCGATGCCGATTTTGAAAAGACTTTGGAGGTCGTTGATAAAGTTAAATTTATTCAGGCTTTTTCTTTTAAGTATTCAAAACGCCCCGGAACGCCGGCCGCGGTCATGCCAAATCAGGTAGAAGAAAAAGTTAAAAAAGAAAGATTGCAAATATTGCAAGACAAATTGTTTGATTATCAGCTGAAGTTTAATCAAAGTTCAGTCGGTAAAACAATGGAAGTTCTATTTGAGGGTAAAGGACGGCACCAAGGACAACTCACGGGGAGAACTCCTTATATGCAAAATATATATGCAGATGCCGATAAGGACTTGTTGAATAAGATTGTTAGTGTTAGAATAGAAGAAGCGACGATGAATTCGTTGTCGGGAAAAATTGTAGAAGGATAACCACCATGGCAGAAATCAGTTTTGAATTATTTAATAACACTTTGGTACAACAGTTGGTTGGTGCTCAGGACGCTAACTTGAAAATGCTGGAGAAAAGCTTGGGTGTGGAAATTACCAATTTTGGAAACAATATGCACATAAAGGGCGAAAAAAGTGCTATCGAACAAGCTAAAACAGCGATTGATGTGTTATATAACAAGGTTAGCCGCGGTATTGAAATCGGCGAACAAGAAGTTAAGGCCGCTGTCAGAATAAGCGGTGGCAGTGCCGATACTCAGACAGCTCAAGATTTGAGCAATATTGTACTTAAAACCAAAAAAAGACATATCTATCCGCGTTCGGCAACTCAGGCCGAATATATTCAGACTATGATGCAAAATGAGTTGGTTTTCGGATTGGGACCTGCCGGTACCGGTAAGACTTATTTGGCCGTGGCTTTGGCGGTATCAATGATGTTGGAAGGAGCCATTGATAAAATCATTTTATCCAGACCTGCAGTGGAAGCCGGTGAAAATTTGGGCTTCTTGCCAGGTGATTTGAAAGAGAAAGTTGATCCGTATTTGCGTCCGCTTTACGATGCTTTGTATGAGATGTTGCCGGCTGAGCAAGTAGATAAAAAAATAACTCTGGGCGAAATTGAGATTGCTCCGCTTGCTTTTATGCGTGGTCGTACTTTGTCAAACGCGTTTGTAATCTTGGATGAGGCTCAGAATACGACACCAATGCAAATGAAGATGTTTTTGACCCGTTTGGGCGAAAATTCTCGAATGGTTGTTAACGGCGACTTGAGCCAAGTTGACTTACCGCGCGGTGTGGTATCGGGACTTAGAGATGCTCTGGAGGTGTTGAAAGGAACACCGAATATTGCCTCGGTTAGGTTCTCGGCAGATGATGTAGTTCGTCACGGATTGGTTGCCAAGATTGTTCAGGCCTATGAAAAAAAGAGTAAAAATGAGTATGGCGATGAGTAACCTTTTGGAAGTTATCGTCGATGACGACAGGTGGTTGAAGTTACCGCTTGATATTGAAAAATATGCTAAAGATGTGTTTGCAGAAACTGTTGAATATATGCAGCAAAACGATTTTGACGGTGGTATAAATTGCAGAAAATTTATGGCGGCGAATTTGAGCTTGAGCAATGACGCGCAAGTTAAAGAGTTAAACGCGGAGTTTAGAAAAAAAGACAAGCCGACCAATATACTCTCTTTTGCAAATATTGATGATGATAATTTTCCTGATGATTTTTGTGATGATGAAATGTTGGAATTGGGCGATATGATTATGTCGCTTGAAACTTTGCAGAAAGAAGCAGAAATTAAAAAAATTTCGCTGCAAGACCATTTTGCTCACTTGCTGGTGCACGGAATTTTGCATTTGTCGGGATATGACCATCAGAATGATGATGAAGCCGAAGAAATGGAAGCAATCGAAATTGATATTTTACACAAAATGGGAATTGGTAACCCTTACGCCGATGAGGAGATAGTTTAGAAAATGACCGAAGAAGAAAATCGCGAAGAAAAAGTAAATATTTTTGCTAAATGGTTTAAGCCAAAACAACAAGAAAATGTACGCGAAACTATTGAAGATTTAATTGAAGAAGCCGCTTTTAATGGTGATGAAGATTTGAGCGAACATGAGCAATTAATCTTGAACAATGTTTTGGATTTGAAAGACAGAAAGTGCGGTAATGCTATGATACCGAGAGCTGATATTGTCGCTTTCCCAAAAGACGGAAATATCAGGGATCTGGCTGAGTTGATGATTAATGAAGGACATTCGCGTATTCCTATTTATGGAGAATCGTTAGATGATATAATAGGAATTGTCCATGTAATAGATTTGGTTAAGGAAGTGTTGCTAAACCGAGGTGAGTCAAAAGTTGCCGATATCATTAGCGACAAAATAAAATTTGTGTCACAAGAGAAAAGAGTGTTGGATTTGCTAAAGGAAATGCAGCAAGAAAAAATCCATATGGCGGTGGTTGTTGATGAATATGGCGGAATTGAAGGCTTGCTTACGATTGAAGATTTGTTGGAAGAGATCGTGGGGGATATTGAGGACGAATATGACCGTGAAGATGATCCGTTGATTTGTCGCCAACAAAATGGCAATATCTTAGCCGATGGAAAAGCCGAGTTAGATGAAATCAAAGATGTTGTCGGTATGGATTTGTGCGAGGGACTGAGCGAAGAAGAGGCCGATAATCTTGAAACCCTAAACAGTCTTATTGTTCATTTTATTCAGCGTATTCCGGAAAAAGGTGAGCTGATTGAAGGAAATAACGGGGTTAAATTCAGAATTTTGGATGCTGATCCGTGCCAGATTAAAAAAGTGGTTATTGTAAAACCTCAAGTTAAAGAAGAAGCTAAAGCCGAATAATGCAATATCTACTAAAACATGCCAAATTAACGGCTTTTGTCGCCGGTGCATTTAGTGCACTGGGGTTTGCTCCTTATTATTATTGGCCGGTAATGTGGTTGGCTTTTGGCTTGTGGTTTTGGTTATTGTTGAATAGCGATAGCCGTAAAAAATCTTTCGCTGTTGGTTATTGGTTCGGATTTTCGCATTTTGCTTGTTCTTTATCATGGATTGGTAATGCCTTATTGATTGAGCCGGATAAATTCGGATGGCTTTATCCTCTTGTTTTGCTTGGAAGCGGCGGATTTTTCGGGCTGTTTTTTGCAATGCCGGCATTGGTTGTGGCAAAAATCAACAGACCTTGGCAAAAATGGATGGCTTTAGCTGCGGCTTTTGTTATAGGCGAATGGGTCAGAAGTTTTATTTTTACCGGCTTCCCGTGGAATCTATTGGGTTATGTTTGGGCATTGTCTGATGAGTTTATTCAAGCGGCTGCTTGGGGCGGGACCTATCTTTTATCTTTGATTGCGATGTTGTTCTTTACCGCTATCGGAATTTATTTTAAGGGAAAAAATAAACAAACTTTTGTCAGAGTGTTGATTGTTGTGGTCTCATTGTCGTTGTTTCTATGGCTGAGCGGATATTTAAGACTAAAAAACAGCAATATTGAAGAAACCGACACAGTTGTGAGAATCGTGCAACCCAGTATAAAACAGCAGATGAAATGGCAGAAAGAAGAACTTGAAAATAATTTTAGGCAGTATTTGAGCTTGAGTACTGCAGAAAGTGTCAAATTGCCAAACATTATAGTCTGGGGTGAGACGGCATCGCCATTTATGCTTGATGTGGACGATGTTCATATGAATGAAGCTAAAAAAATCATTCCTCAAGGAGCATATCTTATAACCGGTATGATATCATATCAGCTAAGAGGGGATTTTTATGTGCCGCATAATTCTATGGCTGTGATTAATGATAGCGGCAGAGTGGTGGAGTACTATCATAAAACTCATTTGGTACCGTTTGGGGAGTATATTCCGTTGAGAGAATATTTGCCGGAGTTTATTAAACCGGTGGCTAATGCCATAGGAACTTTCGGAAAAGGAGAGGGACCAAAAAATATTAAGTTGCCCGAGATGCCAAGTTTTAGCGCCATTATTTGTTATGAGGCAATTTTCCCGCATGAAATATTAAATGATGCTGAAAAGCCAGATTTTGTGGTTAATTTGACCAATGACGGTTGGTATGGGGTTTCGTCAGGACCGTATCAGCACTGGGTAGCAACCAGACTGCGAGCCGTGGAAGAAGGGGTGGCAATTATCAGAGCGGCTAATAACGGAATTAGTGGAATGATTAATGCTTATGGTCAGGTGAAAAAATTTTTAGAGCTGAATTATAGCGGATTTATTGATATAAACCTTGATAAACCTATGGTTGAAAAGACCTTATACGGCAAGTTGGGTAATTGGGGAATAATCACCTTTTGCTTGATTTTATTCTTTTTAACAGGTATAAAGGAAAGAGGGCACCGGTAGAATTGGAGTTGTTTAGGCTAGGTGTCTTATAAAAACTTATTTGTAATTGCTTTTATGATAAGGACTTGAAAAATGAAATCAATATCGCGAAAAGCATCAAGGGGGCGGACGCCTTCGGGAGCTCCGAATCCGATTGATATCCATGTAGGAAAGCGCATAAGAATGCGCCGTAACTTGTTGGGATGGAGTCAAGAAAAATTGGGAGATTTGCTTGGCTTGACATTTCAGCAGATACAAAAATATGAAAAAGGTTTGAACAGAGTTAGTGCAAGCAGATTGTGGGATTTTAGTGTTGTTTTGGACGCACCGATAAGCTTCTTTTATGATGATATGGATAAGACAGTTGCAAAACAAAGTCCCAGAATGTTTAGCAATCCGGAAGCAGAAATGGTGTTGAATGAAGATGCAGAAACTTTTAATGCCGATCCGATGCTTAAACAAGAAACTTTGGAATTGGTGCGTGCTTACTATAAAATTCCTAATCGTCAGGCCGCTAAACATTTGTTTGATTTAATCGTTGCGATGTCTAAGAGTACTTATTTATATAATAAGGATGATGACAAAGAAGACGATAAGTAAAAAAGTCCGGCTTTGCCGGATTTTTTTTGTGATAATAAGAGGATTTAATCCACAACAAATGCTTTTTACTTGAGCTTAAATAATGCTTTATTTAATATCTGGTTATTGGGTGCGGAGAACAAAAATGTGGAATTTTAAATATCAACGGCCGGATTATCAAAGAGTTTTTAAGCTCGTTAGAAGAAGATTGAGCTGGGAAGAGCAGCGGCAAAGAGTTGATTTGTTATATCAGCAGCTCAGTAACGATAAGGCATTTCGTAAAGAATTAATGCGTAAGGCGATACATTTAAGCTCGCTTTGGATACCGGCGGCAATATATTTTATGCCCAAGATTGTTTTGGTGCCAATTTTGTTGGTGATATTAATCGGTAATGTGGTTTTGGAGTATGGCAACTTTAAGAAATACCCGTGGGCTCGAAAATCTTTTGGAGTTTTGTTTTTTAGAACTTTGCGCAATAAAGAAACCTCAAGAGAGCACTTTCAGTTTACCGGAGCAATATATGTGTTGTTTTCCTCGTTGTTGTGCTTGTGCTTTTTCTCTAAAGAAGTAGGTGCGATTGCTTTGACCGTTATGTTGGTATCTGACAGTGCGGCAGCTTTGGTCGGTAGGTCAATCGGAAGAATTAAAATATACAAAAATAAAACCTTGGAAGGGACATTGGCATTTTTCTTATCTGCGGTTGCAATAAATTTGTTGTTTTGGCCGGTGTATCCGTTTGGTTGGTTGAGTGTTGTGGCTTGTTTGGTAGCAACTTTGGTTGAAGTTTTTGAAGACAAAATTGAAATAGATGATAATTTGTCGATACCGATATTTTTTGCTGCGGTATTGTCTTGGGTGTAAAAAATTAATATCTTTTTAAGAAAATTTAGCTATTATGAATCCCGTATGGATTAGAATACCATACGGGATTTTCTTAAGGAAATAAGATATAAGGACGCAACAGTAGTGTTGACACAAGGATTGGAACATAGCCTCTTTAGTGAGGAATTGTGGGCTTTCTGCCGGATGATGGCGGGAAGTTTTGTTGCGTTTAAAATACATACGAATCGACTTAGCAAAAATGATAAAATATATTGCCTAAAGGCGGAGGTGAGAGATGAATAATAACATCACCTTAAATGCCTCAATGCGCAGTAATTTGCTAAGTTTGCGAAACATTTCAAAACAAATGGATAAGACCCAGCTGATTTTAGCGACGGGAAAGAAAGTAAACTCGGCGATAGATAATGCGTCTGCCTATTATCAAGCACGCTCTCTTTCTAATCGTGCGGCTGATTTGACGGCTTTGTTAGATGCAATGGGACAAGGTATCCAAACCATTGAGGCAGCCAATGCCGGTTTGGAAAAAGCTCAAGATATGCTTGGATTGGCAGGAGCCACCATTAATAATATTACTTCACAGATAGCGGGAGGGGATATATTTGCGGTAGCAGCAAATAAAGAAGAACTTTTGGCGGCGATTGAGAGTTGGGAAGCCGGAGACGGTTTAATCGTGATATCTCAGGATATCGATATGGGTAATACCAGATTGGAGCTAAAAGATAATCAAAAGTTGGTGGGGCTTAATTATGTTGACGGCTCGGCCCAAAGAGCAGAATTAACATTTAATTTTTTGGCGGCGGAAAACACCGACGGTAATGCGATAATTTGCGGTGATAATAATATGCTTGCCGATTTGAAGATAACTTATTCTTCGGATAATGCAGATATAAAAAATACCAGTTTTAATGCCATTAATAACAACGGCGGCACCCTCAAATTGCATAATGTGGATCTTAGTATTGATAACACTAATGAGGGAAGCGGAAATAATGGAGCAATGCTGATATGCGGAATATACAATCAAAATGGAGGAAATATTAATTTAAGCGGCAACAATTTGTTTAATTCTTTATCAAAAAAACTTTATGGTTTGGCGTTAATAAGACATCAAGATACTTCTTGTCGTTTATTATTGGAAAGCGGAGCTAGTTTGGATGTTGCCAATAAAGGAACATATAATTATTTGGTAATGAGTGGAACAAATATATTTTTGAGTGATGTGATAATTGATGCCAGAAGTGGTAATACCAGTGTTTTGGGACAAGGTAATTTTGCTTTTTATGGTGATTTGATAGTTAAGCAAGGAACTGCTACGGCGAGTTTATTTGGTAACAGTAATGTTGATATTTTCGGGAATGCAAGTATTAATTTGGGAGGACATAACAATGCAATATTTAACAATAGTGAGATTAATGTCTATGGCAGTATAAATATTAAAATGTTCGGTGGTAGTTCTGGAATTCCAAACCGATTACTCGTGGATAAGGCCTCTCTTACCATAAAGAGCGGAGCCTGTTTGATGCTGGAGCAAGTCGGTACATATGCTTATATAAGTAATGCAGCAGATAATAAAATCAATCTAGAGCAAGGAGCCAAGATTGGGGTGGTTAAAGAAAATGTTGGCGTAAATGCTTTGTATTTGGCCAGCCAAAATACATCTTATACTACCAAAGCCGATGAAATATTAGAAGATTTTGCCGTAATTCCGGATTTGAAAAAAATCGGCGATTTTCCGCAAGCCGATTTTGATGAAGATATGACAAAGCTTGATGAAGAGATTGCCGCAATCGGCAGCAAAGAATGTGCTTCAACACTTAATGATGCAAAGGTTTTGAGTAATTATCAGCAGAATCTGGGGCAAAACGGTGTGTATAAAGAAATTTTAGAGCAATATGACAAGCTTATCAGTGATAGCTCGTATCAGGGAGTAAATCTCTTAAAAGGCGGTAATTTGCGACTTACCTTTGATGAAAATCGCGAACATAAGTTTGAAGTTTTGGGAGAAGATATTTCGGCATTGCAAATAGGATTGGATAAGGACGAAGAATGGAAAAATTTGAGTGATGTGAGAAAAATATTATCATCGCTGCAAGAAGCCATAACTACTTTGCGTTCGTTTGCCGAAGAACTGGGAAACAATTATTCTATAATCAAAACCCGCATTAACTTTACCGAGGCTCTGAGCGATGTATTAGAAACCGGAGCTGATGATTTGACCTTGGCCGATATGAATGAAGCCAGCGCCGAATATCTCACCTTGCAAACCCGTCAACAGTTGGCGATTAACTCACTATCTCTTGCTTCACAATCAGCTCAAAGTGTATTGAGTTTGTTTTAATAATGTCATTCTCGGTATTGTCCCGAGAATCTAGTAAATATAGAAAAAGTTAAATTTGCCCTTCTATTAAGCCGCCGCCAAGCAGTAAATCTCCGTCGTACAAAACAACCGATTGACCAGCAGTTATTGCCGATTGCGGGGTCATGAAATCAACCCTATATTCTCCGTTTGCGGTTGGGTAAACAATCGCTTCGTTGGGCATTTGCGATGAGCGAATGCGAGCCTGAACCGTTAATTTATTTTGCGGCGGCTCACATTGCCAAACCCAATCGTCGGCAATTAAAGAGGTCTGCAAGGCTTCTTCGGCATATCCTAAGACAACCTCGTTGGTTTCCGGTCTTATGGCAATGACATATAACGGGCGATCGGCCGAAATGCCAAGACCGCGTCGTTGACCGATAGTAAAATTCCAATAACCTTTATGTCGGCCCAAAATCTTGCCGTCACGGTTTACAAAATTGCCTTCTTTATCGGCAAATTGCAAAATGTCATTCAAAGCTCCGGTATAAAAATCTTGACTGTCGGGTTTTTCGGCAATTTCTAAACCGGCTTGTTTGGCAAGTTGTCTGATTTCTTCTTTGCTCTTATCACCTAAGGGAAACAAGACACGGCTTAATTGTTCTTGGCTTAGGCGATATAGAAAATATGATTGATCCTTTTTGGCATCAAAGCCACGTCTGATACGATAAAAACCGCTTTTTTCGTCTTGCTCCAGTTTGGCATAGTGGCCGGTGGCAAATTTATCGAATTCGACCCCTTGCCTAGCGGCACTGTTGGGTAAAACATCAAATTTGATTTTGGAGTTGCAGACAACGCAAGGATTGGGCGTGCGTCCGGCATGATATTCGCTACGAAAGTTTTCTAAGACCGTTTGGTGAAATTCTTTGGTGCAGTCAATGACATAATGAGGTATTTCCAATCTTTCGCAGACGGCGGCGGCTTGGCGTAAATCTTCGTCGTGAGGCGAAAAACAGCCCTTGCCGGTCAGATTGCGAAAACTTTCGGTATTATCCCATACCGTCATCGTGGCCCCGATAACCTCGTGTCCGGCTTGTTTTAATATAAGGGCGGCCGCCGAAGAATCGACGCCGCCACTCATACCTACCAATATCTTCATCAGTATAGACCTTGAAAATGTTTAGAATTTACGCGGCGAGACATGCTTGCGCCAGTTGTCTTCTATCTTTTCCAAGGATATCCCTTTGGTCTCGGGAACAAAGAAATATACAAAGAATAATGATAAAATTATCGTAAATCCAAAAATCAAAAAGGTATTGTTTTTGCCGATTATATCCAATAAAGGCAAAAAGCTGAATACGATTATGGAGTTGAAAATAAAGTTAGAGGCCGTAGCTGCCGACATGGCAAAACCGCGAATCTTTAACGGCATGATTTCGGATACCATAATCCAGCATATTGGGCCTAGGCTCATGGCAAATGAAGCAATGTAGACAACCAAGCTTACAACAGCAAGCCACTTGCCAGCTTCGCCTAAGGTAAAGCCCCAAGATAGGGTCAACATGCTAATCAGCATGCCGCTTAAGCCAATGTAAAGCAGGGGTTTACGACCGAATTTGTCGGTGTAAGCAATAGCCACAAATGTCATGAGAAAGTTAACAACTCCGATACCGATGGTGGCGTAAATAGCTCCGATATTATCGGCAAAGCCTGCGAGCTTAAAAATGGTCGGGGCAAAGTAAATTATGGTGTTGATACCGGTGCAGATTTGAACAAACATTAATCCTACACCGACAAAAATCGGAACCAACATCCATTTTTGAATTGATACTTTGCTTTTTTTGTTTGAATCTTCCATGGTTTTTTGAATCTCTTTAACTTGAGAATCGACATTGTCGGTTTCGTAAATCTTTTTGAATACTTCTTTAGCTTCGTCAATTTTGCCTTTGCTTATCAACCAACGCGGAGTATCATGCAAGAATAAGATGCCAACCAACAATATGATTGCCGGAAGGGCTCCGGAGGCTAACATCCAACGCCAGTTATATTCGGCGTTGGCAAAAATGCGGTTGATTAAGTAAGACAACAAAATACCGGCAGTTAGTGCCAGTTGGTATAAAGAAACTAAAGTTCCGCGAATTTTTTCGGGGGCAATTTCGGATAGATAAATCGGGGCAACAAAGCTTATCATACCTACCGCAATACCGATAATAATGCGTGAGAACATTAACCAACCTGCAGTGTGGGCATAGCCGCACATGATTGAACCGATGATAAAGATTAATGCAGTGGCAATGATGATTTTTTTGCGTCCGTAAATGTCAGCCAGATAGCCGTTGGCGGCAGCTCCGATGATGGAACCGACAATGGCCGATGATACCAACCATCCTTGCTCTACAGAGCTTAGTTCCCAAGTTTCGTTGATGTATAATAAGGCTCCGGAAATAACTCCCATGTCAAAGCCCGATAGTAAGCCACCCAAAGATGCGGTAATGGCTACCATTATCAAAGTAACATTGATAGTCCTGCCTGTTTTTGTCATGTCTGTTTCCTATATAAAAATTGAAGTTTGTTTGAAAAGTATATAGTAACTTGATTTAATATTTAAATGCGTTCAAAGTCAAGAAATATCGGTCGGCGACCTTCGGCAATAGCTTTGCGTTGGTATTTGGTTTCGACCCAGTCTGCCGGTGGATTTTTCCAATCGTTGCCGCATTTGGCCGTCCAGCGAAAATCTTTATTGTCGTGAAGTTGTCTTAAAGTCCAAGATTTGTATACCGGATGATCGGTTGCAACTCGTAAAATTCCGCCTTTTTTTAAGATGCGGGCAAGTTCATTTAAGTTGTCGGGATTAATGAATCTTCTGCTTGCATGGCGTTTTTTGGGCCACGGGTCCGGAAACAATAAAAATATTTTGCTCAAAAATCCATCGGGAATCTTGGCAAACAGAAGTCTGACATCATCGCTCCAGATGCGGACATTATCTGTCCGCTCCGGAAGCAATGATATATGTTCGGGCATATCTGATTTTTCTTTTATACCCGTTAGTAGGGTGAGTAAATTTGCTACGCCGTTTTTGAAGACTTCGGCGCCGATAAACCCAATTTCATGGTGCTTTAGGGATTGTCCGGCAAGATGTTCGCCGTTACCAAAACCTATTTCCAAATATACTTCTGCAACTTTGGCTCCAAATATATCCGTCGATATTTTAGTATCTGACGATATCTCAACTTCGGGCAAAAATTGCTCTAAAAGACCGCTCTTGGCTTTGCGGATTTTGCGTCCCTGACGGCGACCATAAAATTTGGGTTTATCGCTTAAAAGCATTTTTTAAGTTCCTCTACTTTGTTTATTCTTTCCCAACTGAAGTGACCTTCGTCATCGGGTGTGCGCCCAAAATGGCCGTAAGATGAGGTTGGGAAATATATCGGTTTTTGCAGTTGTAAATAGTTTATGATACCGGCTGGGGTTAAATCAAACATTTCTTTTACAACTTTTAATAATTTGGCTTCATCAACATTGGCTGTGCCTTTGGTGTCGATGTAAAGAGACAGGGGTTCGGCTATACCAATGGCATAAGAAGTTTGAATTACGCATTCTTGGGCCAAACCTGCAGCAACAATGTTTTTGGCAATGTGACGCAGCATATAAGCGGCAGAACGGTCTACTTTGGTGGGGTCTTTGCCGGAAAAAGCGCCGCCGCCGTGCGGAGCATAACCGCCATAAGTATCAACAATGATTTTTCTGCCGGTTAGGCCGGTATCACCGTCAGGGCCTCCGATAACAAAGCGGCCGGTCGGGTTAATCAAAATATCGGCATCGCTGATTTCCCAGCCTTGCGGTAAAGATTGTCTGATATAGCGGCTGACAACTTCTCTTACATCGGCTTGGCTCATGTAGGCTTCGTGTTGGGTCGAAACCACAATCTTGGTGGCTCTTAAGGGCTTGCCGTTTTCGTCATATTCTATAGTTACCTGTGATTTGGCGTCGGGTAAAATTCCTTTGATTTCGTTTGAGTGACGAGCCTTGCTCAGATTGTGCAATATCCGGTTGGAAAGATAAATGGCAAGAGGCATATAGTCGGTGTCAATGCCTTGTTCTTTTCTGGCATAGCCAAACATTATGCCTTGGTCTCCGGCTCCCATCTTGTCAACGCCGAGAGCGATGTCTGCCGATTGTTTGTGCAAGAAACTGGTGATGTTAACATCATTAAAAGAGAATCCGGCTTGATCATAACCAATGTGTTTGATGGTTTGTCTGACCGCATTTTCTATTTGTTCGTGCGAAACCAAAACAACAGAAGAGGTTTCGCCGGAGATAATTACTTGGTTGGTGGTGGCTAAAGTTTCAATCGCCGTGCGGGCTTTGTTGTCAACAGCCAAATATAAATCAACGATGGCGTCCGAAATGGCATCGCAGACTTTGTCAGGATGGCCTTCGGAAACAGCCTCACTGGTAAATAGATATGTCATAATTTAATGTCCTTTGCTTTTGTTAAAATTAAATAAAATCATAATAATTATTTTTCTCGGCACAAAATATCAAATTCTGATTTTTTGTGGTCGAGCATATCGCGGTTGTCACCGTTGAGGGCAGAAAATTTGCGGGCAATGGTATATTGCGGCAAAAGTTTCTTTATCTCTTCAATCGGTTTTGACCACGAATTGGCGGCAATGCGAATAGCCTTGCCTTGTCCGGCCGATACTTTGGGAGTGATTTCTCCGGTAACAGCATCGGCAAACTCTTGTAAACGTAGTTTTATGGTTTCTAAACTGCCGGGGATTAAAAATTCTATTTCTTCGCCACTGTCAATATAATTACGAATTTCGAATATGGCATCATCGTCCTGCCACTCAATAATTGAGCCGGCAAAGAGCCAGTCACCAAGAGTGCGGGTGTATTCGTAGTTTTGGCTTAAATTGGTTAATTTACCATCGTGGAAACCTAAGCAGTAACCACGATTTTGCAGAGTGTCAAATTCGGGCATATATTTTTTGTAGTTCCAATTTTTGCTGTCTTTGTACCAGTCGTCAATGGCTTGGCGATATACTCTGGCAACGGTTCCGGCATAGTATTCGGTTTTGTTGCGGCCTTCTACTTTAAGAGAATCTATTCCGGCAGAGAGCAAATCGGGTAGACGCGGCATTAAGCACATGTCTTTGGAATTGAGCAGATAACCACCGTGTTCGTCTTCTACTACTTCGTAATATTCGCCGGGGCGGAATTCTTCTTCAAGCAAAAATTCAAAGGCGTCTTTGTTGTCTTCGTTAATGATAATTTCTTTTATGCTGCCGTCTTTGAGTCTTAGATGAAGCTTATAATGCCAACGGCAACAGTGCGCACATTTGCCTTGGTTGGCAGAGCGGTCGGCTAAGTAATTTGATATCAGACAGCGTCCGGAATAGGACATGCACATAGCTCCGTGCATAAATGTTTCGAGCAGAATATCGGGGCATTTTTCTCTGATTTCTTTGGCTTCGGCAAAAGTTACTTCCCGGCCTAAAACGCAAAGTTTGGCACCTTGGGATTGCCAAAATTTTACGGCTGCCCAAGAGCAAATATTGGCTTGGGTGGAAACAAATAAATTTAATTCAGGTGCATTTTCTTTGACATATTGGAAAACTCCGGGGTCGGCAATTAATACGCCGTCAGGGTGCAATTCGCGGAGCGTGGATACAAAAGAGGGAAGTTTTTCGACATCGCGGTTATGCATAAACAAATTGAGTGTAAGATATATTTTTTTGCCGTGAGCGTGCACAAACTCAATACCTTCTTTTAGATCTTCAAGCGAAAATTTTGATTGGGCTCGTAAGCACATGTCCGGAGTTCCGGCGTATACCGCATCGGCGCCGTATAAAATTGCGGTTTTTAATTTTACCAGAGAGCCTGCCGGCAGTAATAATTCAGATTTTTCGAGCATAATTTATTCCTCTACGGTTATTTGTTCGGTATAGGCATCAAGACGACCTAACGGGGTTTCTTCGATACTGATGCGGGCTATAAACGGGTATCCGCTTTTTTTGTCCTTGGCAATCCAGAAATATATTGGTTTGTTGGCAGAAAATTCCCACAAAGAATCGTCATCTTCATTTAAGAGTTTGGTGATGTGCATTGAGCATTTGGCTGCGGGGCCTTGATAAAATGAATGTTCGTCGGCAGCAAGGTCTTCTTGCCCAAGGTCCTTGAATACAACATCAAAACGCCTTTTGCCATCATAGACAGCCATTTGAGAATCGCAAAAACCAAGCAGGTTATATTGGCGAGCAAGTTTTACTATAACTGTTTGTAAGTCAAAAGTATCGGCCGGAGTTGCAGGTTCCTCAAATTCTCTTTTTTTGTTGTTACCGTTTTTGCCTGATATTTGGTATAGGGGCTTGCCCTCTTTATCATAGAAGACCTGCTTGGTGCGGGTATTAAAACGCGAACGCGAGGTGTAGCTGTAGTCTTTGGTTATCAACTTGTTTGCAGATATGCGTCCGGCAGTGTTGTAGGTGGCGGTAAAGGGGTAAACGGTATCGAAAAAACCGTTGGTTTTTACCGTTGATGTTACTTGATAGTTATCAGGGGTTAAACGATAGGTAAACTCGGTGCGGCTGGCGTCAAACGGTCCGACCGTTACAAAAAAGTCGTGCTTTACTCCGAAAGCGTAGGCTTGCGAACTTATGAATAAAAAAGATATTACAAAAGCGGCTATTTTAGACATGAATTTTACTCTTTGTTTAAACTTGCGGCTTACAATAACACAAAAAAATATAATTTAAAGGAATTTAATAAAATGCCAAAAAAAGTTTTGTTATTAGTCGGAGGTTTTTCGGCCGAACGAGAAGTTAGCCTTAATGCCGCAAAAGATATTTTCAATGCTCTTAAAAGCAAAGGTTATATTGTGGTGCAACATGATTTGCGTGATGTGTGGAAGTTTTTGGATGTGGTCAGACAAGAAAAACCCGATGTAATTTTTAACGGCTTGTACGGAAATTGGGGCGAGGACGGCGAAATTCAGGCAATGCTTGATTTGCTGCAAATCCCTTATACTCATTCGGGTGTAAAAGCTTCGGTATTGGGAATGGATAAATCGCTGACTAAAAAAATTGCGGCAGAATGCGGAATCAGAATCGCCAAAGATGAAAAAATGACTGCCGCCGAATTTGCTAAAAACGGAACAACAATTCCAATGCCTTATGTTGTAAAGCCGATTTCCGACGGTTCTTCGGTGGGGGTATTTATTGTAAAAAATGCTGAGGATGCCAAAAAAGTAAAGTATGAAGATGAAAATCGAGAGATTATGATAGAAGAGTATATAAGCGGGCATGAACTTACGGTTATGTGTCTTAACGGAAAAGCTTATGCAGTTACCGAGCTTAAGGCCAATGAGGAATTTTATGATTATAAAGCCAAGTATACCAGCGGTGTGACCAGACACATTTTACCGGCGCAAATTCCTGATGAAATTGCTGAGATTTGTAAAGAATATGCCGAAAGATTGCACAAAGCTTTGGGATGCAATACCGTATCAAGAATCGATTTGCGTTGGGATGAAAAATCTTTGCCCGTGCTTTTGGAAATTAATACCAATCCGGGAATGACATCTTTATCTTTGGTTCCCGAGCAAGCAAAGTATGCCGGTATTTCGTATGAGGATTTGTGTGCGGAATTGGTTGAAAATGCTAAATGCCGAAAGATATAAGTATGCTTGAAATAAAAGATATAAAACCCAATAGCGTTATTGTGATTGCCGGACCTACGGCTTCGGGTAAATCGGCTTTGGCTATAGAGGTGGCAAAAAAATATAACGGAGTGATTATAAATGCCGATGCTTCACAGGTGTATCAAGGAATTCCGATAATTTCGGCAGCGCCAACCGTTGAAGACAGAAAAGAAATTGAACACCTGTTATATGAAATTTTTCCGCCGCAAAAAAACGGTACGGTTACGGAATGGTTGGATTTGGCAGTTGCGGCAATAAGGGAAACTTGGCAAAAAGGCAAGATACCGGTAGTGGTGGGTGGAACCGGTTTTTATATCGAATCATTGGTTGCCGGAGTGTCGCCGATACCGGAGACTTCGGCAAAAGTAAAAAAACAAGTGGCAGAATTGTTGGATGATGGTGGGGTCGATGCTGTATATGCCAAGTTGGAAAAAGTTGATGCCGCTGCCGCTCAGATGGTTAAGCCTAAGGATACTACAAGAGTCAGGAGGGCTTTGGAAATATTTTTGGATACCGGAAAATCAATTGCCGAATGGTTTAATATGCCAATGGTAAAAAAGTTGCCCGAGGCGGATTTTAAGATTTTTGTTCTTTTACCGGAGTTGAAAAATCTGGAGGCAAAATGTGCCGAACGATTTGATAAAATGATGAGAGACGGTGCTTTAGATGAAGTAAAAAATCTGATGACGTTACATCTTGATGCAAATTTGCCCGCGATGAAAGCTATCGGGGTTGCTGAATTGTCGGATTTTTTGCGGGGAAAATCTTCGGAAGAAGAAGCCGTGAATTTAGCTAAATTGCATACAAGACAATATGCAAAAAGGCAACTGACATGGTTTCGGAACCGAATGAGAAAAACGGCAGAAATACAAATAATAAATTCGTAAAAAAGCTTTGTTAACAACCTAAAATGTTGTTGCATATAAATTGAGATGGTTATAAAAAACAATTAGTATTGAATTTTTAAGCGGAGATAAAGTGTATGCTTTCTAAATTAATGGGATGGTTGTCGGCCGATATGGCTATCGACTTGGGAACGGCAAATACCTTGGTTTATGTTAAAGGTAAAGGTATTGTTTTGAATGAACCTTCGGTGGTGGCAATCGAAGAATATCGCGGTAAAAAACAAGTGTTGGCTGTGGGCAACGAAGCAAAACAAATGCTTGGTCGTACCCCCGGCAATATTCATGCAATTCGTCCGTTGCGCGACGGTGTTATCGCCGATTTTGAAATTGCCGAAGAAATGATAAAATACTTTATTCGTAAAGTACATAATTATCGCCGTTTTGCAATGCCGATGATTATTATTTGCGTGCCGTCAGGTTCTACGGCCGTTGAACGCCGTGCTATTCAAGAATCGGCAGAGGCTGCAGGCGCACGTAAGGTGTGGTTGATTGAAGAGCCTATGGCTGCCGCTATCGGTGCCGATTTGCCGGTTACCGAACCGACCGGTTCTATGGTGGTTGATATCGGAGGCGGTACCACGGAAGTTGCCGTATTGTCTTTGGGTGGTATTGTTTATGCAAGATCGGTACGCGTGGGCGGCGATAAGATGGATGATGCCATTATTTCTTATATCAGACGCAATCATAACCTTTTGGTTGGTGAAGGTAGTGCCGAAAAAATTAAAAAAGAAATCGGTTCGGCCAGCATACCGGAGAAAGGCGACGGAAGAACCTTTGAAATTAAAGGTCGCGATTTGATGAACGGTGTTCCAAAAGAAATTGTCATTTCTGAGAAGCAGGTGGCGGAAGCTTTGGCTGAGCCGGTATCTCAAATCGTTGAGGCCGTTAAGGTTGCTTTGGAACATACTGCTCCCGAATTGGCTGCCGATATTGTTGATAAAGGTATTGTTTTAACCGGTGGCGGTGCTTTGTTGGCTAATCTTGACCAAGTGCTTCGTAATGCTACAGGATTGCCGGTATCTATTGCCGAAACACCTTTGGCTTGTGTGGTTAAAGGCACCGGAAGAGCTTTGGAAGAAATTGGTAAATTGAAGACTATTTTATCTTCAATGTACTAATTTAATTATAGTCATGACGGAGCCTGATTGGTGTTGTCAGGCTCCGTGTTTTGGTTTTTTGGGATATTATAATGAAACGACGCAGAAGTCTGTTTTTACATCTTAACCAGTTGAAGCAAATGATTAAAAAATTTGCACTGGTTATTTTGTTTTTAGCGGCACTTTTGCTGATGGTGTTGAATAAAAATAATTCATTAATCTTGGAAAATTCTGTGGCACCGGCAACGGGCGGGGTGGCTTATTTGGTCGATGTTTTGGTGGTTCCTGCCAAATTGCTCGGCAAGGCATATGATTATATTGACGAGCTGCAAAAAATTAAAAAAGACAATCGTCAGTTGCGCGTTGAGAACCGTGAGCTTAAGGTCTTGCAAAATAAGTATAAAGCTTTGGAAATCGAAAATAAGCTTTTGGCCGAATTGTTGAATTTTGTGCCGCTGCCGGAGGCCGGTTTTGTATCGGCCAGAGTGGTAGCTGAAGAAAGTAATGCCTTTACTCATGCTATGGTTGCTTATGTGGGGGATAATAAAGTCGATAAAGGCGATGTGGTGTTATCTGATGACGGTGTGGTCGGTAGAGTTGATAAAATCGCCGATGAATATGCTAAAATTATCATGCTTACCGATATTAACTCAAAAATTCCGGTAATCGTTGAGAAAAACAGGGTTAGGGGAATATTAACCGGTGATAATACTAATTTTCCCAAATTGATATTTGTGCCTCTAGATGCTGAAGTTAATATCGGAGATAGAATCGTTACCTCCGGAGTATCAGGAGTGTTTCCTGCCGGTTTGCCCGTGGGGCAGGTGGTCGCAGTGTCAAAGAACGAAATAAAGGTTAAACCTTTTGCATCTCTTAGTAAAACAGAGTATGTGAAAATAATTAAATACGGTATTTCAGGCATTATAAAACAAAGCGAAAATGAAAAATAATGGATGATAATTTTAATGAAAATGTAGTTCCTTTTTTTCAGAAATCACTGCCGCTGGTATCGTCAGTGATCGTTATGTTGTTGGCTTATTTGCCGATTAATTTCGCTTTATTCAATAATATCAGGCCAGATTTTGGAATGATGTGCATATATTTTTGGATGTTGCACCGTCCGGATCTGTTTAATTTGTTGTCGGTACTTGTATTGGGGGTTGTGGATATGCTTATAACATCCGCTTTGCCGGGAGCAACATTGGGTGCGTATCTTATGATGTATGTTTTGGTGTTTTATACCCGGAAATATTTTAATGCAAAACCGTTTATAGTTATATGGTACGGCTTTATGGCTTTATCTTTGCTGACGATATTAACAAAATGGTTGTTGGTGTCGGTGTATTACAGTACTTTTTTGCCGATGTCGGTATTGATATTTGCTTATTTAATTGGTGTGGCCGTGTATCCATTGGTTTCTATATTTTTGGCCTTTTTGCAGAATACTTTTATTCAGGATGAGGGATTATGAATCGCGATAACGATAAAGGAAAAGTGCTGATATATCGTTCCATGATCCTTGGAGCGGCAGAGCTGTTGTTATTGTTATTGTTGATATTTAGGTTGTATTATTTGCAGGTATATCAGGCCGATAAATATGCTACTTTGGCAGATGAAAACAGAATTTCAACACGATTGTTGGTGCCGCCGAGAGGTATTATTTATGATCGCCACCAAAATTTAATTGCCGGTAATCAACAAAACTTTCAAGTGATGATGGTGGCTGAACAAACTACTGATGTTGATGAAACATTAGAAGCTTTGAAAAAAATTATGCCACTGGATGAATCGGAAGAGAAAAGAGTTCGAAAAGATTTAAAAAGAAATCGTAGTTTTGTTCCTGTAAAAATAAAAGATAATTTATCTTGGGAAGAAACAACAAAAATTTTGTTGAACGCTCCGGATTTGCCAGGGGTGTTTATTGATGAGGGATTATCTCGATATTACCCTTATAAGGATATGTTTGCGCATGTGGTCGGGTATGTAGCTGCAGTATCGGAAAAAGACGAAAAAGATGATCCGTTACTTGAAGTTCCGGGATTTAAAATCGGTAAATCCGGTATTGAAAGATTATTTGATAAAGAATTGCGAGGCAAAGCCGGAAACTTGAAATTGGAAGTGAATGCTATCGGTCGGGTGATGAAGGAAATTGAAAGGGTCGATGGAGTTGCCGGTGATAAAATAGAGCTGAGTTTGGACTTGAGATTGCAGCAAAAGGCTTACGAACTTTTAGGAAATGAAAGCGGGGCTGTGGTAATGATGAATGTGAATACCGGAGAGGTACTCGCGTTTGCATCTGCACCGGCATTTGATCCAAATATTTTTGCAACGGGTTTGTCAACCGAGCAGTGGAATGAGCTAAATGGCAATATGAAAAAGCCTTTATTGAATAAGGCCGTTTCCGGGCTCTATTCTCCAGGGTCTACTTTTAAGATGGTGGTGGGATTGGCTGCTCTTGAAAGCGGAATGGTTGGAAAGCAAACAAGGTCATTTTGCGCCGGAAAAATGAATTTGGGCAATCATACATTTCACTGCTGGAAAGATGCCGGCCATGGATATTTGGATATGGTGCAAGCTTTGCAACATTCTTGCGATATCTTCTTTTATGAGACAGCCCAAAAAATAGGTATTAATAAAATTGCCGAAATGGCAAGAAAGTTTGGTTTGGGACAAAAGACAAATGTCGGTATCGAAAATGAAAAGAGTGGGCTTATACCAGATACAGAATGGAAAAGACAAAGATTTGGCGAACCTTGGCAGCAAGGTGAAAGTATAATATCGGGTATCGGACAGGGATATATTCTTACTACTCCGGTACAATTGGCAACAATGGTGTCCAGAATTGCCAACGGAGGTTATGCCGTGTCGCCGACATTTAGAAAATTCGATCCTAAAAACGGTGTCGTAGAGGCTAAGAGTATGGGCATTTCGCCGCTTAATATGGAAGTGGTAAAACAAGGAATGTTTGAGGTGATGAATGCTCAAGGTGGTACGGCCTTGCGCTCAGGATTTAACTTTAAGGGGCAGAGAATGGCCGGAAAAACAGGTACGACGCAAGTTCGGCGAATTACTATGAAAGAAAGAATGAGTGGCGTTTTGGGGCAGGAAGAGTTAGAGTGGAGATTGCGAAATCATGCATTATTCGTCGGATATGCTCCATATGACAATCCTAAGTACGGAGTTGCCGTTTTGGTCGAACATGGCGGATCAGGATCAGGGGTGGCGGCTCCTATCGGCTCGAAGATGCTTTTGGAAGCTCTTAAATTAGATGCAACAGATAAACCGGTGGATTGATATGTATAAGGCGTATGAAACAAGTTTTCGTAATCAGAGTTTGGGTTTGGTTGATAAATTTTGGGGTATCAGCTTTTCTTATGTCTTTTTGATTATGCTGTTGGCGGCAATCGGGGTTACTATGCTGTATTCGGCAGCAAACGGAAGTTGGGAACCGTGGGCGCTAAGACAATTAATTCGTTTTGGAATGGGATTTGCCATTATGATCGTTTTGGCATTTTTTGATGTCAGAATATTTTTGCGTTATGCTTATTGGTTCTATTTCGGAGTGTTGGCATTATTGATAATCGTCGAAATCGGCGGTCATGTCGGTATGGGGGCTCAAAGATGGATAAATTTGGGATTTATGAAGCTGCAGCCGTCGGAATTGATGAAAATTGCTTTGGTGTTGGCTCTGGCTAGGTATTTTAACTCAACGAGTTTGCAAAATATTGAAACCGTGAAAGGGATAATATTTCCGGCAATGCTTGTGATGGTTCCGGTAACATTGGTGATGATACAGCCTGATTTGGGTACTGCTCTGATGCTTTTGTTTAGTGCCGGTGCTATATTTTTTGTCGTGGGAATTCAATTATGGAAATTTGGAGTTTTGGCATTGGGAGCTATAGTGTCAATGCCGGTGGCTTGGCATTTTTTGCATGATTACCAGAAAAACCGAGTACTTACTTTTTTGGATCCGGAAAGAGATCCGTTGGGTTCGGGATATCATATTATCCAATCAAAAATTGCTTTGGGATCAGGAGGGGTGTTTGGTAAAGGTTTCTTAAACGGAACACAAAGCCACCTTAATTTTTTGCCTGAAAAACATACCGATTTTATTTTCACTATGCTTTCTGAAGAGTTTGGTATGATTGGGGCTGTGGTAGTTATTTTAATTAATTTTTTGATAATCGCCTACAGCTATATTTTTGCTTTGAGAAGTACAAGTTATTTCGGAAAGTTGGTCGCTGTGGGGCTTACTACTAACTATTTCTTGTATGTTATGATTAATATTGCCATGGTCCTGGGGTTGTTGCCGGTGGTGGGAATCCCGCTGCCGTTGATTTCTTACGGCGGAACCGTTTTGTTATCGGTTATGACCGGATTTGGTATTATTTTGGCCGTTAACATTAACCGCAATATTAATATCGGAAAAGACTAGAGTTGAAAAATTGAGATATTTTCTTGATTTTGCGGTTGGATGTGAAATAATAAAGCGGTTATTTGAGATATGGTGAAATGTTGGTAAATAATAGGTTCGAATCAGAAAAATATCTTTTAGAAACATTAAAAAGAATCGCTAAAAACAGATCGGATTATAAGGTCTTGTATGTTAATGTTTCTAAATTAAAGCCCAAAAACAGACATCCGCGATTTGTGAAGATAATATCGCGTATGTTTGATGATTTGGTGGCAGTTTCTGACGGCTCAATGTTCGTCTTGTCAAATGGCGATTTTGCTATTCTCGGTGCAAATCTTAATCCTAAAAATGTTTTTGATGCCGTTGATAAGTTGCGTCGCGGTCTAGTTACCGATCCGATATGGACATCGGTCGATGCCGAAAACTTTACAGAAGTGTATACAAGTGATGATTTTGAGGCTTTGACTGAACGTATTGAATATATTATGGCTGATAGCCAAAATGTAAAAAAACTTGATTATAAGTATCCGGTTGAGGCAGAGCAAATTGATGCAGTAAAAGAACATCTTAATGAGATAAACTTGGTCGATCTAATAAAACACCAAAGTGTGTTGAAACTTAATGGACCGAATAGTTTTGAGTTGATGTTTCAAGAGTTTTTTGTTGCAGTTAAAGATTTGAGTAAAAAGTTCGACGCGGGAATCGATTTGACAGGAAATAAGTGGTTGTTTTTGTATCTGACGCAGACCTTGGATAAAAAAACAATGTATTCCTTTACTTTTTCCGAGATTATGAATAAGCCCAAAAAAATAAGCTTGAATCTTAATCTGTCAACAATGTTTTCTTACGAATTTGAAGAATTTATTTCTCGCGTGGAGGCTGATGGTCAGAAGCTTATCGCCGAAGTTCAGGCCATGGATATCTTAAATAATTTATCTTCATTTTTGGACGCAAAAGAATTGCTGCACAAAAAAGGTCATCAGATATTAATTGATGCGGCAAGTATAGAATTGTTACAAATGCTAAATACCAAGGCTCTTGATGTAGATTATATCAAGATATTTTGGCATGCATTGATGAATGAATATAATGATCAAAATTCCGGTGTGAAAAATTTACTTGAGAATGTGGGGCTGGATAAGCTTATTTTGGCAAAGTGTTTGGATGCTAATGCTTTGCGGTGGGGAATTAAAAATGGTATCAGAGCGTTTCAGGGGCCGTATATTGATGCGTTGGAAGTTGCTCTTATCAGAAAAGAATGTCCTGATGCAGTTCATTGTCCGGTAGAAGATTGCTTAAAGAGAAAAAGGCTTATTGCCGGTGATTTTCGTAATAAGTGCCGTTATAAACAATTTTTAGAGAAAGAGCCCGAGTAATATGGAAAACAGTACAAAAAATATAAAGTTTGAAACGGTAGTGTTTGATTACTTAAACAAGTATTGCCGAAATCGGGCAAATTTTGAGGCCGTATGTGTTAATATTAATAAAATTAACGAGAATTGGCTATCAACACAGAATAAAAAATTTGTTAATGAGGTTTTGGGAAATGTGTTAAAAACCTCAAAAGCAAAGATGTTTTGGCTTCCGGATGACGAACTTTTGATAATTAACGATAAATCTCTGCATGATGAGGCTAATTCTTCTTTGATAAAAATTTTGTTTGCAATGGATGCGCAAAAGTTCGGCGATATGGAGGCTTTGCAGACAAATGGGATGTTGACACGTTTTGATTTGGGAAAAGAAGAAGTTGACCTGTCAAAAAAATTGTTAGCTGCTTGTCAGGGGGAGGTAAAACCTCATTTAGATGTTAGAGAATTGGCAAAAGCATCATTTTTTAATACATCTAATCGTTCGTTTAAAAAAGAGCTGACTACAGATTTGTTGGCAAAGGTACAGAAAATTATCTCGGTAGCCGATTTTTCAAGCTTTATCAGAAGACAGGCAATTTGTGCAATTATAGGTAAGTCTGCTCCGCAAAGAGTTTTTGAAGAAGTTTTTGTTTCTATTCCGGACTTGCGTGATGCATTGTTGCCGGATATTGATATTACGGCAAATCCATGGTTGTTTTTGGCGTTGACCGAAACTCTGGATAAAAGGGTGTTGGAGATTATTTCAAGGCACGATGACGGGGCTTTAATCGGTAATTTTAGTATTAATATTAATGTTTCTACCATTTTATCAGATGAGTTTTTGCGGTTTGACGATACTATAAACGGGTCAATGCGGCAGAGTATTGTTTTGGAACTGCAGTTGGCTGATATTTTTAGTGATATCCGGTCTTTTATTTTGGCAAAAACATTTGCTAAATCAAGAGGATATAAAATTTGTATCGATGGTATTATGGTCGATAAGCTTAAATATATAAATCGCAGTAATTTAGACTGTGATTTGATGAAGATTGTTTGGCATCCTTCGTTTGTTGATATAATAAAGGAAGATGTACATTTTATGGATTATATGAACAAAGCCGACAGGGCAAAGATTATACTTTGCCGAATTGATGATGCCAACGCAGTAGAGATAGGTAATTCTTTGGGAATTAACCTTTATCAAGGAAGATATGTCCAGAGGCTTTTGAATGCCTCCGGACAGAAACGCTAGTTGGCTTTAATGCCGCGACGTAAAAGGTGATATTTCTGGTAAAGATTTTCTTTCTTTAACTTCTCTATTCTGACCATATTTTTCCAGATATACTTTTGCTCTTCGGCAAGACAAGCCTCAAGCTTTATCGTATCTTCAATTTTGGGTTTTTCAATATAACGGTCCGAATATTTCATGATCGTAAATCCTCCTTTACAAATTGGTGGACTACAGATATATAATATAGCATAATTTATATTAAAAATCCAGCAAAAAGAATCAGAAATTTTTACATAAGGGGAATGTGTATGATTAAAAAATTTGTATGTGGTTTGATGGCCGCAATGATTGGTTTTTCGGCAGAGGCGGCAGAAAATATGAGGAATTTGCCTAAACCTGATTTAGAAGGCGGAATGCCTTTGATGGAAGCGATTGCTAAACGTAAAACAATGAGAGAATTTAGCTCTCAAACAATTACAGCTCAAGATTTGAGCAATATTTTGTTTGCCGCTTGGGGAATATCGCATGATAGTAAGCGTACAATTCCGACAGCCAGAAATTTGCAAAATATGAATGTATATGCGGTGTTTGACGGTGGAATCTGGCTTTACGACGGAAAAGAAAATAATCTGGTAAAAGTAGGCGAAGCTAAAGAAGTTATGCCGTTTATCGCTAAACAGGATTTTGTTGAAGAAGCACCGTTGACACTTATTTTTACGGCTAAACCCGATGACAAAGGGTATGCTCAGATGCATGCCGGTTCGGCTTATCAGAATGTTGGGCTATATTGTGCTTCTCGTGGTATGAGTAATGTGGTCAGAGGAATGATAGATTTTGATGAAATAGGCAAGGTTTTGGGGCTAAAAGATGAAAAAGTAATCATAACTCAAACTATCGGTTGGCCTTATATGTAGTTTTTGTTTTTGAGAATAAATATGAAAAATTTGCTGATATTGGGTGCAGCCAGAGGCGGAAAGAGTACTTTGGCAAGAATGGTGAATCAGAAGTTCGGCCATGGTATCATCGCGGTCGATGCTTTTGTTTCTGCTTTACAAGAGACTTTTCCACAAGTTGGTATAACGCATCATTCTCATGATGCTAAAAAAGTTGCCCCGTTTGTTTTTGCGTATTTGAATGCTCTGGAATATAATCATCCTGAAGCAAACTTTGTGGTAGAAGGGTATCATATACCGTTAAGTCTTGCGGCAGAAAAAATAAATCGGGATTTGCTCGAAGTCGTGGTATTGGGGTACCCAAAGCTTACGGCGGAAGAAGCTTTTGACAATGTGAGAAAATATGAGCAAAAGTTTGATTATACCAGGGCTATGAGTGATGAGGAAATCTTAAATATGGTGAAAAGACACATAGATCACTCGAAAGAATTTGCTTCGGAGTGCCAAAAATATAATTTTAGTTTTGTCGATACTTCATATAATCGCACTCAAGTGTTGGAAGACTTGTTAATAGATTTGGAACAAAAACTCATATTTTAATCTAATGTCTTAATCGTTTTATTTGGTGTGGGGTTTTGTTACTTTTATCGAATTCAGCTATCCATGGGTTGTTTATAAAAATTTGGGATAGGATTTAGCCTTATTCTTATCTGAGATATCCCAAAGCCTAGTCATTGTCCCATAATAGATTAGGCGGATAACCGCGGAAAATAAATGCTCAATCGGGGTTTTAAGGAGTTATATATCGACTATTGGCTAATGCGATAAAAAAGGCATAAACGATTAAAGGTAGTCCAAACATGATTGCACCTAAAGTGGCGTTTAAGAAACTACCTGTTGTCATAATAAAACCGGATTGTTTAAAAAGAAAAGCAAGATACACAAAAAGATATATACAAATTTCAGGTATAATAATCTGCCATGTTACAGAGTTATGCCATCTTTCACTTCCGTAACCTTTAAGCCCTGTATAAAGAATAATGAGCGGGATAAAAAAGCCCATGTATCAAAAGAAGTAAAACGACAAGCTAAATTTTCGTCCGACCTAAACCAATGAAAATAGCTGTTCCAATCAAATTCAAGATAATTATTATTCGGCAAAGCATAGGCAATGCAAATTTCTTGTGGTTTTAAATCTTTGGTAATTTGAGTGCCCCACATAATTGCAAAGACAATAAATAACAATTCTAAAAAAAAGATATTTGGCTATTTTCATTGGTTAGATCCTTTATCGTTTAATTTTCCCACGATTGATTTAAGTAATATTCTTGAGCTTTTTTGCCATATTCATTAATAATTGCTGAGAGTAATTATAAGTATTGAGAAGGTTACCATAAAGAATGTGTGTGCCAAAATTCTTTTAAAGTGTTCATTGATGTGTCTATTTCTTGTTGAACAGCTAAAGGAATAACACAATTTCTATCCTCTAAACAAGCCAGTTGATAACTATCATAATCAGAACTTTCAGGAGCAATACTCATAAGATATACCAAACGACCTGTAGATATCATTGTTATAAATACAACGGTAATAATGCCCCATTTGATCTTGGGAAAAGGCCTAAAAATTTGGGGCTGCCATACCCAAATCATAGCAGCATAAGCAATTATTCTTAATATCAATATGAACAAGGCAATTACCAAAATAGACAACAAAACATTTTTGGGTAAGTATGCTAAAACAACCAAAGTTAAAATTTCACCCAGAGTTAAAACCAAATTAAAAATAACAATAAGCGGAATTTTCCAGATTAGTGAGTAATTGGTAATATCTTGCAAATTGCCGTTAAAAACAAATTTCCAAATTAAAAAAGGAACAATAAACCCAACATAAATCGGTGGAATAATCATGATAAAAAATGCAAATGACCATGGAAATATTAACGTTGATAAAAGTAATCCTAAAGTAATAAACGTTTTCTTTTTAGTTGTCATTATATCACCTATAGTTAATTTTTATAAAATAATAAATTAAGAATAGCCGATTTGTCAATCGGCTATTCATTATTTTTAAGGAATTAAATGCTTATAGTTACTAGGTAAATAGTCACGACATACCTGTGTGTTGCCAGCTTGATAACCTCTCCAAGCAGATTGAACATCATTTTTGAAGTCTTTCCAATTATCCTGCAATATACCGCTCATACCGCCATATTGCTTTCTTAAATCTGGATTAGTTGTTTTTTTATAAAAATCAATAAGTTCTTTTCCTGCACCACCGACGATGGTTTCTGCTAAAGATGTTAAACCTCCGCTGGCTCCTACACAACTAACTGCATTATGTTTGTTTACATCAGAAATCGGAATATTATGCAAATCTTGAGCTAATTGACCAGCCTGTTGAACAGATGGCGTTCCGTATTTTTTTGCTATACCGTAAGCTCCTTCTTTCTTGTATACGTTATATATATCACCTATGGTTTGTCCTAATTGTAAACCGAGTTGAGCTCCGAAATATAATGGTATATTTCCCGATGTATTATTTACAAGATCTGCACCATTATTATCCGTGTTTGTAGTTTGCTTCTGTCCAAAAGTATTCATCGTATTTTCAAGCTGATTATTATTCATATTCTCAATATTGTCGTGAATATTTGAAGAGCCGAAGCCAAAGTTGTTGTCAGGTGAGTTGCCCCAAAAGTTGGTGCCTGATTGCGGATAGTCTTGGGTTATACCATGGTTATTATAATTTTTAATAAT
>CASFRM010000003.1 GCA_949297185.1 uncultured Pseudomonadota bacterium
GCTTGTCGTTTTATATATTAAATTCTCGGGTCAATAAGTCACCTTCGGCCACCACACACCACCTGTCGCCCTCGGACACCACACACCCGTCACCCTCGGGCTTGTTCCGAGGGTCTCATAAGCTATAGCACATTGTTATGGATTCTCGGGACAAGCCCGAGAATGACGATAAAGGATAACAAAACTATCATGTGGGGCTTTTTTATGAGCAGGCAGATAGGTCACAAACTTGTTCGGAATTTCCTTGTGCTACGCAATTTTCCATGCATTTTTTATATAATTTAGTATTTTCCGGTGAACTCAATATGAATCCCAGCACAATAACACCTAAAATAAACAGCACACAAATGTATGATATTATTTTTAGGGGTGTTTTAATTATTTTCGCCATTGGTTTTTCCTATAATCTAAGTTGTTTAATCTTGCCGGCAGATGTTGAGATTGTAGTCCCATGTTCCTTTTTCTGCTTCCAGGCAGGAAATACTGTCATGAATCAATTTTATGGCAGGAATTCTGCCCATCAACAAAAAGATTATGAAGCTCAATATAAATACAATATAGGCAATTTTGCGATATTTTTTAATAAAGGTAATTAAAAAAGAAAATGAGCAAACGAACATTACAAGTATGTCTGCGTATCGCAGATAGGGGGTAATCTCTGCGGTATTGATATATTCGACAGCAAATCCGACGGTCAATGTAATCAACACTAACAGCTTCAATAGTATCTTAGCAATAAATAACATTCGTTTGCTCATTTTGCCCTCTATAATTTATTATAACAATTCTAAAAACATAGAGTTGTTGTTCAGCAATAAGAAAACAATCAAGCTTATAAAAAATACCATATAAGAAACTTTGCTTATTTTAGGAAAGATGGTGAGACCTATTGAGACAACACAAGCAATGAGAGAGGTGAAATATGCAAATAACAAATAAGGATTGATATTGGTTATTTCCTTATATTTTATTGCCAAAATCACCAACAAACAAAAGCCTATGAAAGCTTTTGCCGAAAAGATAAGAGCATGCCATAATTTTTGTATCATTTTATGTTCTCCTAATTTTCATTGTCAAGCTAACACAATATAAAGCAGACTAAATAAGGCGATAGCTATAACCGCACCCCAAGCATAAAAGAGGGATAACTTAAACAAAGAATGCAAATAAATCATAATCTTTTCGGTCATTTGATTGTCCTTATTTTAATTAAAACGAGCTGGCATTTAGGCGATAGATTTTTGCAAAAATGCCAGCACGGATACTAATCAAGAAAATTTCCAAAAATCATGGCCGCAAATATAACGCTTGCAAAAGTAAAACTCCCTGATATTGCAATAGCGATGATATATAGAAATATTTTTAAGTATTTACCACTGTTTTTTGATATATTTTCCCACCAGTTCATTACAATTTCCTTTTGGATTTTTTATATATTAGTAAATCATTCCTTAAATGAAAAAAACTTTAAGAGGAATTTTATGTCTAGATAGGAAAATCACAGCGATTATTTACGCAATCGGTTTCATCATATCCGTTTTCTAGGCATCGTTTTAAACATTCCTCGGTAGTGTTATTATCAAAAATACGGATGATTACAAAGCATATAATCATAAACAACACAAAAAAGGCAATTACCTTAAAGCAAAATTGTAAAAGCTTCAAAATTGGTTTAATTATTTTCGCCATTGGTTATTCCTATAATCTAAGTTGTTTATAATTTCTCAACTGTTATTAATTTTTACACCGAGTATAGTAGAACAAAATAAAAACATTGTAAATATAATTTTGGCGATATCTAAAATATTTTTATAACATCATAGGTTTGGGGTTACGGTTGTGAACATAAAAACCTCTTGCCAAAAGATGTAATCTGCTCTAACTTATCTCTTGCCAAAGCGAGAGGCTTTGGTGGAGTGTCGAAACTTCATACAAGAAAATACCAACTCCTTTTGGGGAGCTGGGGATATAAGGCTATGCACGAATAACCCAGACTGGTACTTGTAACAGTTTCGAACTCCCCGCCTTAGTTTTTTAAGGCGGTTTTGTTTTAATCATGAACAAAATTTAAGGGGAGTTAAAACTGTGAATCTAAAACAAGAATTAAGAGAAAAATTGTCGAGTGAATTAAGAAGACTCAGGCAAGAAAAAGGCTTGAGCATTCAAGAAGTCGCACTAATGTCGCCTTTGTCAATACAGATGATATATGATATGGAGCAAGGCAATCGCCGCCGCTATAATCTTTATCAGAGGTTGCTTAAGTTTTATGGAAAGAGATTAGAGTTTACCATAAAGGATTTAGAGTGATTAGATTCTCGGAACACGCCCGAGAATGACATTTCTTTTTTTATCGTCATCCTCGGCCACCACACAGCCGTCATCCTCGGTCACCACATACTCTGTCACCCTCGGACTTGTTCCGTGGGGCTCACGAGTATCGGCACATCGTTTACCGGATTCTCGGGTCAAGCCCGAGAATGACGAATAGGAAAGTCAAGCCCGAGAATGACTAAAACAGCTTATTTGCTTCATTCTCCACCGTTTTGAAAAAAACTCGTGTTGCGGGGGAAAAGGGATTCTCGGGACAACCCCGAGAATGACATTTCTTTTTTATAGTCACCCTCGGACTTGTTCCGAGGGTCTCATAAGCTATAGCACATTGTTATGGATTCTCGGGACAAGCCCGAGAATGACATAGAAGAAAAAATAAGCCCGAGAATGACGGTAAAGAACACATATTTAGCAAAAATCCCCTCGGTTTTATCCGAGGGGATTAGGGTTAATTAGAAAGTTATATATTTATATTCTTCATACATTTCTTGTAGTTTGTCAACGGAGTAGCCTTTTTTTAGAGTAAATACCACTAGTGTATCAATGGTTTCTTTAATATCAAAAAAATCTTCAATAACATGATAGTTTTTTCTTATGGTATAATCATGCATTAAAAATGTTGCATTGGGACAGTTTATTGCTGCAGCAAAAGCACAAGCGACTCTGAATCTCCCATCTATGAAAATAGTATCAAAATTTTTATTTTTAGCAAAAATTGCAGACGAGTATTTGGGATATTCGCATTTCATATTATCATTAATTGGATATCCCCATTCTTTGGTGGGGCCAATATTAACTATGTTAAAGAATACTTTTTTATTTTCTTCTTTATTGTTTATCAATTTCCAAGAACGGAGATAGTTTATCCATTCATTGTCTGATTCAACAGAGTGAACCTCGGCATTGGAGTTTATCAAGGCTAAAAAGGTGGAACCTCCGGAACCATATTCGAGATATTTATTTGATTTTTTTTGGTAAGAGATAAGGGTTTGTTTTTCTTTATCAGTTAATACCAAAGGAAAATGTTGAGGAATTTCTTTATAAAAATCAGTTTGCCAAGATTTTATATAATTTAATTCTTGCTCAAGCCTAGCTATGCGTGGGTCTATAGTCTTTTTATATGAAAGTATTTTTTTTCCAAATAAGTAAATTTGTCTTTTATTGCCATCTTTGATTTTCTTTAAAATCATCTTATTTTCCTTTTTGAATATTAATTTTAAATTTTATACCAAACATACTAAAAACTTTATAGTTTTGTCCGGCAAGATTACGGTTGTGAACATTAAAAAATTGATGAAAAAAGTTTTTGACTTTTTTCTTGCGGGTAAAGCTTTGATATATTTCTTCTATTTCTTCGGCAAATGAAGTGAACGGAACATACTGCCAAAAATATTCGGTACCGAGGAGATTTTTGTTGTTCCATGGTTTGTTTAGTCCTCCTCCGGGGAAATGTAAAATAATCCAGTTTTTATCTAGTCTGAATTTATTGTTTGAATTAAAGTATTTGCTTATTACGCAATATTTGAGGTCTAATTTCAAATAATTGTGACTATATAAACGGTTTAGTATATCTTGGTCGGGCAATTTGAGAGATTTGTTCTGTAGTAATTCTGTTGCCGTATCGGATATTTGTTGTTTGAAATTTTGCTCGTTTAGTTTTTTGCAATTTAACAGTAATAATCCCGAGCAAAACATATTATGACTAATTTTATCGGAGTTATAGCAAGGAACGGCTCCGATAACTTTATTGCCTAAATCTTCATTGTACAATTCGCTGATATCACCGACAAAGGCAACATCAATATCAGAGTATATAACTTTTTCGCAGTCGGGAAGAATTTCGGGAATTAAAAATCTGGAATACATATCACGGCTGATGTGTTTTAGTTTGGGTAGATGAGCAAATTTTTTGTCGCAATCGACTTTGATAAATTTGATTGAAAAATTGTCAAAAAATTGTTTGGCATCGCAAATTTTTTGGCGGTTGTGCTTGGATATTCCAGAATCTAAAATATAAAAGTCGATAAATTCTTGTGTGTTGGCACAGATACCGGCAATGGTAGTGGCAACAAAAGGGGCAAACTTGTCATTGCTGGCTAAAAATACCGGAATATGTTGCATATTAATATCCTTTCTTGAAGCTTAAGATATTGAAAAGTTTTCTTAAAATTTGTTTGATGATAATTTTGCGATATTTTTTCTTTAACAGACTGTTATTGGCAAATAATTTGGCATATTTTGCGTATTCGTTATGATTGGATAACTCGTTTGCACCGATAAATTTTTTGAGCAAAAAGTTTTCTATTTTTACCATATCGGAGCTGTCGATGTTATCTGATGACTGTATGGTTTCTATGGATTTTTTTATGGCAAGATATTTGTCGTTTCTTCTTTTTAGTTGTTTTTGAGGGGTATTGGTTACTGAAGATGTATTATTGAACCAATAAAAATATCCGCAATAGTCAATGAATTGCCATATGGGCTGGTGGCAGAGCGTGCAGATATTGAATAAAATGTCTTGATATAAAATATCGGGATAGTAACGAATATGGTTTTTATCTAAAAAATTTTTTTTCCAAATTTTATTCCAAATATATAATTTTTTTGTGTTATCCAATATTTGTGAAATATTTTGGCTTATAAGCTCTTTTTCTATAATTGTCTTGTTTTGAATACCGTCAAATTTGAAATAACCGCATTGTACGACATCGGCTTTTGATTTGGTTGCGGCATGGTAGAGTGTGGCAATAAAATCTTCGGCTATCCAATCATCGGCATCAATAAAGCTGATGTATTTTCCTTTGGCATGGTCGAGGCCTAAATTTCTGGCCGTGGCAGCACCAAGGTTTTCTTGCTTTAAGATTATAATCCTGTTGTCTTTATTGGCATATTGGGTCAAAATATTGCTTGAATTATCGCTTGAACCATCGTTTATACAAATAATCTCTATGGCAGTAAAGGTTTGTTTGATTATGCTGTCTAAGCAACGAGGCAAATATTCTTCGGCATTATATACGGGAATAATAACAGATATCAGCGGTTGATTACTTTGTGTATTCATCTTTGAAAATTCCTTTCAGGCCGATGGGGTTTATGGAGATGATTTCAATATCGGGATAGTGTAGGGCGGCAAATTGCTTAAACAATTTGTAGGCTTTGATTACTTTCTCGGTTGAGAGATTGTTGGTTGCTTTTTTATCATAAGAATAGCCGGTGTTTGAGCAATCACAGCCTACGAGATAAATGCGTCCGGGGTGTGTCCACAAGGCAAATTGCAGTGCCGAAAATGTGGTCGAACCAAAGTCGCCCAGCGGTTTGTTTGCTATATCCAAAGCAAAATGCGGCTCATAAAACGGTGTCCAATCGGTTTTGTAGCGGAGGGCTTTGGCTTTGATAACATCGGCCTCAGGTATGCTCCAGGCTTTGTCATAAACATCTTCGCGGATTAAGCCGTAAAATTTGGTGCAGGTGGCAGGATTGTAATTATTGACATCGGAAATATATTGCGGAGTTGTGCCGGTGTAGTCCTGAATAAAAATATAGTCTAACGGAACTTTGGCAGTGCAGAATGAGCGGTTTATGCCGATATGTACTGCATTTTTGAGCGGTTTATATTCTACTGCCGACGGACCGGAAGCAAAAATTACTATATCTTGCCCGAGGTGTTTGTTTTTATACGAGGCAAATGTTTTTTGATGAAGATGAGCCGTGCTCAAATTGTCTTGTATCAGGCGGTTGATTATGTGATAGTTTTGGCAAGCTCGACGATTTTTAATTTTGAGCCTTATGCCTAAAAAACGAATAACTTTGTCAAAGCCGCGGTCGGTAATTTCCAGTAGTTTTTTCATGTGGCACCATCTGTTGAATTATAACAAAAAAGCCGCCCGATGAGGCGACTGGAAGTTGGAAACTACCCAAATGAAATAGTGCGACATATTGACCGAATACGGCTTATTTTGCCGCCTTCCAGTCCATGACCAGAAAGCGTGCAAAATTTATCGTCTTTACACCATAGACGCATTTGGCAGAGGTTTCCACACCCCAGAATACTCATCGGAGATTCCGCCGTAAAGCATAAGCATGTTTTTATTAAAAGTAAAGCTTAAAAATTTGAGCAGCTTTTTATAGTATCTTGATTTGTGAAAAACTCTGCTTTATCATCTTGATAGCTCAAAAAAATTGCGGAGGAAATATGGAAAGCAAACTTTGTCTTAAAGAAAATCCGACTTTATCCGATATTCAAAAATATGTTAAACAAATGAAAGAAGAACGCGGTTTTAATACTACCGATAAAGTGTATGAGTGCATGTTGTTGGGCGAGGAAGTGGGTGAACTTTTTGCCGCCGTGCGTAAAAATATGAAAGGCGGTTCGGTAGGAAGCGGGTCGAATGTGGGAAATGTCGAGTTGGAGCTGGCTGATGTTTTAATCTATATTTGCTCTTTGGCAAATATGCATAATCTTGATTTGGAAACAGCATTCCGCAAAAAAGAAGAGATTAATCAACAGCGAGTTTGGAAAAGACTCTGACCTAGCGTTCGGATTTGAGGGCTTGGCTGAGGCGATTAATCTTGTATTCGCGGTATTTGTCTTTGAAGCTCTTGTCTTTGGGAAGCTTGGCAAAATTGGGCATATCTTGGGCTTTGATGGCTTTGATAACCGACGAGGCTTGACGAAAATAATTGCTTTGCTGTTCAAAAAATGCGGCTTCTTCCGCCGATATTTCTTTTTGGCGGCCATAAAAATCAGCACGACATACCTTGATAAAATCTTCAATATTTTTGCTCTTAATACTATCAACAAAATCGGTGAGGGTGCCTTTGCGCATTTGAATTGCTAAGTGCAACTTCATGTGATGGCGGCAACACAGTATCGCAAAATCTCTATACTCGTTTGGGACTCTAAGACGGTTGCAGATACTTGATATTATCGGAATTCCGTTGCGGTCGTGATAATGGTGAGCCGGCAGAATATCTTTTGGGGTTACCGATTTGCCGATATCGTGCAATAAAACGGCAAATTTGATTTTCGGGCTTTCTAAGGCAACATTTTTTAGGCATAGCAAAGTATGATCACCACTGTTTTTTTCGGGGTGATGTTCCGGTTTTTCGGGAGTGGTGAATAATTTATCAACCTCGGGCAAAATCGCTTTCAATGCACCACATTCTTTGGCGGTGGTTATAAAAATATCAAAATTTTTGCTCTGCATCGCCTTATAGATTTCTTGCCATATTCTTTCGCCGGACAAATGCGATAGCATTCCTTTAGATACCATAGTCGAGGCAAGTTCCATAGTCTCGGGGGCAACCCTAAAATCAAGTTGGGCGGCAAAACGGCACATCCGTAAAACCCTTAGAGGATCTTCGGGAAAATGTTCGCTGTTAACATGGCGCAGAGTGCGTGAGGCAATATCATTAACTCCACCATAGCAATCAATAATTTTTCCGCTTTCTACATCCATGGCGATGGCGTTGCAGGTAAAATCGCGGCGTGCCATGTCTTCTTCTAAGGTAATATCAGGAGTAAATATAAACTCAAAGTCCGTGTGCTTATCGCCGGTTTTTATTTCTTTGCGAGCCAGAGCATATTCGCACTTGGTTTCGGGGTGCAAAAATACCGGAAAAGATTTGCCGACTTGCTTATAGCCAAGCGAAAGCATCTCTTCTACAGTGCTTTGGGTTACAACATAGTCTATGTCATGCGGTTCTTTGTGCATTAATTTATCGCGTACCGAACCGCCTACCTGATAAATCTTCATACTTTCTCCTTGTTGCTTGCTTATACCATATTGCGACCAAAGAGTCATTATAAAAATTAATGGTGATTTTTGATTTTGGTGATTTACATAATTTTTGCCATATGCTATCAATAAAAACCCGGAGGATGAAGATGAAAATTTGGGCGGTCTTGTTATGTTGTGGTTTATTTTGTGGTTGTAGCAGCGATGAAATCGTGCTGACTGCCGATAACGGAATCTCGGGTATAGCCGCCGTAAAAGGGCAAAAAATTGTTTGGTCGTTGCCAGAAAATCCTTCAACCGGATATACGTGGAATATAAATGCAAAGACTTTGGATAAGGCTGAATTCGAAGTGATAGAAAATAAATTTGTTCAGCCTCAAAATCCTATGCCGGGGAAGGGTGGAGAACGACTTTATAAAATAAAATTACTGACTAAAGGTAAAATTTTGGTGGAAGGAAAATATTTTCGCCAGTGGGAAAAGTTTGATCGCGAAAAGGATAAATTTTTTGCAACGACTATCTATGTTGAATAAAAGGTGAAGATGAAAAATACAATTATATGGGATATGGACGGAACAATATTAAATACACTGGATGATTTGGCAGACAGTGTTAATTATGCCCTTGAAGCTTGCGAGATTAAGCCGCATAGTCAAGATGAGATAAAAGCCATGCTCGGAAACGGAATTAAGGTGTTGATGGAATTGGCCGTGCCGCAAGGATTTAATAATCCGAAATTTGATAAGTGTTTTGAAATTTTTAAACAGCATTATCAAGTTCATATGAATGATAAAACAAAACCATATCCTGAGATTCCGGAGTTGATGAAAATTTTGCGGCAGAAAGGATATAAACAGGCTATCGTTTCAAATAAAATTGATGTGGCAGTTAAAAAATTGGCACAGACTTATTATCCTTTTGTGGATTTGGCTATCGGAGAATGTGAAGGTTTGCAAAGAAAACCACAACCGGATATGGTTTTTAAGGCTCTTGAAGATTTGGGGGCTAATAAACAGGAGGCCGTGTATATCGGTGATTCGGAAGTGGATTTGCAGACTGCAAAAAATTCGGGCTTGGATTGTATATCTGTGGCTTGGGGATTTAGAACAACAGAGATGTTGCAATCTATCGGGGCTAAAAAAATTGTACAGAAACCAATGCAAATTTTAGATGCGTTAGCTGAAATGTAGGACTTAAATGATTGATTTACATATGCATTCAACTTTTTCTGACGGAATGTTAACGCCGTCTCAGTTAATGGAAAAAATAGCAAATATCGGATTGAAAGCCGCTGCTTTGACCGATCATGATGTGGTGGGGGGGTGTGCAGAATTTAAAAATGCTGCTCAAAAGTTGGGCGTAACTGCTATTAACGGAAGTGAACTTTCGGCTGATTATCCCGATGTAAGTATGGAAATTGTTGCTTTGGATATTCCCGATAAGTACCTACCGGCTTTTATGGACAGGCAAACCTTTATGATTAATGAAAGAATGCGGGTGGCCAAGGAAAGAGTGCGGTTGCTTGAAAATTTGGGTATGGAACTTGATTGGCAAAAAATTGCTTTTGATGATAATATGAAACCCAGAACTCAAATCGGAAAACCTCATATTGTTGCCGAAATGATTAGAAAAGGATATATTCAAAATTGGGAAGACGGATTTACCAAATTTTTAAATAAAGGCGGTCCGGCGTATGTGCCAAAAAATGAACCTAAAGCGGCAGAGGTGATTGCCTTTGTTTTGGATAACGGTGCCGTGCCGGTTTTGGCACATCCTATTCATACCAAAAGGCAAGGAAAAGAGTTGTTTGAACTTTTTAGAGATTTGAAAAAGTCTGGTTTGATGGGAATTGAAGTTTTTCACTCTGACCATAATGCCGAACTTAAACGAGATTATTTAGCCATGGCCGAGGAGCTTAACCTTATGGCTTCGGGTGGTTCGGATTTTCATGGAGGGGCTCATCCGGAAGTAAAGATTGGAATCGGAAAAGGCGATCTTAAGGTGCCGGATATGATTTTGGATGTAATCTTGGAAAGAAAAATAACTTCTGCCGATTATTATCTTAATCTGGCGAAATACATTTAGCCTTTTGCCGTTTGTTTTTAAAAAACTTTTTTAACAACTCAGAACTTTCTTCTTCCAAAATACCTCCGGTTATTTTAGGGCGGTGGTGGCAGGTTTTTTGTTCGTAAAATTTTATGCCGTTTGCTACTCCGCCGCCTTTTTCATCATAGGCTCCGAAATATAAATGGTTGATGCGGGCAAAGGATATCGCTGCCGCACACATGGTGCATGGTTCTAAAGTTACATACATGTCCATATCTCGCAGGCGGTTTTGTCCGAGCTTGCGGCAGGCTTCCCTGATGGCCAAAATTTCGGCATGGGCAGTGGCATCATCTCCATGCTCGCTCAAGTTATGAGCGCGACAGATTATTTCTCCGCTTTGACTGTTGACAATCAGGCAGCCAACCGGTACTTCGTCGGCAGTAAAAGCTTTTTGCGCTTCTTTTAGGGCTTCGAGCATGTAATCTTCGGCATTCATCTTTGAACCTTTTTTGTTGTATTTTTGAGAGATTATGATAGAAGTTGAAAAAAAAGGAAAGCAAAAAATGATGATGAGAATTGCAAAATTTATGGCTCGTTCCGGTGCGTGCTCGCGTCGTGAGGCAGAGGAGCTGATTAAACAAGGTCGCGTTACCATTAACGGAGAAGTTGTCGATACTCCGGCGCTTAATGTTACGGGTGAAGAAAAAATCTTGCTCGACGGAGAAAAGTTGCCGCAAAAACAAACAACTCGCTTGTGGTTGTATCATAAGCCGGTGGGATTGGTTACTACTCATAAAGATGAAAAGGGGCGGAAAACCGTATTTGATTGCTTGCCTAAGAATATGCCCAGAGTTATTTCGGTCGGAAGATTGGATTTGAATTCCGAAGGATTGTTGTTACTGACAAATAATGGTGAGCTATCACGAAAACTTGAATTGCCGGCAAATGCTTGGAGCCGTCGTTACAAAGTCAGAGTATTCGGTAATGTTACTCAAGAAATGCTCGACAAATTAAAAACAGGGGGTGAAATCGACGGCGTTATGTATGGTTCAATCAAAGCCGAAATTGAAACAAAACAAGGTGCGAATACATGGCTGATGGTTACTTTGTCCGAAGGTAAAAATCGTGAAATCAGAAAAGTTATGAAATATTTGGGATTGGAAGTCTCAAGACTTATTCGTCTATCCTATGGACCGTTTCAATTGGGTAGTCTGGCCAAAGGTGAAGTTAAAGAAGTGCCGCAAAAAACTTTGCGCGAACAACTGGGAGCAAAGTTTGAATTATGAGAATTATCGGTGGAAAATATCGCGGTAAAAAACTTGTCTCTCCGCAGTCTAATAATGTGCGTCCAACTTCCGATAAGGCAAGAGAAGCGTTGTTTAATATTTTGCGTAATCGGCTGGGAAGTGATTTTGCGTCATACAAACTTTTGGATGTGTTTTCCGGAAGCGGAGCTTTTGCTTTGGAGGCTTTGTCTCAAGGCTTTGCCGAGGTGACTATGTTGGATATAGATACCACCGATTTGCAAAAAAATGTGAAATTATTTCCTTTAGAAAAAAACAAAATAAAAGTCATAAAAGCAGATATAAATTCGGCGATTTGTCCTTTGGATAAATTTGATGTCGTATTTATGGATGCTCCGTATAATAAAGGATTGAGTGAAATAGCTCTGCAAAAGATAAAGCCATGGTTAAAAGATAAGGCTATATGCATTGTAGAAGTTGAAAAAAATGAACCTTGTTCTCTGCCCGAGGGATATGACCTTGTTGATGAGAGAAGGTACGGACCAGCCAAGATTATATTGGCTGAATTTACTTGTTAAAATCTTTTATGGTCAGATTTTCAATTGCAACTTTACCATCGGCATAGCTGATGGGAGTTGATATGGTCATTTCTTTGTCTTCGGTGTTTAATTTATAGGCTTTGTTTGACAGCAAAATGTTGGCAACAAAAACATTCTTGCTATCTAAAAATTCATTGCTTTGCAAATCTTTGAGCAATCTTAAAAGACCTTTTGAAGAGGTGTTGAATGATATGCGGGGAGAAAGCTTTTCATTAAAGTTGATGTCGCCGCGACCGACCAAGGTTAGAGGTTCCCATTGGATTATTAAACTTGGGACATCTATAAAGCCACCGTTTTTAAGCCAGGTTTCAACCGCGGTTAAGAATTTTTCGTCAGGAGTGAATTGTCCCATAATGTCGGATTTCATATAAAACAGTTTTAGGTGTGAAGACAGCGGATAATCTATCAGTCCGTTGATATCGACATTATTAACTTCAAACAGGCTTTCATAGCTTGGCAATAATACCGCTAAATTGTTGTTTTTTTGCGGTTTCTTTTCCAGTAAATAAGCAACTTTTTTTATCTTGGCAAAGTCGTGGATGGTTATGTTTTCGGCGTGGATAACCAAACTATCTAAAATGCCGTCTTTGCTTACTATATCCATAAAAGTTTGTTCGCTGTTCATGTCGGAAATAAAGTCATTGAATATAAACTTACCGCCTTTGTTTGATTCGAAACGGATGCGCGGACTGCCGAATATATTGGAATAGCCGTTTATTTCCTTAAATTTAATTGACCAGGTATTTAATCCCGTAGCATTGTATATTTGAAAATTATCAATGGTGACCAAGGGAAAAAAGAAAGTGTGATTGAATTCGATATTGTCATAGGCAATATCAAGTCCCAATTCATTTAATTGGGCGATACTACGGTTCATTTGCCAGCGGATTTGTTTGATGGCAATGTTGCGTGAAGCGGTAATATATATGCCGCCAAAAACCAAGCAGAAAGAGAAGATACAAGCAAACACGGCTTTGCGGTAGCTCCCTAAAGCAAGCCATAATTTGTTAAAAGGCATAAGAACCTTGGAAGTAAGTTCTTTAATCTTATCAATCACGACGCTGAATCCTATTGTTGAACCAATTTGTCTTTTACTAAAGGATAGTTCTTGATGGTTTCCATATTAAGCTCACGGCATTTTTCTTCAATAGAATTTTGTAGTTTTTCCATAAACTCTTTTTTGCTCAAGCCGCTTTGAATCGGGGGCAGAAATTCAAATATGATTTTTCCGGGGTATCTTAAAAACGAGCTTTTACCCCAGAAAAAACCGGTGTTTGAGGCAAAAGGAACTACCGGCATATTCAAATGCTGATATAAAAGAGCAACACCCGGTTTGTATACCGGAGTGTCTCCGGGGCGGCGACGGGTGCCTTCCGGAAAAATGATAATAGGACGATTTTTGGAAGATAGTTCTTGAGCTTTTTTTAGCATGGTCTTCATTGCTGCCGAGCCTGCCGAACGGTTAATCGGTATCATGCCGTATAAAGCCTGAGCCCAGCCAAAAATCGGAATATAGGTGAGTTCTTTTTTCATGACAAAAGTTGCTCTTTTGAGATAATTGCTCAAAACATAGGTCTCAACGGCGGATTCATGTTTTCCGGCATATATTCCGGTGGTTTGGTTGAGATATTGTTTGCCTCTGATTTCTATGGTAATGCCGGCTATATATTTTAGAGATAAGACAACGGCGGGAATAAATAAATGGTTCCAAATCTTGATTGTGGCTTCGCGTGAAAATAGACCGATTATGCTGTTTAGAATACAGCCAACGGCAATTATTCCGTAGCATGCAATATTGAATAAAAGCGAGCGAATGAACAACATTAGACTATCCTTTCGTTATCTGATAAAGCACCTTAAGTAAGCGCATATAAGCTTATTATATTCTTTGAAAATAAGCGAGAAAGTTTGCCAACTCGTCCACCATTTTTTTTCAATGTTTTCGGAGTAGACCGGATGAATAATTATCTTTAATTGCGGATTAAATTCTCTAAATTCCAATAGAGAGCGTAAAATGTGGTAATTGGAGGTAACCAAGCGGATTGATTTTATATTGTTTTTATTTACCCAATCTCTGGTTTCTTGTGCGTTTTCAACTGTGTTGGAGGCATCGTGTCCAAGGTCTACATTGTTAAAATTACTAAGATTTACCTGTTGAGTAGAAACAATATTATTAAGAGAAATATCTTTATCGACCCCAGAGATAAATAATCTTGACCCTTTGCCCGCTTCATAAAGTTTTACCGCTTCGGTGATGCGATTGCGACCGCCGGTTAATACTATAATGGCATCTGTTTTTTCGTTTTCGGGAGTGGAGAAGTGGTTAATTTGCCATGCAAACAAAACCAGTCCGCTTAACCACAGAACAACGAAAATTGTAAAGAATGATAATGCAAGTTTTTTTATCATAGCATTTTCTTTAGGGTTTGTTTAACCGTGTAATAGGCGGTGAGCATAGATATAAACATGGCAAAGAACGGGAGGGATAGGATGATTGTCCAATCTCCAAAACCCAAAGAGGCATCGCTTATGATACCGCCCTCTATCTTCAGTGCCAGATTGCCAATGAAAAATATTGCCGGTACGGCAAAAAACAAACCAATAACACCTCCTAAAAAGCCTAGGAATCCCATGCGTTTGGTGTATTGCTGGGCAATATAAGCATCCTTGGCGCCGACAATATGCAAAATTTCGATTATGTTGTGGTGGAGGCCTAAGCTCATTTGGGTAGTATAAAATATTGCGCCGGAGGTTATGGCTGCAACTAACAGTAAAACAGTGGAGGCTATTAAGTTTATGCCGTCAGCAAACGAAATAAGCTTGTTTAACCACAGTTTGTGGCTGTCTAATGTGGCTTGCGGCGAGGCTTGTGCCAAATCCATTGACAGTTGAGCAAAGTCAATATTGGCATCGGGGGATATTTTTACATCTATAATGCGAGGTGTCGGAAGATCGGAGATATCGACATCATCACCAAGCCAAGGACTTAAAAGTTCATCAAGCTGTTCGTCGGATAACGGCGTAACTTTGGTAACTCCATTAACTGATTTTAAAAATTCAACGGCTTTTTCTTGATAGGCCATTGTTTCGGCCAGAGCTTTTTCTTTGTTGGTATTGTTAACCGGAATTATTTGTACGGTTATGGAACCCAATATACTTTTGTTCCAGTTGGATATCATCGAATCTATGGAAAGAACTCCGGAAAGCGTGATGGCAAAAATAAATACGGCAATCGAAATTATGATTTGCAAAAAAAGCGAAGTGTTTTCGCTTTTTAGCGGAAGTTCTTGTTTGCGTGAGATATAAGAAGTATTAGACATTTAGACCTCCGAACATTGAGGTGTCGGACGGATAATATATATGCAGCCCGCGGTTTTGTAAATGTAAGCGAGGATATTTGAAATCGTTGATGATTTTGTCGGAGTGAGTAGCTATAACAACGGTTGTTCCTAGCTTGTTTAGTTCTACGAAAAGTTTCATCAGTTTTCCGGCAATTATGTTGTCGACGTTGCCGGTTGGTTCGTCGGCAAGCAATAGGTCAGGGCGGTTGATTACGGCACGGGCTATGGCGACTCGTTGTTTTTCACCTCCGGAGAGTGTAGATGCTTTGTCAAACATGTGACTGTCAAGTTCTACCCAGGTTAAAAGCTCGGTTACGCGTTTTTTGATTTCGCGTTCATCCATGCCGCCGACTCTTAAAGGAAGTGCTACATTGTCATAGGCCGATAGATGTTCCAACAGGCGGAAGTCTTGAAAAACGACTCCGATACGGCGACGCAAAGACGCCAGCTGGTCACGATTGGTGAAATTGAGATTGTGATCAAAAACACTGATTTGACCTCGGCTCGGTTTTTGAGCTAAGTACATAAGGCTTAAAAGCGAAGTCTTTCCTGCACCGCTTTGTCCGGTTAAAAAGTAAAATGATCCTTGCGGGAGTGATAGTTTTATATCACTCAAAATTTCGGGGCCTTGACCATAGCGAATCCCGACATTGTTCATTTCTATGATGTTTTTGTTATTTGTCACTAAAAAAACTCCTCATAACTTTATGCCCTCAAGATATAGGCAATTAATTATTTAATAAAGTGTTTTTTTTCTTTGATTAAAATCTTTTTCATCTTATAGTTTGATAAAACGGAGGTCGTAATGCTGGTATATTGTCCGGAATGTAATGTCGCTTATGAGATTGATGATAGCTTGATCGAGAACAAAACTCGTAAGCTTAAGTGTAGTAATTGTGGAAAAATATTTACGGTAGGAGATTTGTTGTTTGAAACTCCTAAAGTCGATGTTGTGGACAATAAGGATAGTATAATCGAAGAAAATATTGCCAGCGAAGTTGATGCAACTTCAAATTTTGAAGATGTTGAAACGAAAGAAATTGAAAATCCTGAAGTTCCAGAAATTGCCGAAGCGGAAAATGATAATAGCGTTGAAGTGGAAGATGCAACAGATGTAGATGATGACAATCAAAGTGCAGCAGATTTGGAAAAGATATTTGAAAGATTATCAGAGCATACCGAACAGCTGATGGCGATGGAAAAGAAGTTGCCGTTTTATGAAAAATTTTGGTTGCAGGTTAAAAATATTTTGGGACTGCATTTCAAAATAAGATGGGGCTTTGTTTTATTGGTAATGTTGGTTGTAACCTCGTTGTCTTTGTTTAATAATCGGTATCAATTAGTAAGAGAATTTCCGTTTCTTAATGCCGCTTATAAGGCCTTGGGAATAAAGGCCAGAATTCCCGGAGAAAATTTGGAATTTCAAAATATAAGCTGGGAGTTTTTTGGTGAGGACGGTGAGGAGAATCGCCGTTTGGTTATTAAGGGTTTTGTGTATAATACACTAGACTATGATATAGAAATACCGATTATTCATATCGAATTACTTGGATCGGACACTTCTTTGTTGCAAAGTATTAATCGGAAGTTGGAAGATAAAATTATTGCGGCTGAAACCAAGTTGCCGCTTAACATAACCGTAGAGAATCCGGCCCCGACGGCAAAGTATGTCTATCTTACTTTCATTGATGAAGATTAGTGATTGCGGCTGATAATAAAGTCGGCTAAATCTTGCAACTCTTTTGCTCTTGAGCCAAATTGAGCAAGGTCATCTTTAGCTTTTGTTATTAGGTCTGAAGCAATGTCTTGGGCTTGTTTTAGGCCATAAAGCGAAACAAAAGTGAGCTTGCTTTGATCAATATCTTTGCGAAGAGTTTTGCCCATTAGTTCTTGGTTGCCTATAACATCTAAAATGTCGTCTGATATTTGAAAAGCAATGCCAATCTTGCGGGCATAGCCGGTGAGAGCATCATATGTTTTTTTGTCTGCATTGCCGATGATGGCTCCGGCCTGAACCGCGTAGGCTATCAAGCATCCGGTTTTCATTTCTTCGATGTGTTTTATTATCTCCTCTGAGGAGAGAGAGGGTGTTTTGTCGGTTTGAATGTCGAGCATTTGTCCGGCAATCATTCCGGTGAAGGCACCGGCTCTTTCGGCCAAAAGGGAACAAAGCTTAATCTTGGTTTCGGCAGATAATGACGGCGCTTTGGCCAAGATTTCAAAAGCATAGGTAAGAAGTCCGTCGCCGGCTAAAATGGCGGTAGCTTCGTCAAATTGTTTGTGGCAGGTTGGCTTGCCGCGACGCAAGTCGTCATTATCCATGGCCGGTAAATCGTCATGAATGAGAGAGTAGGTGTGAAGCATTTCCAACGAGGCGGCAACGGGAAATGAAGTTTCGTAATCTATGCCAAACAGTTGAGCGGTTTTGCACAACAAAAAAGGGCGTAATCTTTTGCCACCGTTGGTTAGCGAATAAGACATAGCTTCGCTTACGCGCCTTTCACTGCCGGAGGGAAATTTAAAATATTTTGAAAGAGATAGATTAAACTCTTCACTAAAATCTTTAAGATTTTGCTCAAATGTTTGCATGAATTTTTAGGCCTCGGGAACAATAAATTCCGATGATTTTACGCTGTCATCAGGGGTGATTTCCAATTTTTCGATTTTTAACTGGGCTGCTTTTAACTTGTTTTCACAAAGTTGTTTTAATTTGACGGCTTTTTCATAAGCGGAAACGGCATCATCAAGTTTTATGCGGCCGCTTTCCAATTCTCTGACAATGTTTTCGAGTTGGGATATGGCTTCTTCAAAGCTTAGTTTTTCAATTTCTTCCATTTGGTTTCCTCCCCTAAATTTGAGTCGGGGAAAATATTAAAATATTTATCATAATTTAGCAACCGCTAATTAACGCTCAGATGTTGACAAATTTAAAATTTTTGCTTTGAGGGTCGTATACCAGGGCTATTTTGCCAAGGCAGACATCCTCGGCAATGCGGCCGAAAATTTCATAGCGCCATCCGTGTTTAAACGAGGTATCTTCCTCTTGATTGTTGGAATAGAGTTTTAGCTCATCGTCATCAGAGAGCATGTGAGGGGTTATTTTTTCTTGTTGGGCAATAACTTTGGCCAGAAGTTTCAGAATCTCGTATAAAGAGCTGTTGGTGTTGGGGAGCTCGCGAACGGCACTAATATTAACATAATCTTTTTTATCGAGATTTTTTACCGTTTGTAAAACTTCTAATATCTCATCACCCAATTTACCGGAAGCAATATCCGATTTCATTCCCCTGATTGCTGCCAGTTCTTCTTTGTTTTGTGGAAAGGCGGCACAGATATTTAATAACAATTCATCTTTAATCAGCGATTGGCGCGGGGTGTTTTTGCGCATGGCGCGTTTTTCTCGCCAAGCAGCCAACTCACGTAAGGTGGTTAGAAAAAAGGCACTGTGCGAGCGGTGGCGAATCCGCTGCCACATTTTATCGGGATTTATATTGTATGTGTTTTCATCGCCCAAAACTTCAAGATCTTCCTTTATCCAATCGAGGCGGTTGTTTTCTTTTAGGTAATTTAGCAAGTAGGGGTAAATTTTGGCCAAGTGCGTAACATCGGAAAGAGCATATTGCAGTTGGGCTTCGGTTAGGGGGCGTTTGCTCCAGTCAGAAAGACGGGAGGTTTTATCCAAACTGATATGTAATATGTGGTTAACCAAATTTTCGTAGCTTACCGCATCACCGAATCCGGCAGCTGCAGCAGCAATCTGGGTGTCGAAAATCGGTTGCGGAGTTTTGCCACTTAGGTTGTAGATGATTTCAACATCTTGGCGGCCGGAGTGAAATACTTTGGTAACGGCGGTATTTTGCATCAGAGCAAAAAACGGATTTAGGTCAATATCATCTGCCAAGGGATCAATTATGGCAGAGGTTTGAATCGAAGATATCTGGATAAGGCATAATTTGGCAAAATAGGTGTGTTCACGCAAAAATTCCAAATCGACGCATACAAATTCTTGGGTTGATAAATCTTGGCATAAAGTTTCTAAATCTTTGGTATTTTCAATAAGTTGCATTTTGGATTCTCGTAGTTTTGTCTTGTAAATTCCTTAGATAATATAGCTTTATACTTAAATTTTTTTTAATTTGCATAAAAAAAAACTTGATTTTTATAAAATCGAGGATTACAAAGAGCTCACATTTATTAAGTTTTATTAATTATTTTAAATTCTAAATTGTTTTTTTATGGAAAAAAAAGAAATTGCAACAACAACTGCAAAAAAGCAGTATGCCTTGGTTGATGCCATGGCTGCACCTGAGGTGCTTACAAGTGTGAAATCCGTTATCTCTGTTTACGGACAGAGAATAAGAGACGGTTTTGTGTTGACTCCTCACGGAGAATCTAGGGTGATTTTCTTTGAGGTGAAGAAAAAAGAATGTCCTATTGTGGATGTCCTGACAAATCTTGCTGAAAGACACTCTCTATACCCGACCTATGTGGTTCAGGAGCATAAGGACCATCTGCCGAAAAATGCCAAAAACACCTGGTATATGGTAGATGAAGTGAAGTTTGAACTTCCTGGTATGGATGAAGAAAAACTGGAGGATTTCAAGGCAAAATACCTGCAAATGATAAAAGAAATATACAGAGAAGATTCTGTATTTATAAAGTCTTTTATTTATTTGGGAAAGGGCGGTATTGTCCATGTTATGAGTTTTAACTCCGAAAGGTCGCCGAAATACAGAGGTGCCATGCTCGGCGTGCCGGAGTGGAATGAGACTCTGGACAAGATAATAAAACGCATACAGCCGGAGAATATTGTAAAAATGGCGGTACGCTATACTAACCTGTAACAACACAATCTTTTTTTACCTTAAATCAAAACACTATAAGAGATTTTCTTTGTGAAAAGAAAATCTCTTTTTTTTATGTGTTTAAGCTATTGATTTTTGCTTTGTTTGGGAATAAAACTGTAGAGTCTGATTTTTAATATAAAAAGGGATTAATATAAAATGAATAAATATCGTACACATACCTGCGGTGAGTTACGCAGAGAAGATATCGGCAAAAAGGTTAAACTTGCCGGTTGGATACAACGAAAACGCAATTTGGGAAATTTGTGCTTCGTTGATTTGCGAGATCATTACGGAATTACGCAGTGTGTGTTCGATAGCAGCTCTGATTTGTTTGCAAAAATAGAAGCTTTGCGTCCGGAATCGGTGATTGGAATCGACGGCGAGGTTATTTTGCGTGAGAGCATTAATAAAAATATGCCAACCGGTGAAATCGAAATTAAAGTTAATGATTTATGCGTATATTCAACCGCTGAGGTTTTGCCGTTTCAGATTGCAGTAGAAGACGATGCTCCGGAAGAAATTCGCCTTAGATACCGTTTCTTGGATTTGCGCAAAGAAAGAGTTCATAAAAATATTTTGTTCCGTTCAAAAATTATCCAACGCTCTCGTGAATTAATGATGGAACAAGGATTTACCGAATATCAAACCCCAATTTTAACAGCCTCGTCTCCGGAAGGTGCGCGCGACTTTTTGGTGCCGTCAAGATTAAACCCCGGGAAGTTTTATGCCTTGCCGCAAGCTCCGCAGCAGTTCAAACAGCTGTTGATGGTGTCGGGTTTTGACAGGTATTTCCAAATTGCACCTTGTTTCAGAGATGAAGATCCCAGAGCCGATCGTTCTCCGGGTGAGTTCTATCAGATGGATATGGAAATGAGTTTTGCCACTCAAGAAGATGTGTTTAAGGTTATTGAGCATACTTTGGGTACTATCTTTAATGAGTTTGCTAATGGTAAGAAAGTTGATCAGGCTCCGTTTATACATATTCCTTTCCGTGAGGCAATGGCAAAATATGGTTCTGATAAGCCGGATTTAAGAAATCCGCTTGTTTTGCAAAATGCTACAGCATTCTTTGGTAATAGCGGTTTTGGGGTTTATGATGGTTTGGTGAAAGAAGGCAAAACCGTTAAGGCTGTTACAGTTAAACAGATTGCCGAGAAGCCGCGTTCGTTTTTTGATAAATTAGACACTTATGCCAAAGAAGAAGGAATGGGCGGTATTGCTTATGTTGCTTTTGCCGAGGCCGGAAATAAAGGTATTGCCAAATTGTTGAGCGAAGAGAAACTTAACGAATTAAAGACAACCTTTAATGCCGAAGACGGTGATGCCGTTATATTTATGGTCGGCAAAGGTATGAAATTTGATAAATTCAGCGGCAGATTGCGTAATAAACTGGGTGAAGAACTTGGTTTGATTGACAAAAATGCTTTCAAGATGTGCTGGATTGTCGATTTCCCGTTCTATGAGGAAAATGAAGAAACCGGTGAAGTAGAGTTTTCTCACAACCCGTTCTCTATGCCGCAGGGTGGTATGGATGATTTGCTAAATAAAAATCCGTTGGATATTTTGGCATATCAATACGACTTTGTATGCAACGGTGTTGAATTGTTGTCGGGTGCGGTCAGAAATCATGAGCCGGATATTATGTATAAGGCTTTTGAAATTGCCGGCTATGGCAATGATGTGGTTGATGCCAAGTTCGGTGGTATGATTAGTGCATTTAAATTTGGTGCACCACCGCACGCCGGTTCGGCCTATGGTATGGACAGATTGGTAATGTTGTTGTTGGATGAAGAAATAATCCGCGATGTAATTGCGTTTCCGTTGAACGGTAAGGCGCAAGATTTGATGATGCAGGCTCCTAATTTGCCGACCGAAAAGCAACTTAAAGAATTGCATATCAAGGTTGATTTAGCTAAAGAATAGAGGCTTAAGGCAAAATAAAACCCGCGATTTTAATCGCGGGTTTTATTTTATTGTTTTATAGAGGGCTTGGAACCGGAAGTTTTACCGGTGCGTTAGCTTGAGCATTGGGGCCTTTGGGCATAACCGGTGCGTTAGCTTGAGCATTGGGACCTTTGGGCATAACCGGTGCGTTAGCTTGAGCATTGGGGCCTTTGGGCATAACCGGTGCGTTAGCTTGAGCATTGGGGCCTTTGGGTATAGCCGGTGCGTTAACTTGAGCATTGGGGCCTTTGGGCATAGCCGGTGCGTTAACTTGAGCGTCGGGCCCTTTGGCAATGGTTGGAACTTCAGGTGTGACAACATCGGATAAGCTGGTCATATTATTTAAAATCGCATGATTTACCTTGTCACCTACTTTAATGCCATAGCGGCGGACTTGTCCGGCATTTAGTTCAATTACCGCTCTTACCGGTTCTTTGCAAATGATCAAATCCTCAGACATAGGAGTGGCGTTTTCTTTAATCATGATGATTGAAGCATTGGGAGCAACAAAGAGCATATCTAAAGCAATTTTGGTATTTTTCATCCACATTCCGGTTGGACGAACGGGATAGATATCAAAAATCATACCATTGTTAGCCGGCATTTCGGTTCTGTACATTAAACCGGTTTGCAATTCTTCCAAGGATTTAGCTGTTTCTACATTAAAACGCACTTCGCCGTTGGCGGTGTTAATCACCAAAGGAGAGGTTGGGCGTTGTTCATTTTCGGGAGAGCAGGCAAACAAAAATAATGTGCCGAGTAAAACGGTGAAAATTTTTGACATTAGAGATACTCCTTATTTTTTTAATTTACGCGGATGCCAGGAGGATACCTGAACAGGTCCGTTCTGTGATAACATTATTTTTTTGGTGTTGGCCGGAGATTTTACAAAAGAGAAATCTTCCGGTGAACCTTGAATCGATTGAGCAAAAGAATCGACCAATCTGCTGACATCAACCACTGTTTCTTTGAGAGAATTATAGTTTTTTTGCCAGCAGTTGAGAGATGTGATAAATTCATTCAGCTCATAATCGCTTAAGGGTGAGTACTTCTTCCATATTAGCTCCAAAAAGGCAGTCGTATTTTCATCAAAAGCCACCGTAGGCATTAGTGGAAGACCAAACTTTAAGATGCTTTGCAGTCCGGCTTCATAAAAACCCGATTTGCTGCATATAAAAAACGATGGTATCAGTAGACGACCTTCTTTTAGCAGGTGGTGAATTTGAGCCAAAAACAGAAGATGCTGCATTTTATCATCACTCAAAGACAAACCTTGCCGTTCGGCTCTTTTATTGAACCAATCAGCAATTTCAATGGAAGAAAAAAAGTTGCGTTTATCCATTTTGACACCAAAAAAATACTACTTTGTGCCGTATTATAACGGTAATATCGCTAAATACAAATAAATATTGCAAGATAATAACTTTATTTTATTTGCTAAAAAAATATTTTTTGCTATTGTGTAAAAGCAATTATTGTTTTATCTTGCTTGCGTTGTAAGTTTTTTAGTGGAGTGGTTTTATGCTGGTGCAAAATATGAAATCTGTTTTAACGGCTTTGATGGGCGTAGCTATGCTTAGCGCTTGTTCTTCTGCTGTGTTTCCTGATTTTGAGGATGAAGACAGCGAAGTAATAATTCATGAAGGCGGAAAAGTGGAACTCAGAAAAATCGAAAATAACGGCGTGCTGGTTGCCGATAAGGATAATGCCGCTTATGAAGGCGAAGAGGAAAAAACAGAGGTAAAAACAGAGACTCCGGCTGTTGAAAAAGTTACTCCGGCTAAAGTGGTAAGAGTTAAAAAAGAAGATGTTAAGCCTTTGGAAAAAGAGAATGAAAAAGTTGTGGTTATGCAAGATGAAGTCATCGAAGATGAGGAACCGCAAGAAAAAACTCCGACCATGCACTATCTGGCCGCAACAGTTTATTTTGAAAACGGCGGTGCCGTAGTGGATTCATCTTATAACGCAACTTTGAAAAAAATTGCCAAAATAGTTAAAGAAAATGATGCAACAGTCACCGTCTACGGATTTGCATCATCTCGTACCAGAGATACCGATCCGGCTTCTCATAAGCTGGCTAATTTTAAGGTATCGGCCGAAAGAGCGGATAATACAGCTAGAGCTTTGCGTCGTGCAGGTGTTCCGGCTAGTAAAATCTCGGTGCAGGCATTGTCGGATTCAATGCCTCTGTATCAGGAAGTTATGCCCGAAGGCGAAAGACTTAATCGTCGTGCCGAAATTTATCTGACATACTAAATTTGAAAGATATCATGAGCGAGAGCAGCATATCTTTAGGCGGAAATTTGTGGCAAATAACAGCTTGCGATGAGAGGTTTGCCGAGGTGTTATCGCAACGGTATGACTTGCCTCCGGTAATGGCTAAAATAATGGCAATCAGAGGTATTTCTGCTGAGAGCGTGGATAGTTTCTTAAATCCTAAATTGAGCAATTTGATGCCGGATCCTTTTGTGTTAAAAGATATGCAAAAGGCTTCGGAAAAAGTAGTTCAGGCAATAATTAACCAGCAAAATATTGCTATAATCGGCGATTATGATGTCGATGGTGCTACATCAACATCGGTTATGAAATTATTTTTACGAGATGTCGGTGTTGAGCCAATGGTTCATATTCCCGATAGAGAAGAAGGATATGGCCCGAGTAAAGAAGCCATAGATGATTTTTATAATGCCGGTTGCAGATTGTTGCTTACTCTTGATTGCGGGACAACAGCTTTTGAACCCTTGGAATATGCCTCAAGTTTAGGAATCGATGTTATTGTATTGGATCATCATGAAGCAGAGGTTAAATTACCCAAAGTTTATGCGGTGGTTAATCCAAAAAGACTTGATGAAGATAATGACTATCCTTATCTCAAATATATGGCTGCCGTCGGTGTGGTGTTTATGTTTACTGTAGCACTTAACCGAAGCTTGAGACAAAACGGGTATTACTCGGCCGGCAGAAATGAGCCAGATTTGAAAAAATGGTTGGATTTGGTTGCGTTAGGGACGGTATGTGATGTGGTGCCGCTAAAAGGACTTAATCGGGCTTATGTGGCACAAGGCTTGAAAGTTATGGCTCAAAGAAATAATAAAGGTCTTACGGTCTTGATGGATAAGGCTAATTTGAGCGAGGCACCGACAGCTTTCCATTTAGGTTATGTGTTGGGGCCGAGAATTAATGCTTGCGGTCGTGTCGGTGATGCCGATATGGGAAACCAGCTTTTATGTTGTGATAGTGATTATCAAGCTCAGCTTTTGGCCGATAAATTAAATGAGTTTAATGTATCTAGAAAAGATATCGAAAATTATGTGCTGCAAGATGCTATCGAAAAATTGGAAGGAACACCGCAACAATATCCGATTGCTTTTGTGTATGGTAAAGATTGGCATCAGGGAGTGATTGGTATTGTGGCCGGAAAACTCAAAGAAAGGTACAATCTTCCGGCATTTGTAATGTCGGTGGAAAATGATGAGGTAAAAGGTTCGGCTCGTTCTATTCCGCAGGTGGATTTGGGAATGTTGATCGTTGCCGCTAAGGAAAAAGGGCTTATTACCAAAGGCGGTGGGCATATGATGGCTGCCGGTTTTTCTCTTGAGGAAGATAAGCTGGAAGAGTTTAGAGAATTTGTCGGAAGCTATGTAAAAGAAAAAATCGGTGATGAGGCCATTACTCCGGTGGTTGAAATTGATGCAGTGTTGGATGTTGGCGGAGCTAATTCACAACTGGCCGATAATTTAGCAAAATTAGAGCCTTTCGGAGCCGGAAATCCGGAACCGAGATTGTTGCTTAAGAATGTGAGAATTATCAAACCGGCAATGGTTGGAGTGGGGCATGTGCGCTGTATTTTGACCTCGGAAAACGGCGGCAGCATAAAAGCGATTGCATTTAGAGTCGGTGATAATGAAATCGGTAATGCCATGCTCAACCCGCAAGGTGCAAAGTTTGATGCCGTCGGGGTGTTGCGTCGTGATCATTGGAACGGCAGAGATGATGTGCAGTTTATTATAGAAGATTTGAGGAAAAATTGATGGCTGATAAGGAAGTTTTGCTCAAAAGAGCTAAAAATATTAAAAAGATTAAAGAAATGCGTTTGCAAAAAGAACGCGAAGTCTTTATGAAATTGGGGGCTAAGCTCAGAGCTTATTTGTTTACCGGTATATTGGTTACGGCACCGGTGGCAATAACTTTTTATCTGGCATATAAATTTATTTTGTGGGTGGATGTGTTTGTCAACAAAATGTTGCCGCCAGAATATCAGTTAAATACATATTTGCCGATGACAATTCCCGGATTGGGATTGGTGGTTCTTATTGTATTTTTGACTTTGGTCGGAATGTTTGCTGCCGGATTTTTGGGAAGTTTCTTTATTCGCTTGGGTGAATGGTTTGTGGGAAGAGTGCCGTTGCTATCGTCAGTTTACTCTTTGCTAAAACAAATATTTGAGGCTGTATTTTCAAGTAAAACTCAAGCATTTAAACGTGTAGTTATGTTGGAATATCCCAGAAAAGGTATCTGGATTTTGGGATTGGTAAGCGCCGATTTGAAAGGTGAGGTTGAGGCAAAATTGCCCGATGAGATGGTTAATGTGTTTATACCGACAACGCCAAACCCAACATCGGGATTTTTAATCTTTGTGCCGAAAAAAGATGTGATTGAAATGGATATGTCGGTGGAAGAGGCTATCAAGTTTATTGTTTCAGGTGGTTTGGTCGAGCCGAAAAAAAATCTTAAGTAGATGTAATTTTGTTCTTGCATAATTAAAAAAACAAATATAGTTTCATTGCCATATTTTCGTATTATTAATTTTAAATATATGGCTTATGGAATTGAAAAAACAAAAACTGGCAACACAGGAAGCAGTACTAAATTTTTTTCCGAGTGATGACTTTAAAAGGGTTGGATCTACTTTGTTTTTGTACACAAGTGCCGGAGAGGTACTGAGAAAAAGAGTGTATGAGGCTTATAGACGGTATGGCGTTGATCTTAATGTCTTGTGTATGAAGATTCCCTATTTTGTGGGAGAAAAGATAAAGGCGGAAAAATTGAAAACAAAATTCGGAGGGATGCTTTATCCGTCAGAATATTGCTTTTTAGGTGTTGAGCCAAGAGATATTTGGATATGGGAAGGGGACAATTATAATGTTCTATCCACAGTATCCAAAGAACAGCTCGAAAAACTGCAAAACTTTGATGCAGAAGAAATGGAGTTGTTGTTATTTTAGGGGTTGGTAAAACGGTGAGACGTGTTCTCACCGTTTTCGGTTTTTATGGGGTCTTGCGGTGAAATCCATAGTCTGATGAGATTTTTCTGCCGATTGATGCTATTTTATTGCTAAGCTCCGATAGATTGTCGTCTTTGACACAGTTGGTTGTAGATTTCCCAGGATATAGTTCGTAGTTTTTGCGGTATTCTGCCAGTGTTATATTGGGCATGATAACATTGGCTCCGGATTGTAAGGCCAGAAGTTGTCCGTTGGGAGCAAGTGTTTCCATGGCGGTGGTGGCCGGAATGTTGATATCGGGCAGTAGAAGTCTGGTTAATGCCATAACTTTGAGTGAAAGTTCAAGGCTGCCGCCCTGACAGTCTTTGAGAGGGGTATTAGGGTGAGGGATAAACGGGCCAATGCCTATCATATCGGCGTTGATTGCTTTGAAAAACAATATGTCATCGGCTAAAGAGCTTAAGGTTTGTTCTGGAAGTCCGACCATAACACCGGAACCGATTTCTAATCCTGATATGCCGATGTCTTTTAGGCAGCGGCGGCGGTTATTCCAACTCATATCAGGGTCGAGACGATGATATAAGTCTTTATCGGTGGTTTCTATGCGCAAAAGAAATCTATCGGCTCCGGCTTGACGGTAAGCCATATATTCTTCGGTGCTTTTTTCGCCGATGCTTAATGTCAGTGCAATATCCAGAGTTTTGAGACGCTTGATTATGGAACACATAATTTCTTGGGTAAAATACATATCTTCGCCAGATTGTAATACCACGGTTTTTAATCCGAGTGTGTTGCTGGCGTACTCGGCTAGGTTAAATATTTCATCTGAACTTAGGCGGTATCTGGTGATATTGCGGTTATCTCGTCTTAGGCCGCAATATAGGCAGTTGTTGCGGCAGATGTTGGAAAATTCTATAAGTCCTCTTAGATGAATTTCATCACCAACATATTCTTTTCTGACTTTATCAGCGGTTAAAAAAAGCTCGGAATTTAAGTCGTTTGAGGATAATATTTGTAATATTTCTTCGTGGTTAAGCTCGTGGGTCAGAGCGGCTTTTTTTATGAGGTTATTCATTATTTTTTTATACTTTTGAGCGGAAAGGACGAGAGGATAAAATCTATTTGGGCGTCAATATAGTCGGATAAGCGTTTTTCTGATTTTTTGTCATAGCCGTTCCAGTCCATAAGCTTGCATATAAATTCTTCGCGAGAGGCGAAAACAAAAACTTGGGAAAACAGCATAATGATATAGAAGTAGCAATCTCTGAGGCTTATTTTGTTATTTGAGGCCAGATTCAATAAATTGGCCATGCGGTCATGAACCGGACGAATAAGTTCGCTGTATAGGATATTAAATTCATCAGAGGGGCTGGAATATTCGCTTAGGAATATTTTTTTGACATTGTCGGAAATTTCTTTGCTGCAGACAATGGACACGAATTTCTGCATCATTTCTTTTAGAAAAGCGGCTGCTTCGGTCTTGTCTTTGCGTTCGATAACTTCTTGATAACGAGAAGTGTATTCTCCGGTTAGGTTGTTAACAGTATCGACAATCTTTTTTAAGGCTGCGGTATATATGCCTTTTTTGCCACCGAAATAGTAAAGAATAGAGGAGATGTTGATATTGGCTTTAGCCGCAATGTCTCTGGTTGAGGCACCTAAAAATCCGTTTTTAGCAAATTCTTCAAAAGCACTGGAAAGCAGTTTGCTTTTTGAATCGTTTGCCATTTTTTATTCCTCCTAACTTGTTGGTTTGTATCAATATATGCCGGATTATGGTATACATTTACAAAAATTACAACAATGTTTTATCCACTTTTGGAAAAATAGTATAATTTGTAGTTAAATCAAAGCGTTGTGTGATAAAAAAATGGTGAGGACAGTGGGGCGTTTTTTTTTCCTTTACAGAATGAGTTTTTTCAAGTTACAAATGGAATATATTTTGTAACTATCGGAGAACTTTTTGTGAAAAATTTTGTACGCTTTTGTTTGCGCCTTGTGTTTACTATCTTTAAGGTGCGCTGCAATATCCAATTTGATGCTAATCGTTTGCCTACTAAGGCGGTGTATGTGTCAAATCATGTGTCCTTCCTTGACCCGATAATGTTGTTTGCGTTTTTACCCGGTGATCCGGTATTTGCTCTGAACGGGCATTTGTATCGCAACAAATGGGTAAGAATATTAATGCAAACGGCTGATGTCGTGCCCTTTAATCCGATTGAACCGGGTGATATTAAGGAACTTATTGCCAAAGTGGACAGTGGTAGATGTTGTGTGATTTTTGCCGAAGGCAGAATTACCGAAAGCGGTGGTTTGATGAAAATATACGAAGCTCCGGGATTGGTGGCTGATAAGTCCGGTGCTCCGATTGTGCCGGTGTGGATTGACGGACCGCAATTTGGTTATTTCTCTAAAACAAAAGGAAAGTTGCCTCATCGTCCGTTGCCTAAGGTACAAATTACTGTTAGAAAACCGGTTAAGTTTAAGTTGAAAGACGAGCTGCGTCGTCAAAGAGATCATATCAGTAACGAAGTTTATATGATTATGCGTGATATGAGTTTTGATGCGATTAACAACGGCAATATTTCTTTGTTCGGAATGTTGATGAAGGCGGCAAAAATCAATTCTAAACGAGGTTTGTTGCATCGTCCGAAGTTCTTTGAAGATATTAACAGAGTTCCGCAGTCTTATCGCGATATCGTGATTAAGTCTTTTGTTTTGGGGCGTTTCTTTAAGGGAATGACCAGACCGGGAGAACATGTGGCTATCCTCTTGCCGAATGTGTTGGCTAATGTTTGCACATTCTTTGGCTTGTCGGCTTATGAGAGAATTCCGGTTATGCTTAATTTCTCGGTCGGTTCTAAGAATATGGTGTCTATGTGCAATACCGCTAAAGTTAAGCTGATTATCACTTCTAATGCATTTATCCGTAATGCTAAAATGGAAAATGTGGTAGATGATTTGCGCAAAGCCGGATATAAAGTCTTTTATTTGGAAGAATTGCGTAAACATATTACCTTAAAGGACAAGATAGGTGCGTATGTTCGTTATAAATTAAAACGAGTACCTCATCCGGTGGGCGGAAATAAAAAGGCCGTAATTTTGTTTACTTCGGGTTCGGAAGGGGCACCAAAGGCTGTTGTTTTGAGCCATGCCAATATTATTTCCAATGTGGATCAGATGAGCTGTATCGAGGCGATTAATACTTCGGATATTTTCCTTAACGCTTTGCCTATGTTCCACAGCTTTGGTCTTACGGTAGGTACTTTGTTCCCGATATTTAAGGGTAGTAAGTTGTTTTTGTATCCGTCTCCGTTGCATTATCGTATTATTGCCGAACTTTCTTATGAAATAGGGGCTACGGTTTTGCTTGGTACCGATACTTTCTTCCGTGGTTATGCCAAAATTGCGCATCCGATGGATTTCCACAATATTCGCTTTATGTATGGCGGAGCGGAAGCTATTAAGCCGGATACACGCAATTTGTGGGGTGAGAGATTGGGTATAAGCGTTAAAGAAGCTTATGGTTCTACAGAGTGTTCACCGGTGGTTACGGCAAATAACCGCATTTTCAACCGTTTTGGCTCAATAGGAAAATTGTTGCCGAAAATTCAACACAAAATCGTACCGGTTGATGGAATCGAGAAAGGCGGTGAATTGTGGGTTAAAGGACCTAATATCATGTTGGGGTATTATTTGCCTGATAATCCGGGTGTTTTGGTGCCGCCGGAGGATGGTTGGTATCATACCGGTGATGTGGTCGAGATGGATGAAATCGGCTTTGTTTATATCAGAGACAGAATTAAGAGATTTGCAAAAGTCGGTGGAGAGATGGTGTCGTTGAATGCCGTATTGGAAACCGTAGTTAAGGCTTTTGAGGCGGACGGAGTCGACTTCTCTTATGGTGTGGTTGCCGTGCCTCATGAAAGCAAAGGCGAGCAAATCGTTTTGGTAACCAATAATAAAGAAGCCAGCAATGATAGATTGCACGCCTATATTAAGCAGAACGGGTTGCCGGAGTTGTATTTGCCGAGAGTGATTTTGTATCATGATACTCTGCCGGTATTTGCAACCGGAAAGGCTGATAATGTAACTTTGAAAAAACAGGTTATGGAAGAATTAGGCTTGTAGGCTTAATTCATAGTAAGTGAATGAGGAGGCTGTGTAAAATGGCCTCCTTTTTTACTTTTATTAGGTATAATTTGTCTTGATTATTTATGGCATAAATGAAAAAACCGCTTTCTTGTGTAATAAGAAAGCGGTTTTGAATCTTGTAGGCTTATATGAAACTAGAAGCCTTCTGTATCTAAGCGTTTACGCAACTGTTTGCGAGCACGACGAATGGCCTCGGCTTGACGACGAGCTTTCTTTTCAGAATTCTTTTCGTGACAACGACGCAATTTCATTTCGCGGAAAATACCTTCGCGTTGCATCTTTTTCTTCAATACTTTCAAAGATTGTCCGACATCATTACCTATAACAGTAACTTGAACCACTTAAATCACCCCATTTCATATATCAAAAAAAGTTAATAACAAAATCTAATTGAGCCTTTTAGCATTGCTTAGCTTAAAAAGCAAGAACTTTTTTATTATAACATAATATTTGCTGCCATTAAAGAAAAATCTTTTCTCAATATATTGTTTTTGCTAAATATTTTAAAATAAATACACAATGTTTCAATCATTCGATTGATTTATTATTTTTTGTGTGTTATCAATCACTTCGTGCTTTAACCTTAAAAGGACTTTTTTTATGAAAAAAATAATCACTTTTACAGCTTTGGGTGTGATCCTTGCCGCTGCTGATGCTAATGCTGCAGGTTTCCACTTGCGTGAACAATCTGCTGCCGCTTTGGGTAACGCTTTTGCCGGTTCTACTGCCGGAGCAGAAAATAACTCTTATTCTTATTTCAATGTTGCCGGTTTGACTAAACAAAAAGGTACTCAGGTTAATCTCGGCGGTACTTACATTATCCCCAGAGCCGAAGCTCATGATATTTATGGAGAAAATGGCAGAAATCAAGATGTTAATAATATTGTGCATGCTGCTATTGCTCCGAATGGCACAATTTCGCACCAGCTTAATGATAAAACAACAATCGGTTTGTCGCTTAATGTGCCTTTCGGTATGATTACCAAGTATGATGGTGGTTGGGCCGGTTCTGACCATGGTATTACCTCTAAGGTTATTACCGCTACCACAACCCCGATGGTGGCTTATAAAGTTACCGATAATTTGAGCATCGGTGCCGGCTTGCCAATACAATATGTTAAGGCTAGATTGACCAATACCGCTTCACACCAAGCTGTTAATACTAAGTTGGAAGGTGATACCGTTGATGTCGGATATCAACTTGGTGCTATGTACGAATTTAATGAAGATACCAGAATCGGTGTCGGATATCGTTCAGAAATCAATCACAAATTAAAAGGTGATATTTCTGCAAGTGCTCCTCTTCCTAACCTTAATCAAGATATTTCCGCTCGTTTGGATACTCCGGCAATGTTCTCGGTCGGTGCTTATCACCGTTTGAATGATAAGTGGGAATTGATGGCCGAATATCAGAGAGTTTATTGGAATTCTTTCGATAGTTTGGATATTTACGGAAGAGATGTTCCTGGATTGATAAGTTCAACACCTGAAAATTGGCGTGATACCAACTTCTATGCTATCGGTGCAAGCTATCAGATGGATCATCAGTGGAAATTGCGTCTCGGTTTGGCTTATGACGAATCGGCTGTTAAGGCTGCAGACAGAACCCCGAGAATTCCGGATTCTGACAGATATTGGTATTCTATTGGTTTGAGCTATGCTTATAGCGAAAACTTGACCTTTGATGCCGCATTTACTTATATTCAAGCAAAAGAAGCTTCGGTTAACATACCTAACGACTACCCGTCAGCTAATTCAAGAGGTGTAACCGCAGAATATGATAACTCGGTTAAATTGGTTGGTTTATCTTTGAACTATAAGTTCTAATTAACCAAATTATTAAAAAAACGGGGAGGTTTGACCTTCCCGTTTTTTTGTGTTGATTTTTTGTCAAAAAATGCTACAATTATTAAAATTTTGACAAAAGGAGGGTCTATGTCGGTAGCTGATAAATATCCTCGGAGCAAATATATCAAAAAACTTATTGAAAATTATACCAGAGATGTTATCGACTGGGGGGCTAAGTATGGCCGAGCTAAGAAGCAGTACGGAGATAATGCAAGGCTCGATAAACCGTACCCTTATTCGGAAGAAGCCAAACAAAATCTTTTTGATCATTTTGATGCATTGTTTCGCGAGGCCGATAAAAAAGATTGGGCCGATCTTAACGGGCATATGCTGTGGTATTTTGCGGATAATATAAAAAATGCTTTTGCAAAGAATATGTTCGAAATTTTTGATTATCAAATTAAAAATTATCCTCTTACCGATAATGCTAAAGTCAATTTTTTGGAACTTCTGTTTAGTAAAGATAAAGAAAATAATATTTCTCAGGTCGCTTTAGAAAAAATTGCCGATTATAATCCAACGTGCTATCAAGAAATTACAAATCGCTTATTTACAAAAGCAAGCATTTATCTTGATAATCCCAGAAGAGTTAAAAAAGTCGGCTTGATATATATGGTTTTTGAAAAATATGCGAAAAACATCGAAGTAGTTTCGGATAAGGTGGTGCTTAATTGCGCTGATTTGTATTTTAAATTAGCAAATAGATTAGATAAGCCTTTGAGTGTTAAACCGCTTGAGATGTTGCTGACAAAAGAAGCCGAAACTTTATATAATAATGCCGTTGGCAAAGAGCCTTATGTTAATACCAGGTTGGTTAAAGAACTATTTGAAACCTATATCGAATTTGTGAAAAAGAACGAAAATATAAAACCACATTTGCATTTCGAAATGAAGGATTTCGGCGGTAAATTAATGGAATATTATACGCATGATGAAGTCAAAGATTTGATAAATGTATTGAACTTACCAAAACTTTCTAAAATGAGTAAAAATTATAAAGATAGTATATATAAAGTCGATAGCATGCGAGAAGAGTTTGAGTATTTATATAACAGAGCTAAAAAATACAAAACTTGGAAAGAACGTGTTGATATAAAAAGTCCAGATTTTGTAGCTAATAGAAATAATGTGCTTAATTATGCAAACAATTTATTTAATGATGCATCTAAAAATCAATATGATGATGTTAAGACCGATACCTTGTACCAGCTTTTGTTGAGTAATGCAAAAGTCAGAGGATTGGATGATCCTCAGGTGGATATATTCGGGAATGTATCGAGGAAAAATACAATTGATAAAAAGTTGGTGAAAGATGTGGCCGCTGCTTATGCTGACTTTGTGGAACATACCGATATGGAGGTCGGGTATTTAAATCCTGATTTTCATAAAAATTTGACCAATATGTTTAAGGATATTGTTACAAAGTACGACTATACCCCCGAAAATGTTAGCGAATTGACGGAGACTTTGGCTAAAGGTGCAAGAGGAGACCGTGTATTTAAGAGTATGGCCGCTGATGTATCTTCTGCTTATAATTCAAGCAAGGTTGTTAAAACAAAAGCAGGGCGAAGCTTATAGTTTATCTCGCAAGAATTTAGCTGTATAGCTTATGGTAGATTTGGCCACTTCTTCAGGTGCGCCTTGGGCGATTATTTGTCCGCCGCCATCTCCGCCTTCGGGTCCAATATCAATAATATAATCAGCTGTTTTTATAACATCGAGATTGTGTTCAATGACAATCAGTGAGTTGCCTTGTTCGACCAAAGATTGCAATATCGAAAGCAGTTTGTTGATGTCTTCAAAGTGCAGTCCGGTTGTCGGTTCATCTAAAATATACAAGGTCTTACCGGTGGCTCTTTTGGATAGTTCTTTAGATAGTTTTATGCGTTGAGCTTCACCGCCGGAAAGTGTGGTCGCCGGTTGTCCGAGTTTGATATAACCAAGACCGACTCTTCTTAATAAATCGAGTTTGTTTTTGATTGAGGGTATGTTCTCAAAAAATACATAAGCCTCATCAACCGTCATGTCCAAAACATCGGCAATCGATTTGTCTTTGTATTTAACCTCCAAGGTCTCACGGTTGAATCTCTTGCCCTTACAAACATCACATTCAACATAAACATCAGGCAAAAAGTGCATTTCAATTTTGGTGACGCCATCACCCTTACAAGCTTCGCAACGGCCGCCGGCGACATTGAAAGAAAAGCGTCCGGCATTGTATCCTCTGGCCTTGGCCTCCGGTAAAGCGGCAAACCAATCGCGGATGTTGCCGAATACTCCTGTGTAGGTGGCCGGATTGGAACGAGGGGTGCGACCTATCGGAGATTGGTCAATATTAATTATCTTATCAATATTTTCGGCACCGATGAGTTTATCGTATATTCCGGCAGGTTCGCGAGAGCCGTTAATTTCTTTTTCCAGAGCTTTACATAAGGTTTCCAATATCAAAGATGATTTGCCGCCGCCTGATACTCCGGTTACGCAGGTAAATGTGCCAAGCGGAATTTTAACATCTACATTCTTTAGATTGTTGGTACGGGCACCTTTTAGACCTATGAATTTTCCGTTGCCTTTGCGTCGTTTTTCCGGCACGGCAATCTTTTTAATTCCATTTAAATACTGAGCCGTCAGACTATCGGTTTTTAAGACATCTTTCACAGTGCCTGAGGCCATGATCTTGCCGCCTTGCGAACCGGCGTAAGGTCCGATATCAATCAAGAAATCTGCGGCGCGAATCGCATCTTCGTCATGCTCGACCACAATTACGCTGTTGCCGATATCGCGTAAACGCGTAAGGGTTTCTATCAAGCGGTTGTTATCGCGTTGGTGTAGACCGATTGAGGGTTCGTCTAATACATACAAAACACCGGTAAGGCCGGTGCCGATTTGACTGGCCAGTCTGATGCGTTGAGATTCACCACCGGAAAGGCTGCCGGATTGACGGGATAAGGTTAGATATTCCAAGCCTACATTGTTTAAAAAGCTTAGCCTTTCGCATATTTCTTTTAATATTTTGGTCGCTATCTCTTGTTTTTTGGGAGTTAAGTTTGGTTTTACACCATTAAACCAAACAAGAGCATCTTTAATTGACATATCTGAAGCTTCCATAATATCCAAGCCGCAGATTTTGACAGCCAAAGCCTCAGGTTTTAGTCTTTTGCCGCCGCATACCTCACATGGTGCTGCCGATTGATAACGCGATAGCTCTTCTCTTGAAGCCGCAGAATCGGTTTCTAAAAAACGTCTTTCCATGTTGGGAATAACGCCTTCGAAAGGCTTGTTGGTGGCAAAGCGGCTGTAATACATCGGAATGGGTTCATCGCCGGAGCCATACAAGATTATGTCTTTGGCTTTTTGCGGCAGGTCTTTCCATGGGGTCTTAAGTGATATGTTTAAGTACTCGGCCAAAGAATAAAGTGTCTGTTCGTAAAAAGAGGTACGGAAACCATGCCACGGAGCAATGGCGCCTTGGCTTAGAGATAAATTGGGATTGGGAACGACCAAAAGGGGATCCATGTATAATTTGGCACCGATACCGTCGCAATGAGGGCAGGCTCCGTATGGGTTATTAAATGAGAACAGTCTGGGTTCGATTTCTTCAATGGTAAAACCGGATACCGGACAAGCAAATTTGGAAGAAAAGGTGAGCTGTTCGTTGGTTGATAAATTTTCTACAAAAACCAAACCATCACTTAGTTTTAGAGCTGTTTCAAATGATTGGCTCAATCTTTCGGCGATACTCTCTTTTACTATTACGCGGTCAACCACCACGGAAATATCATGTTTTTGATTTTTGTTTAGTTCGGGAGTGGAATCCAAATCATAGATTTCACCATCAATCTTTACGCGTTGAAAACCTTGTTTTTGCAAACTTTCGAGTTCTTTTTTGTATTCGCCCTTTTTACCGCGAGCAATGGGGGCTAGAATCAGCAACTTGCTACCCTCGGGGAGTGATAAGACTTTATCGGTCATCTGTGATACGGTTTGGCTTTCTATCGGTAGTCCGGTGGCCGGAGAATATGGCGTGCCGACACGAGCCCACAGAAGTCGCATATAGTCGTATATTTCGGTAATGGTGCCGACGGTGGAACGCGGGTTGTGCGAAGTGGTTTTTTGTTCAATCGAAATTGCCGGTGATAGACCTTCAATCGAATCTACATCGGGCTTTTTCATCAAGTCTAAAAACTGGCGGGCATAAGATGACAAACTTTCAACATAACGGCGTTGACCTTCGGCATAAATAGTGTCAAAGGCTAAAGATGATTTACCCGAGCCGGACAAACCGGTGATTACGGTTAGCTTGTTCTTAGGAATGCTGATATTTATGTTCTTAAGGTTGTGTTCTCTGGCACCTTTTATTTCTATAAAATCACTGCTCATCTTGTTTCTCCTAATCGGAGCACCAATATAAGCTTATTATTATTTCTTGGCAATAAAATTGTTGACAAGATATTGTGGATATGGCATCCTCCGGCCTGTTTTGTGGAGTTTTTATTTATGATGCTTGTAAATGTAATGTTTAATATTGTTTCTGTTCGCCGCCGTATGTTCTTGCGACGATGATTGCTGTTGTAAAAATTAAAATTGTCGTTGCAGGATTTGAGGTGAAAATTTCAAATCCTTTTTTTGCATTAATCATTAAAGGTACAGGAACATTAAAATGGTGAAAAAATTAGAAGTAAAAGAATTAAATATTGAGAATTTGCCTGCCGTTATGGCTTTGCAAGATAAAATATTTGCCAATTTGCAGCAAGACGAAAAACATTTTATTTTGAAAAGAAGCGTTGAAGATTTTATGAAGGCTTTGGATGGAAAAAATGTTCATATGTTTGGAATATTTGACGGTAGTAAATTAGTGGCGCAAAGTATGTTCGAATTTCCTCAAAACGGTCAAAAAAGGGAATTGGCGGAGTTTGCCTCTGATGTTAATTACAACGATTTGGTGATTTATAAAGCGACATTGGTGGATTTGGATTATCGCGGCAAAGGATTGATGCAAGAATTGCTTAGGCAAAGAGAGGAAAAGGCAAAATCTTTTGGTAAAAAGACGGCAATAAGTCAGATAGCTATTGATAATCCGGCGAGTTGGGTCAATGCCTTAAAAAGTGGAATGTCTATCAGAAAAGTTGATAAGGACCCGTTTGACGGAACAAAAGTTTTATACATGCAAAAAGATTTTTATAAACCATTGCTACCGGCCAGAGCAGAAAATAGTTTTTCAATGTATTTGGGAAAAAATATTCATAAGGAGATTCCTGCGCTGTTTAATAAAATGCACTATTTGGCCGAGGCTGGATATTATGGAACCAGATTTATAGGAAACGAAAATAAAATTGTTTGGGAAAAAGGCGAAAAACAAAACGATTTGAATTTATTCAGAAGCTTTAGTCGTTTTGCAAATGGCCAAGGTAAAACCATTCACCGTTAATCAGCGCATGATGTTTAGGGAGTAAAATGTAGCTGTCTTGAGGACAAATAATGGTGCTGCCGTCGTCGTAGGTAGCTATGATTTCATTTTGCTTTATTTGTTCTAGGTTATGAAATTCTTTATTTAATTTACCGGCTTTGGTCTTAACATATAATTTATCCATTACAATATTATGTTGTTTAATGGGAGCAGAAGGATATCCTTCGAGAATTTTTAGGTTAAGAAGGGTATTCATAATTACATAGTATGCAGTTTGCACTGATATTGGATCTAGGTTATATCCGCATTCCACAGTAAGGCAGGTTTTGCCGTGTATGTGCGCGCAGTTGCCGGTAGAAAGATCTTGAAATGTATCGTCATCGGCATAAATTTGAGGCCACCCTTTGATAATGTATTTTATATTTTGAAATGAAGAAATTTTATCTGCCAACTCATCCTGATAATCATTGAAAATAAATGGTTCAGATGACGGTGCAGAGGTAGAGTGCAAATCAATTATAATGTCTGAGGCTGCAATGTGTTCTGATAATTCAATGGCTAGGTGTTGCTCGTAGGTTTGAGGTGTGTCGTAGTGCCTAATAATGCGGTTGAGATTCTCGTCAATTTGGCGGGTGTTGCGCTCAAAAGCCATAGGATTGCATACCGGAATAAAACTGACGGTTCCGCGTAACGGGGTGAGAGCTCGTGATGCAAACTTTTCTACTACTTTATAAATTGCTTGCGTTCCGCAGGGTTCGTTGCCGTGAACCGCACCGAGAAACAAAATATCTGGGCCTTTGTTGTCTGATTTAAAAGTATATTTTTTTAGCATCTATCATTCCAGTAAATTATTTTTTGTAAATTCTAGAGATTTGTTGTATTAAGTCAAACGTTATTTGAAAAAAAAGTTGCAAAAAGAAGATTGTTTTATTAATATTCCAGAAGTTTTAATTTGAGATAGAATGTTATGAAAATAGCGCTTAAAGCAGTTTTTTGTTTGTCGTTGTTGTGGACATTTGAAACGCAAGCCGTTAATATTGCGGTGGTGGCACCGAAAATGGGGCATGACGCTTTGTTTGGTAATCAGGTTATTGACGGGGCTCAGATTGCGGTTGATGCAATTAATCAAGACGGTGGGGTGTTGGGCGAAAAGATTAACCTGATTGTCGTTGATGACCGTTGTGATGATAATTTTGCCGTATCGTCGGCTCAGATGATGTCGCTTAATTCTTCCGAAAGCGAAAAAATTAATATGATTATAGGGCCTTATTGCAACAATGCCTTTACTCAGATATCGGATGTATATGCTAAAGCAAAAATCTCAAGAATTATTACGACACCGCTTGCTGCCGGAGAATATTATTCGGCTACGGACGGAATGTTTAAAATAGGGGGATTGGCTTCTAATGAAGCTGATGCAGTGTTTGAATTATATGGAAAACAATTTGCCGGAAAAAATTTGGCGGTGGTGTATGATAATTTTTTGCCCAAAACTACCGAAACGGCAAATAAATTGCAAAACCTTTTTGCGGAAAATAATTTGCAAAATCGTATAGTGATTTATGAAAGTGCCGATTTTGACGGGGATTATGAAAAGCTCGCTAAAGAAGTATTGCTCAACAGCGATACCGTCTTTGTTTCAGGAACCCCTGAAAATATCGCCAAAATAGCTCAGAATCTACAACAGCAAAAAGCCGATGTGGCTATTGTCGTAAATGAAAGTGCTGCTACTCCATTCTTTTTCAGGGAAATGGGAAATTTTGTTGAAGGCGTTTATTTCTTGAGACCAGAGGACTTTAAGGACAGTCCGTATTTTACCGAGGATTTGGTCAAATTACGATTAATGGGAAAAGAACCGAGAGGTCTCGGCGTTTATGGTTATGCTGCGGTTAAGTTGTGGAAGCAGCTTGTTGAAAAAAACGGAAGTTTTGATTTTGCTAAAATTAATGCCTTAAAAAATGCAAGCGGCTTTGACTTACCTTGGGGAAATGTGGATTTTGTTAAAGGTAATGCTTCTAAAAATCCGGGGTATGATGCGTTTCGTTTAATAAACGGCGAATATACACAACTTAATTGATTTTTGTTGGATTTGCCAAAATATATTATTATAATCAGTGCAGTTTTTAATTTTTTTAAGTAAGGTATGAAATAATGGTTGGAAGTATAAATAAAGTCATTTTGGTCGGTAATTTGGGTGCAGATCCGAAAGTTAGCAATACCGCTAACGGTGCTAAGATTGTTAACTTGAATGTGGCAACCTCTGATTCTTGGAAAGATAAAGCCAGCGGTGAACGCAAAGAAAGAACAGAATGGCACAGAGTGGTTATCTTTAATCCGGCTTTGGCCGATGTTGCCGAGAAATATTTGCGTAAGGGCTCTAAAGTTTATTTGGAAGGTCAATTGCAAACTCGTCGTTGGGAAGATAATAACGGTCAAGAAAGATATACTACCGAGGTTGTATTGCAAAACTTTAGCGGCAATATGGTGCTTTTAGACGCTAAAGGTGACGGAGTTCCGGCCGGTGGAAATGATGTATTTGCTGCTTCCGACAGTGGCTGGGATATGTCTCCAAGTCAGTCAAATACGGCTTTGGATGATGATATTCCGTTCTAATGTTTTTTTGAAATTGGTTTACAAGGCTCCTCTTTTTTGAGGAGCTTTTTTTTGGTGGATAAGGTTGGGGATAAATTCCTTAGCTGTTGCTTTGATAAATTACGGCTTTAGTATAACGGTTAACAAAAGGTTAATTCTTCTAAAGGAGCCTGAATATGAGCGCAGCAGATGATTTGGTTACCGTTAAGACAGATGGAATCGTCGTTTCGGCCGGTTCGGTTTTGGTCGACAGAGAAGAACTTGAGAATAATTATATCTGGGGCTGCTATTTCTGTATTGAAAATAATTCGGAAAGAAAAATCAGGCTGCTTGGTAAAAACTGGAATATTACCGACGAGAAAGGTAATAACTATAATGATTCTTCCGCCGGATTTAAGGGAGAGCTTCCGGAATTGGAGCCGGGAGAGGTTTTTGAGTTTACTTCTTATGCACCGCTAAAGTCGGAAAATGCGGTTTTTTATGGCTCTTGCAAGATTGATGCCGGTGATTGCGGCAAAGTTAGGGATATAAAAATGCCCACCTTTAACTTATCGGCCAAAGGCGGGCTTAGTAAAAGAATTCTCAACTAGTAATAAGTCGGAGTTAATTCCTGATTGGCAACAAAAGCATTCAAATATTGGTGAATGTTGGCTGTCATTCTTTCGTTAAAATCCTTAAACAATTTTTCGACCATACCATTCCAATAAATTTCTTTTCCGGCAATGTCGGTATGAGCAGGGATGGTCAAACTACGCCAGGCTTCAACTTCGGTCGAAGCTTGAGCCAAGCTCTTAGAATCCGTAATCTTAACAGCTACAACCAAACGAGCAGAATATTTTACTTTATCTTGTTCAAAAATTTGTTTGCCTTCTTCTAATTCCTCGGTAACAGATGCATCTTTGATGATGAATTCTGCCGTTTTAGAAGAGCCAAAATCAACAGCCTTTAATCTGTCTTGAGCCCACAATTTTGCGGTCTTTTCAATCGATACCGGAAACAGGTGTTCTACGTGAGGACGAGTAAATGTCGGAGTAAATTCCGAAACAATATTTACTTTGTTTACCTTTAATTCTATCGGTGCTTCGGTATTAAAACGCGGTTCGGTATATTTGGGTAGTTCATCTTCCGGTGTGCCGTATAAGGTTCCGCAGGCACACAAACTCAAACTTAAACCGATTATTGATAAAATTTTTTTGCTATTAATCATTGTTCTAAGACCTATATATAAAAACAGTTATGCTGATATACATCATTTGTACATCAGCATAAGTCCAAATTAATTAATATCTGGTTAATCTATTGTTTTTTGAGCTCTTTGGGGTCAAAAACATATTCTTCGGAACAAAAATGACAGGTGGCCGTGATTTTTCCGTCTTCGACCATGGCATTAATGTCGTCAGCCGAAAAAGTACTCAATGTGTTGAGCAATTTTTCGCGAGAGCAACGGCAGGCAAAGCTATAATCTTTGTGAGAGCCGATGTGCAAATCACAGCTGTGGTACAAACGGTGCAGAATTTCTTCCGATGAAAGTTCGGCATTAAATATCTCATCTTCGGATAGGCTTTCCATAAATATATTGGCCTGATTCCACAATTCGGCCATTTCTTCGGCAGAAGTTTGCATATCTTTTTTGGGCGGAAGTTTTTGTATCATTATAGCGGCAGCTAACCATGATTGGCTTTCACCGGACGGAGCCTTAAAAAACAATTTGAGGCCGGTGTCAATTTGTTCGGATTGTTTGAAGTAGCGCAATGCACATTCGGTTAAGTTCTTGCCTTGCAAATCAACAATACCTTGATAGAGGTTGGCTTTGTCGCCTTGGTCAACGGTAAAGGCCAAATGTCCTTTGCCCATTAGGTGCGGAGCAGGCTCAATCTCGCCTAAGGTTTTACGCAAAGTTTGACCGGCATTTAATCTTTCTTCATCAAAACGAGCACAAGATCTAATCTTGCCATCTGATGTAACATCAACAACAATCAAGCCTACCGGACCATCACTTTGGGTTTGTAAGGTGAAAAGACCATCATACTTCAAGTTGCTTGCTAAAATGGCGGCCAAAGCAGTGCTTTCGGCAATAACGGCAGATACCGGAAGCGGATATTTATGCTTGGTTAGGATAGTGTTTACAACTTCGTTTAATCTGACCAAACGGCCTTGAAACGCGCCGTCGTTAATGTAAAAAGATACACAGTTATCAAAATTTTTGTTGGGCATATTATATTTTCCTTGGTATAATCTCGAACAGTTATTATATCCTATAATCTAAAGAAAGGAATTTTGCAAGTGTTGTCGGAAAATAAATGCGTAAAAAAACGCCTAAAAAAAATTACCGGACAGCGACTTAGGAATATCGCTCTTTTTTACCTGAAAAGGTTTGAAACTTCTCAGGCCAATCTTAGAGCCGTGCTTAAAAGAAGAATTGATGAATATGCTTATTATGATAAAGATTTTAATAAATCGGAGGCCTATGCTTGGGCAGATGAAATAATTGCCGATTTTGTGCGGCTTAGATATGTTGATGATGCCAGATTTGCCGAAATTAAAATCAGAGATTATATAAATGCCGGAAAATCTCCGCGTTATATCTTGGGAAAACTTAAAGAAAAAGGTATTGATGAAAACTTGGCCGAACAAATTTTATCACAACAAGAGGTAAATCCGGAGGAAGCGGCGATTAAATTGGCAAAGAAGAAAAAATTGGGGCCATATAATCCTGATGAAAACTCAAGAAAAGAAAGATATTCAAAAGATTTGGCAGTTTTGGTCAGAGCAGGTTTTGACTATGATATAGCTGTAAAAGTATTAAAAAGCGAGGTGTGAGATGTCTTATATCGAAAAAACATTAAGGGACGGCGAAAATGTGGCAGCAAAAGCAGAGCTGCACTGGATTAACTATGTTAAATCGTTTAGTATACTAATTATGGGCGTAGTTTTGGCCATAGCAGCCGTCGGCGCGGTCGGAATGGAGTTGTATGTTTGGGGAGTGGCCGCATTTTTGGTGCTGTGGGGAGCTTATTTGAGTGTTAAATTGATGTTTATCGAAATGGTGGTTACCAATAAAAGAGTGGTCGTTAAAAAAGGAATTATTGCCGTTGATACCGATGAACTTAATAATGCCAAAGTTGAAGGAATTGAAATTGAACAACCGATATGGGGAAGAATTTTGGGCTACGGTGATGTATGTTTTTACGGAGTGGGAGTAGGTAAACTCCGGTTTTCGACAATTAAGAACCCCACCGATTTTAAAAGAAAAGCCGACGAACTGGTTGCCGGTTAATAAAGGAGAAGAATTTTGTATAGTCAAAAGTTTCAAACTTTTATTGATATGTGGCGTGAAGAATTTGCCATAGAACGTTCTATTGACGAAAAAGTTTGTTTGGATCGGGACGGGAATCCCATACCTTGGTATACATATCCGGCAATAGAATATTTGAGCCAATTTGATTATACGGATAAAAAAATTTTTGAATTCGGTTGCGGATATTCATCGTTGTTTTGGGCAAAAAGAGCCGGTAAGGTAATATCGATTGAGGACAATCTAAACTGGTTTGATAAATGGCAAAAGGAATTTAGTGAGCCGAATTTGGATATAAAATGGCGTGATGAAGGTGAAATATACGAACAGGCTATTTTTGAAGAAAATGAAAAATATGATGTTATCATAATTGACGGCAAAAGAAGAAACTTTTGTGCCGAAACGGCGGTAAAAGCTCTTAATGACGGCGGTATGATTATTTTAGACGATAGCGACAGAGTTAATACTTCTGCAGAATATGTCAAAACCATCGATATATTAAAAAGTGCCGATTTACTGCAAGTGGATTTTTACGGTTTTTGCCCGATGAACAATTACACCAAAACGACTTCGGTATTTTTTAGTCGCAATTTTAATTTTGAATCACTTTATAAAGTTCAACCGGTAAACGGATGGGGAAATTTGTGGTCAAAATCGCGTAAAGACCGCAAAGAGTTTTATCGAAAAAACAAATAAAACATTTTATAGAGCAGGGCACAGGCCTTCAATCAGATAATTGAGGACAAGAAAGCCTTGTTTGGTGGCACGGAGAGTTTCTTTATCTTCGGCAATCAACTTTTGTTCCAACATTTGTTTTTTGAATTCTTGATTTATAAAATTATCAAAATTGAGCAAGCAATTATTTTTAAATGATTTTTTGTTGATGCCTCGGGTGAGCCTTAATCCCATTATAATCAGCTCTTCGGCGCGTTCTTGAGGGGTTAGTTCTTCAAAATTGAGCTTATCGGTTGAGGCATAAAACTTACCGTCTTTGCGGAAGCGTCCGTGTGCTCCCTGACCGATACCGATATAATCCTTGCCGAGCCAATAAGTTTGGTTGTGGATTGAGGCAAAGCCTTTTTGAGCATAGTTAGATACTTCATACTTATCAAACCCATACAAGCTTAAAAAATCTTCGGTAAAATTGTAAAATTCGGCTGCAATATTTTCATTAAGAGGTTTAACTCCTTTGCGATAAAATACGGTATTTTCTTCAATGGTCAGCTGATATAAGGAAATATGTTTAAGGCCAAAAGAAGTGGCAATTTCAAGATTTTTTTGCCAAACGGGCTTTTCTTGGTTGGGTAGGGCATACATCAAGTCAATGGAATGATTGGAAAAGTTTTTTAAGACTTCTTCGATTGATTTCATAGCCTCTGCTGATGAGTGCGTGCGGCCGAGAAATTTTAGCTCTTTATCGTCAAACGATTGCACTCCTAAAGACAATCGGTTAATACCGGCATGAGATAAGTCGGCAAATAAAGTCGGAGTACTGGTGTTAGGATTGGCTTCGAGCGATATTTCTGTTTTATTTCCTATTCCCCAAAGCTTATCAATTTCCTGAATTAAGAGGCTTATATTTTGCGGCTTGATTAAAGAAGGTGTGCCGCCGCCGAAAAATATGGATATTATGTGTTTGTCAGGCAAGAGTTCTTTATATTTTTGAAGTTGCTCAATGTAGTCTTTAATCAGAGCATCTTCATTGGTATCTTTTTTTACACGGCTGAAAAAGTCGCAATAAGGACACTTACTGCGACAAAACGGCCAATGTATGTATATGCTTAAGTCTTTATCTTCATTCATTATAAAATAAACTTTGATAAATCGGTGGCTTGCGTATATTTATCGAGCTTTTCGGCAACCATATCGGCAGTAATGGTTAATTCTTCGCCGCTGCGGTCAGATGCCGTATAACTTACATCTTCAAGCAGAATTTCAAGTACGGTATGTAATCTTCTGGCGCCGATGTTTTCAACATTTTCATTAATTGCTACGGCAATATCGGCAATTTTTTCAATTGCTTCCGGAGCAAATTTTATGTGAAATTCTTCGGTCTCTAAAAGTGCCGTATATTGCTCTATCAAGTTAGCTTCCGGCTCGGTTAAGATGCGAACAAAGTCATTATGGGTGAGGGCTTTTAATTCAACCCTTATCGGCAAACGACCTTGCAATTCGGGAAGCATGTCCGATGGTTTGGCTAAATGAAAGGCTCCGGAGCAGATAAACAAAATGTGGTCGGTTTTGACCAGGCCATGTTTGGTGGAAACCGTGGTGCCTTCAATTAACGGCAGGAGGTCTCTTTGGACACCTTCGCGAGAAACATCGCCTCTGGTGCCTTCGGATTTGCCGGTAATCTTGTCTATTTCATCAATAAAGACAATACCATCATTTTCAACCGCTTTGATGGCTTGCGAGGTGATGTCTTCGTTGTCCAGCAACTTGTCTGATTCTTCATCAATCAATGCCTTATAAGCTTCGGCAACTTTGAGTTTGCGAGTTTTGTATTTTTGCGGATTGCCGCCCAATAAATCGCCTAAGCTTATCATACCCATAGAGGCTCCGGGCATGCCGGGGATATCAATTGTGGGCATTGATGAGTTGGAATTATCAAGCAAAGAAATTTCTACTTCGCGTTCGTCAAGCTGGTGCTCTCTTAGCATTTGTAAAAATTTTTGTTTGGTATCTTCGCCGGCAGAAGAACCGACCAGAGCTTCAATCAATCTTTTTTCGGCGGAGGCTTCGGCTTTGGCACTTACGCTTTTACGCAGCTTTTTGCGAGTTTGAACCAGTGAAATTTCGACCAAATCTCTGATAATGCTTTCTACATCACGGCCGACATAGCCGATTTCGGTGAATTTGGTGGCTTCGACCTTGATAAAAGGAGCTTTGGCTAGTTTGGCCAATCGACGCGATATTTCGGTTTTGCCGACGCCGGTTGGTCCGATCATTAAAATGTTTTTCGGGACGATTTCTTCACGCAATTTTTCGGGTAACTGCATTCTTCTCCAACGATTGCGTAAGGCGACCGCTACGGCTTTTTTGGCCTCGCTTTGGCCAATTATGTATTTATCTAATTCTGATACGATTTCACGAGGACTGAAATTACTCATTGCTTATACTCTCAATAATAACATTGTGGTTGGTGTAGACATCGGTATCACCGGCTATTTTCATGGCTTTGCGGGCAATATCTTCAAGGCTTAAGCCGTCAATATCATAAAGGGCTTTGGCGGCGGCCATGGCATAATTGCCGCCTGAGCCTATGCCGATAATGCCGTCATCTGGTTCCATGACTTCTCCGGTGCCGGAAATGACTAAAGAAGTGTCTTTGTCGGCAACAATCATAAAGGCTTGAAGCTGACGCAGATATTTATCCATGCGCCAATCTTTTGCCAGCTCAACAGCCGCTCTTTTTAATTGATTGGCATGTTTTTCCAGCTTGGCTTCCAGCCTTTCAATCAAAGTTATACCATCAGCGGCGGCTCCGGCAAAACCGGCTATGATGTTGCCGTTGCCAATGCGACGAACTTTGACCGAGTGGGATTTGAATATAATTGCTTCGCCAAGAGTAGCTTGACCGTCACCGGCCATTACAACATTGTTGCCTTTTCTTACACACAAGATTGTTGTCATAACAAAACATTCTCCATATTGTTGCTTTAATATTAGCTTATTTAGGTATAAAAAGCGGCTAATGCAAGAGGGAAAAGCAAAAAAACACCCGCTTTTTTGAAAAGCGGGTGTTTTGATTAGTTATTTACGCTGCATGCTGTCAAGCGGTTTGGGCGATTTGTCTGCCGGTGAATTATCAATAGCATCGGCTATCGGAGTAAACATTCTTACCGCTTTGGGCTTTTGAGCCGCTTTGACGGGGTTTTGTCCGCAAATCTCTAAGCCAAGGCTCTTAAGTGCAGTTTCAATCGGAATAAACAAATCAGGTGAATTATCGGATTTTTTGCTTTCGTGCGATATACCGATAATGTTACCTCTTTGGTCTATTAAGGCGCCGCCTAAAGTTACGGTTTGAACAAAGGTATCAACGATAATTTCGGCACCTCTGTCTTCGCTCCAACGATAACCGACAACTCTGCCTTCGTTATCGATGTAGTTCTCACCACCTTCTTCTTCGATATCAAGCAAGCCTAAAGTCAACAAAATATCTTTGTTTACTTCCGGTAAATCAAGCGATAGGGGAAGAGGCTGGAATTGTGTGGGTTTATCCAAAAGCAAAACAGCTACATTTTTGGCCGGATTTACGCGGAACGCCGAAGCTTTGAATTGTTTGCCGTTGATGGTTTGCAAATCGTATTTGTTGTTGTCTTTTTGGATTAAGTCGGCCGAGGTTAATACCATGTTGTCGGCAATCAACAGTCCGGCTCCTGATTTGCCAGCCGCATTTTTAACCGAGACAATTGATGCTCTGAGTTTGTATAGATTTTGAGCATTCAAGTTTTCATACGGCGGGGTGTTGGCAATACAGAAATCATTGCTTATAGAAGCAAAAGCTGTTTCATCAATTTCTGTAACTTCGACATTTGAGCTGGTTCCCGTACCGGTAGAACCACCTTCTTCAAGCACGGCAGTTTCTTGAACTTCGTCAATTTCGAGCGGAATATCAACAAAGTAGTCGTCACTGACGGTTACATTGTCAACATTTTTAATCTTGGTGCCGCCATCTTCAACAACCTCGATTTCTTGGCAATTTTCAGCAATAGCATAGGAGCTGTCTTTGGTGCCGCCGGAGGTTTCTGTCATTTGGCATTCTTGCAACATCTCAATGCCTTTGAGTTCGGCTGCGTATTGTGAGCCGAAGCAGGTGTCGCAATAGTTGGTTTTTGCCAGTTGGGCGGCAATGTCTTCGGGGCGAACTCTTAATGATAAAGCTTCGTTAAAGCAGCTGATTTCGGGTAATTTGACAAGAGCATCTTCAAAGGCTCTTTCAACCAGCAAATTTTCGCCGTTGGGTTCGCCTTCTTGGACTTGGCCGTAGCCTGTGGTGGTACCGCGGCAATAAACTTCGTCTTTGGCCAAATTCATTACGCGCCAAATAACAGTCATTTCGGATGTACCGTTGCGAATCTGACGGCTTTTTACTTCGTCCCAGTCAAATTCGTCGCAGATATTCATGAAATAGTCGGTAATTTCGGCGGTTAGGACATATTCAGCCTGCAATTTATCGGAATCGGGATAGTAAACATTGGTTGGTGCTACCACAACCGGATAGTAGTCGTTCATGGTTTCGTAAAAGACATCAAAGAAGTGCATGTCTTTTTGCATTGAGCGGCCTTGATTTAGGAAGGCATTCTTAGTTTCGCGGCGGCAACCGAAAATGCGAAAACGGTAGTCTCCGAGCTTGGTGTTAAATTCGTCATAACGGCTGTTCTTTTTTAGTCTGAAATCGACATCGGTTAATTCTATCGGAGCAAAAGAATTACGACTTTGATGCAAAGATACATAAGCATTGTAATGGCTATCGTCGATAATCAGACTTTGATATTTTATTTTTTGTTTGTCTTGTAAGTATGAAATGCGTCTGACCGGACGCTTTTTGGCCGGTTCGCACATACAATCAAGAATGCCTAATGTAGAATCGGCATTAGGGTCGCACATGCAGGGTATAAGTTCTTTGCTTTCTTTGTCGCATGCACTCAAGGCAAATACTGACAAAAGAAGGGATAAAGTTAGGTTTTTACGCATTTTAAGACAAACTCCTTTAATACTTACAGATATTGGCTTTGTCGATAGGATAAAGCCTCAGCTATGTGCAGTTTAAGTATTTTTGATTCATTTTGCAAGTCTGCAATCGTTCTTGCTAACCGCAAAGTGCGATGATAGGCTCGGGCAGAGAGCGAATTCTTTTCGGCAAAAGCAATTAAGAGATTTTTGGCTTCGTTGTCGATTGTGCAAATCTTTTCCAATAATTTGCCTTTGAGACGCGAATTTATCAGAAAACAATCTTCTCCCAGTGCTTTAAGCCTTTCGGTTTGTATGTTGCGGGCGGCAACAACGCGTTGTCTTATTTCGGCAGAGCTTTCGCCGCTTTTGGCATTGCTTAAATCCCAAGGATTAACGGCAGGAACTTCAATTTTGATATCAATACGGTCAAGAAACGGACCGGAAATCTTGTTCATATATTCTTTGGCACATAATGGTGCTCGGGTGCATTCTTTTTCTTTGTTGCCAAAATAGCCACAGCGACAAGGATTCATGGCGGCAACCAATTGAAAATCTGCCGGATATGAAGTGTGGGCATTAACTCGAGAAATGTTTACGCTCCCGTTTTCCAGAGGTTGTCTTAGTGCTTCTAAGGTGGCACGATTAAACTCGGGTAACTCATCTAAAAACAAAACGCCGTTGTGGGCTAAAGATATTTCGCCCGGTGTGGCTTTGCGTCCGCCGCCGACCAAGGCCGGAGTGGAGGCACTGTGATGGGGCGAGCGAAACGGGCGGACAAAACTTATGCCATGGGTTTTAAGTTCGCCGGCTACGGATTGAATCATTGAGGTTGATAAAGCTTCTTCGGTAGTCATCGGCGGTAAAATGGTTGCCAAACGCGCTGCTAACATTGATTTGCCGGAACCGGGTGGCCCGACCATCAGCATATTGTGTCCGCCGGCGGCGGCTACTTCCAAAGCTCTTTTGGCGGTTTCTTGTCCTTTTACATCGCTCATGTCAAGCGGAGATGATGCTTCAGATTCTGTATTTTGCTCAGGGTATGCAATTAACTGCGTGCCTTTGAGGTGATTTATCAGTTCGCTTAGATTTTGCGGTGCAATAATGTCTTTAAGTTCTGACCAGGTTGCTTCGCTGCCGCAGGCATGCGGACAAATTAAACTCATTTGATGAGTTTTGGCATATAAGGCAACCGGCAAAACCCCGTTAACCGGTAAAATACTGCCATCAAGTCCGAGCTCGCCCATAACAATGCTGTTTTTTAGCGAATCGGAGGATACAACACCCATAACAGCTAAAATTCCTAGGGTAATCGGCAAGTCAAAATGAGAACCTTCTTTGAGCAAGTCGGCCGGAGCCAAATTTATAACAATGCGTTTGGGCGGTAATTGTATGCCCAAAGATTGCATTGCCGCGCGAACCCGTTCTTTACTTTCGGCAATAGCCTTATCCGGCAGACCGACAATTATAAAATTTGGAAGTCCAGAAGAAATTTGTGCCTGCAAGTCTACAGGTTGAACCTCAATTCCGTTAAAAGTCAGAGTGTTTATATGTGTGGGCATATTTTACTACCAACGAGGGGTCAATTCATTATCTCTCCAACGGCGGGTGGGATAGGTGTCTACCGTTAGGAAATCGTATCTTGCGGTTTTGTACGGCAGGTTGGTCATGCGAGTGTAACCTTTGGTCTCGTAATAAGAGGCGCATTCATCAGCAGAATAATGCTTGCTGTTGTAGCAATAAATACGGTCTTTGGTATAAATATTTTGCAAACCAATACGATAAGCTTCGGCGCTGTGCGCAAGTGCTGCGGTTATCAGGCCGAAAAACATTATTATGGTAAAAATACTCAATGTTTTGCTGATTGTCATGACAAACAACCTCCAAATTATATCAATATAGCCGTATAATATCGCAAAAGGGTTAATTCTTGCTTAAAAATTATGATAAAAATGCTTGCAAATTAAAGAATTTATGGTATAACCAAGCTCGTCCTTGCCTCGTCTGAAATATAACGAGGATATACAAAGACGCCCTTGCGGTATTAAGCCAAAAGGGTTTTGTTGAGAAATCCATAAGGAGTTTTAATAAATATGAATAAATATGAAAGCGTGTTGATTGCACGTCAAGATTTGGGCGCTTCGCAAGTTAACTCGTTGGTTGATAGCTTGAAACAAGTTGTTGCCGAACAGGGTGGTGAAGTTGTTCGCGTTGATAATTGGGGTTTGAAAAATCTCGCTTATCGTATCAAAAAAAATCGTAAAGGCTATTATGTTCTCTTGAATATCGCTGCTCCGGCTAAGGCGGTTGCCGAGTACGAGAGAGTTATGCGTGTTAACGAAGATATCATCCGTTACATGACCGTTAAAGTTGAGGAATTTTCCGAAGCTGCCGGTAGCGACGGTGTTGAATCGGCTGTTGAAGAATAGGAGAATGTAAAATGGCTAAACAAGTATTCTTTAGAAGAAAAAAAAGCTGCCCGTTTTCCGGTGAAGACGCTTTGAAAATCGACTACAAAGATGTTAAACTTCTTTCTCGTTACATCTCTGAGAAAGGTAAAATCATCCCCAGTCGTATAACTTCGGTTTCGGCTAAAAAGCAAAGAGAATTAGCTCGTGCTATTAAAAGAGCTCGTTATCTCGGTTTGTTGCCGTATGTCGCAATGTAGTTTGAGGGAGAAAAATTATGGAAGTTATCTTGCTTGAACACATCGAAAAATTGGGTAAAATGGGTGATAAGGTTAGTGTTAAAAACGGTTTTGCCCGTAACTACCTGTTGCCTCAAAAGAAAGCTTTGCGTGCTACCGAAGCTAACTTGGCTGTTTATGAACAACAAAAAGCCGAGTTGGAAGCACACAATAAACAATTGTTTGATAATGCTTCGAAATTGGCCGAATCTTTGAAAGGTTTTGCTGCTGTTTTGATTCGTCAAGCTGCAGAAACCGGTCAACTCTATGGTTCGGTTACTATTCGCGACATCGCTGCTGCTATCAAAGAAGCCGGCTATAGCGTTGAACGCCGTCAAGTGTTCTTGGAAAAAGCTATCAAAGATTTGGGCGTATATCAGGTTAAATTGAATTTGCATCCTGAAGTTACTCAAACCATTTTGGTTAACGTTGCAAGAACTGATGATGAAGCTAAAAAACAAGCTAAAGCTTTTGAAAATATCTAGTTGATATTTTTCCAAGTTAAAAAAACCTCCGCAAATTTGCGGAGGTTTTTTGTTGCCGTTATTAATCGCGGTAAAGCGAGCTCTTTTTGTATTTGCCGATACCGTAGCGAACGAGTACTCCGATAATGGCTGCCAAAGGAACCGCCATCATCAAGCCTAAAAATCCAAGCAAAACGCCACCGGCCAATAAGGCAAACATTATCCATACCGGATGAAGGCCAACCGAATCACCAACCAGTTTCGGGGTAATAAAATTGCCTTCCAAGAATTGACCTACGGCAAATACACCAACCACTTGCGCTATCGGAACCCAAGTGTCAAATTGGGCAAAGGCGATGGCTATCGCAGTTACAAAACCGACGATGGAACCGACATAAGGAATAAACGAAATAATGCCGGCGATAAAGCCTACTAAAAGTCCTAAGTCAAGTCCGACCAAGCTAAGCCCGATAGCATAAAAGCTTCCTAATATTACGCAAACCGAAAGTTGTCCGCGAATAAAAGATGAGATGATTTTATCAATTGCTTTGGCTTGAGTTTCAATTTCTTTCTTATAGGCTTTGGGCAAAAGGCTATCGACCTTTTTAACAAAGCTGTCCCAATCTCTTAACATGTAGAAAGCAACAACCGGAGTGATAAGCAATAATGACAAAATATTAAAGATTGCGTAGCCGCTGCTGATTAATTTTTTGAAGACATTGCCGACAAGTTTTAAACCATTGCTCATGTTGCCTTGCAAATATTCGCGTATTTTTTCGCGGCTGAGACCGGGGATATTGTCTTGCAAATTGACAATAATCGGTTCAATCTTTTTGGTTAAAGATTGCATATAAAGCGGTACCGAATTGATAAACTGTGATAATTGCTCGTCAATCATGCCGATAAGGGCAATTATTGCCGGAATTAAAATAATGGCCACCAAAAACAGTACCAAAAATGTGGAGGCGGTACGACCGATTTTGAGCTTTTCAAAGCGAGTGGCCAGAGGGTCGAGCAGATAACCGATTATGATACCGGCTACAAAGGGGAGCAAAACCGAGCGTAAAACATATACCGAAAGTCCGAACAGTCCGAAAATTATGAGCCAGATTACCCAGTTTTTGTTTTCTGATTTAGCTGTTGAGGTCATTTATTATTCTCCGATATTACTCATTACCATGTAGTTGCCACTGTTTTCTAAGCGATAGCCGTGGTATGCAAATTGTCTGGTCAGTGTGTCCAAATCACCGCTGAAAGTTACCTTGAACTGTGCTTTGCCTTGAGCCATGGCTTGGACATTAACCGCACTTACTTCGGGAATGCTTTTTATCTTCTGTTCGGCTGATATCCATGCACCTAAAGTAGGAAAGGGGTAAAGTACGGTTATTTCTTGTTCGACAACCGGATTTTCTTGCTGTTGATTTAGGATATAATGCTCAATTTGGTTTTTGCATTCGCTTATGGCCTTATTGAACAATTCCGCGCCTGATGATTTGGCTCCGGCAACTTTTATGGTTCGGTAATCGCCGGATAGTGATTTTAGAGATATTTCCAAACCTTCGACACCATCGTAGTTAGCTGCAAGCACATAAACATCTGAACTTGAGGACATTCTTTTTAGATTTTGCAGAGCCATGGTGTCAAAATCAGCTGCCTTTTGAGCATTGATAACAGAACTGTTGCCAGCGGAATTGGGAATGGAAACAAAAGTTGTGGCAGAGGTGTTTTCACTATTGTCCCAAGCCAATTTCCATGGGTTGTCAATCTCCCAAAGTTTGGGGGTGTCGCCCTTAAACTCGGCAAATACAGGAATTACCAATATTGAGCCGCTGTTGCCGCTTAACATAGGAATTTCTCTCTCTGTCATATATTGTTTAAGTAATTCTTCGTTAATGACAACCCTTAAGTCGGCAACATATCGGACATCAGAATTTTTTTCGTTTAGAACCGAGGTCTCTTTGATAAAATTTATCAGCTGAGCGTCGGTCATGGCGGCAATTTTTGCAGCACCTTCTTGGGTGGAAATACGACGAGCAACTGCGGTAACGGCGGCTCTGGCCGCGTTACTCATGGCTTTTTCGCGGGCAAGAGAGGCGTTTTCGTCAGTAACATCTACTTTTATTTCAACGCTGAATTTAGAATCTGCAGCGTGTAGGTTAGGGCTGAAAAATAAGCCAAAAGCTAAAAATAATATGGCAATTTTAGACAATTATTTTTACTCCTCAAAAATGTCAATATTGCTAAAGAAGTAGCTGATTTCACGAGCAGCACTCTCAGGTGAATCAGAACCGTGAACAGAGTTCTTGTCGATGGAAAGAGCAAAAGTTTTGCGGATGGTTCCTTCTTCGGCAACAGCGGGATTGGTGGCACCCATGATTTTGCGGTAACGGGCAATAGCATCTTCACCTGATAAAACTTGAACAATGATGGGGGCAGAGCTCATAAATTTTACTAAGTTTTCAAAAAAAACTTTGCCTCGATGCTCGGCGTAAAAGCCGTCGGCTTGTTCCGGAGTTAGTTTTATCATTTTTTGGGCAACAATCTTAAGGCCTGCGTCTTCAATCATGGAGTTGATTTTGCCGCTTAAGTTGCGGGTGGTGGCGTCCGGTTTTATGATAGATAAAGTCTTTTCCATATCGTATCTCCTAAAAAAATTATTAAATTTATTTGAAAGATATATTACTTTGTATAAATAAGCAAAAGATATTTTGACTTTTAACTAATAAAGTTGTTTATTATAGCAAAATTAACTTACAAATCAGAGAAAGGTCAAACGCAAATGGCAAACTTTATAGACAGTGTTATTGCTAAAGCTAAATCACAACCGAAAACAATCGTACTGCCTGAGGGAAACGATGAGAGAGTTTTGGAAGCGGCTAAAACCGTTACGGAGGAAAAAATTGCAAAAGTTATTTTGCTTGGAAAAGAAGACGAAATAAAAGCAAAATTTGCTGCAAAAGGTTGGAATATTGACGGTATTCAAATTATTAACCCCGAAACTTCGTCAAAACTCAATGAATATGCAGAGTTGTTTTATGAATTGCGTAAGGAAAAAGGCGTCTCGATGGAAGATGCTCAAAAAATGGCCAGAAATGCTAATTACTTTGCAACTTTGATGATTAAGTCCGGCGATGCCGACGGAATGGTATCGGGTGCGGCTCACTCTACTGCAGATACTGTTAGACCGGCTTTGCAGATTGTTAAATCTTCTCGTAAGGACATGAACGTATCTTCTTTCTTCTTTATGAATAAAGGAGAAAAAACTTTCATTTTTGCCGATTGCGCAATTACTCCGAATCCTACCGATCAAGAGTTGGCCAATATTGCTATGCAGGCAGCTCAAACCGCAGTACAATTCGGAATTACTCCCGATATTGCCATGCTTTCCTATTCTTCGTATGGTTCAGGTAAGGGTGAAGCAATCGAAAAAGTTCAGAGAGCTGTTAAAATTGCCAAAGAAATGGCTGCTTCCGATGAATTCAAACATCTCGGAATCAAACTTGACGGTGAGTTGCAGGCCGATGCCGCTTTGGTGGATAAAGTTGCTGCTCTTAAGGCTCCGGGAAGTGAAGTTGCCGGCCATGCAAAAGTTTTGATTTTCCCTGACCTTAATGCCGGTAATATTGCCTATAAATTGGTGCAAAGATTGGGTGAATATGAAGCTTATGGTCCTATCTTGCAAGGCTTGCGTGCGCCGATTAATGATCTTTCTCGCGGTTGCTCGGCAAGCGATATTGTTTGTACCGTTGCTTTAACAGCTGTACAGGCTATGTAATGTTTTGATTCAACTTATGTTTTTAAGGATTTGATTATGCAAAAAATTTTGGTTTTGAATTCTGGGTCGTCATCGTTAAAATATCAATTGTTTGATGTAGACGGTGATAGCTATACCGTAATAGCCAAAGGTTTGGCAGAGCGTATCGGTATTGACGGCTCAAAGGTTAATATTAAATTTGCCGACGGTACCAAAAAAGAAGTAGTCGCTCCATTGCCGACCCACAAAGAAGCTTTGAAAGAAGTGTTTGACTTGTTGCTCGACGGTGCAATCAGTGATTTGAACGAAATTTCTGCCGTTGGACATCGTATCGTTCATGGCGGTGAAATCTTTAGAGAATCGGTTTTGTTGAACGAAACTTCAATCAATGCTATTGAAGATTTGTCTGCTTTGGCTCCTTTGCACAACCCGGCTGCCGTTTTGGGTATCCGAGCAGTGCAAGAGTTGTTGCCGACTGTTGCTCAAACCGCTGTGTTTGATACTGCTTTCCATCAGACAATGCCTAAGGAAGCTTTCCTCTACGGTTTGCCTTTGGAACAATATACCAAACATCAGATTCGTCGTTATGGTATGCACGGAACTTCGCACCGCTATATTGCTCAAGAAACCGCTAAAATTATCGGAGAAAATGCAAAGATAATCTCTTGCCACTTGGGTAACGGTGCTTCAATAACCGCAATCAAAGACGGTAAATGCATGGATACTTCGATGGGATTTACTCCGTTGGCCGGTATTATAATGGGTACCAGATCGGGTGATATTGATCCTTATATTCCGTTGCATATTATGAAAGAGCAAAATATGTCGGTTGAGGAAGTTAATAAACTGCTCAACAAACAAAGCGGTATGCTTGGTTTGACCGGCTTTTCGGATATGCGTGATGTTGAAGATGCTTATCTTAAAGGCGAGAAAAATGCCGTTATCGGTATGCAGACTTATGTTTATACCATAGTTAAATTTATCGGTGCTTATATTGCCGCTTTGGGTGGTGTAGATGCTATTGTCTTTACCGCAGGAATCGGCGAAAATTCTCCGATTATTCGTAAGCTCGTTTTGCAGAGATTGGCTTATCTCGGAATTGAGATTAATGAAGAGGCTAACAATCGCCGCGGTGATATTGAAGAAATATCAGCCAAAGGTTCAAAGGTCAGAGCTTTTGTTATTCCGACCAATGAAGAAATGATGATTGCCAAAGATACTGTTGCTTTGACAAAATAACAAATTAAGGAGCTTGGTTTTATTCTAAGCTCCTTTTTTTTATAAACTAAACCCTTTGCTTAATTGGCAAGGGGTTTTTAATTTATGCTAAACTAAGCTGATTTTTTGCTCGATTTTTTAGCTGATTTGTTTTCTTCATCGAATTTGTATAATTCTTCTACCGAAACTACTTTCTCATTGAGTTTGGCTTGAGAAATTATGTAATCAATGATTTTTTCTTCAAAAATCGGAGCTTTCAAAGCTTCAACAGCTTGTTTGTTTTTGAGATAGTAATCCAAAACCATTTGTTCTTGGCCGGGGTATCTCTTAGCTTCGTTCATGATAGCGGCATTGATGTCTTCTGGTTTAATGCTGATTTTTGCATTTTGACCAACTTCTGACAACAACAAGCCGAGTTTTACGCGGCGAACAGCTATATCTTTGTATTCTTTGAGCAAGTCTTCTTCTTTTTTGTTTTTCTCTTCTTCATCGAGTTGGTTGTATTTCTTAGCTTGTTCGTATTGATTTACGATAGCTTTGTATTCGGCATCAACCAAAGAAGAGGGAACTTCGAAGCTGTATTCGGAATCCAAAACATCCAAAAGCTGCCTTTTTAATTTCATGCGAGAAGCATTATCATAATCGGACTTAATGCGAGAAGATAATGTTTCTTTTAATTTGTCGAGACTTTCGGCACCAAGAGATTTAGCAAGTTCGTCATTGATTTCTACAGCTTTTGGCTCACGAACTTCTTTAACCGTAACAGCAAAAACAGCATCTTTACCGGCTAAATCTTTGGCGTGATAGGTATCAGGGAATTTGACTTTTACATCAACCTTTGAACCTGCTTCGCTGCCGATTAATTGATCTTCAAAACCGGGGATGAAAGAACCAGAACCCAATTCCAAAGGATAATCGTTGCCTTTGCCGCCGTTGAATTCAACGCCGTCAATAGAACCAACAAAGTCAATCATAACTACATCGCCTTTGGCGGCTTTTTTGCCGTCAACCTTAACGCTTTCTTTGCGAGTTTCGGCTAAGTATTTTACGGCTTTGTCAACTTCTTCGGCCGGAACTTCGGCAGTGTATTTGTCTAAAGAAATTTTTGAGAAGTCACCGAGTTTGATTTCGGGCAAGATTTCAACATCCATATCAAATTCGAGGTCTTTGCCTTCGCCAAAAGAGGTGATCTTGATAGCCGGTTGGCTAACAGGACGAAGTTTGTTATCGTTTAATACCTGGTTGCTACCGTTGCGAACGGCATCATCCAAGGCTTCGCTCATAACTTCGTTTAAAAATTTCTTTTTAACCATTGAAAGCGGAGCTTTACCGGCACGGAAGCCTTGTATTTTGGCTTTCTTGGCAATTTGTGAAAGTTTGTTGTCAATATCTTTGGCAAAGTCTTCTTTAGAAATTACAACTTTGTAAGACTTATTAAGACCTTCGGATTTTAACTCATTAATTTTCATTTATATCTCTCTCTGTTAAAATAAAAAACACCTCTGACCAAAGATGGTGCGGGTGAAGGGACTTGAACCCCCACTCCTTGCGAAATCAGATCCTAAGTCTGACGCGTCTACCAATTCCGCCACACCCGCAAGTGTTTGTTTGAATTTTTGTTTGTCTGAATACTATATTAATATTTTTTTAAATCAAGCATAAATTCACAATGCAAACAAAATTATTGTAATCTCTTTTATTCTTTTATAATATGTGCCTAGCAATTATTTTTTATTTGGGAGTGGGATTGTGATGTTTGCTCGCAATTTTAGCAGAGTTTTGTTGTCGGCTACGGCTTTGAGCTTGTTGTCGGCTTGTGCGGTAGTTGATAAACAAGATACCGCGGAAAAATCGAATTGGTTTGTTTCAATGTTTGAAAAAAGCGGGCAAGAGTATGCCGAAAAAGCAACAATGTTGTATTTGCAAGGAGATTTTGATAAATCTTTGCAGAATACCGTAGAGGCTTTGAAGGAAAATCCTCGCAACCAACAGGCTTTGTTGGTGGGAGCTCTGGCTTCGGAAAAATTGGGAAGATATAACAGAGCCAGACAATATTACGAGGATTTGATTATAATTAACGGCGATGAAACATCTGTTTTGGGTTCTAAGGACAGTCAACCCCATAAAATAGTTGAAACGGCTAAAAATAATTTGCGGGCAATTACAATTACGCAAAATAAATTAACCATTGAAAACAGAGACGGTTCAAAAAGTTTTTCAATATCGGAAAAAAGCGGGGCAGAGCAGAGCAAAAATACCATAGCTGAAGCTTTAAGCAAAAAATCAATACCGGCAGTACAAACACAACCGGTCGGAATTGATGATATATTCAACCAAAATGAACAAAATATCGTTTCTCGCTTTTTGATTTTGAAAGAATTAGCTGAGAAGGATTTGATTACCAAGGAAGAATTTTTAACCAGAAGAACGGCTAATGTCGGAGGTTTGTTGCCTTTGACCAATCCGGCTCCCGGTGTTGGCGTTATTGAGCCGGTGCCGTCGCCTGATTTGATTATTGAAAGAATTGAAATATTAAAAGACGGAGTGGAAACCAGAGCAATTACTCCAAGAGAGTTTTCGGCTGAACGCGAGGTTATTATCGAAGCTTTGATGTCGCCTAATCCCAGAGAAAGATTGAAAAACAAAGCTCCTTCCAAAAATATTTTGGATGCCGCCAAGGATTTGCGTCGTTTGGAAGTTTTGTACGAGTTGGATTTGATTACTTCAGGCGAAAAAGAAGCCGAGAAAAAAGCCATAGAGAAATATTTGGGTATCGACAGAACTCCTAAAAAACAAGAGGTAAAGACTCAAGTTAAGGCAGAGCCGGTTGTTAAGGCCAAAACAGAAGAAGTAAAGCCTGCTGTTGTTACTCCTAAGGTGGAAGAAAAACCTATAGAGCAAGAAATAATGGCTGAGGAGATTGTTGAAATAAAAACTCCTCAAGTCAGCAGTCCATTCTAACCATTAGATTATGATATAAAAAAACTCCGCTGTTGCGGAGTTTTTTGTGAGTTATTTGTCGGCAGCTATTTTTTGCATCTCGTGTAAACGCAGAAGTTTAATGCGTTCTAATTGTTGCTTCTTTATATATTTGAGATAGCCTTCGTAACTAAACAAAACAATAGCCGACAAAACCAAAGGCAATAAATAATATATTATACGGTAGGCCAGTAATGCGCCAAACAGCATGGCTTGGTTGTGTTCGCCGGGGATGATGTACATAAACAATCCTTCAAAAACACCTAAACCTCCCGGAACCTGACTGAATACTCCAAGAACTTGAGCTATGATAAAGACCCCTATAAATGTTTCAAAAGGAATGTCTATAAAAGAAATAAGCGAAAAATATAAAACCAAAGAAGCCATAACAATGTCGGCTGCTCCGATTACTACTTGTGCCAAAGCCATCTTGGGGTGCGGCATATCAAATTCAATTTCTTTGATGATTAATGGCTTTTTGTACCATATGCTTAAGGCAAAGTAACCAATCAACCCGATTAGAGATATAAGAGCTACAATTTCGGTGGTGAGCTTGGATACCGAGCCGGAGCCAAAAGCATGATTGGGGGTTATAATATAACCGATTATGATTAGAAAAAAGCAGGCAACCAAATAAGTAAAGCCGGAGAAGGTTACCATGCGGACAATCTCGGATCCTCTGAAACGCCAACGAGTATAAAGACGATAACGAATGGTGCCGCCGGAGACGATAGCATGGCCGGCGTTGTTGCTGACCGAAAATCCGATAAAGCCGGCAAATATCCACTTCCAGGCAGCCAATTTGCGTCCGATATAGCGCAAGGCAAGGTAATCATACGATGACAAGGCAACATAGCCGAAAAACGAGGCGGCACAAGCCATCCATAAGTTTTTGGCAGGGATGGAAAGAATCGCTTCTTTAATATCGGCGAGGCTGTATTTGGAAAGTTGGGTATATAACATATATGCCGCTACGGCAAAAAAGAAAAGTCCGGCCCATGAAATAGCTTTTTTGATAACGCGTTTGGTTTGAAATGCCATTTTTTGTTCCTTAACTTAATTAACAGTAAAAATACACTCCCTAGATATATAATGTGATTGCTATCGCTCGTCAACATTTATATAATATTTATCGGCTATATTGATGGTTTATATATAAAAATCTCCTCTGTGTGAGGAGCCGTTTGATTGGAGCATATAGCGGGAATTTTGGCTTTTTTTCTTGTTTATTTATTATAACATTTGTTTTCTTATTGCAGTTTCATTGTCAAGACAGTACTCATAAGCTTTTTGCATAAATTGTGGTATGTCTGTGGAATTTTTATATATCTGAGATAAAGTTTCGAGTATGGGAACTTCATTTATTATCATTCTATAAAAATAGCTATAAACCGTGTTATTATGGTTTTTTTTCAAAAATAAGTGGCCAATATCAGTATTTTTTACGAAAGTATCAACAACCATTTCACTTAATACCCACTTAAGATTAGGGTTTTCATAATCTTTGTAGTCGTCTTTAAATGTTTGATTCCATATATAAAACCATACAAAATGAATTATTTCATGAATGGATGTTTCCATAAATTTTGTTTCATTACTTTGATAAAAGACTGTGAAATATTTTAGTTTAAGCCAACGCGGGCATATTGGGTTTAATGAAATATCGGCTTTTAAATCATTGAACAGATTACGGCAATCAATTTTGAATGTTTGCGAGAATATTTCATTTACCTTTGTTTCGTGATTATTCCACACTGTTTGAAAAAATTTCGACTTATCCAGCAGTTCTGATTTTGTGTTTGCGTATAGCTTGGTTAGTTCTTCAGTAATATATTTTTTTCGTGATTTCCAATCAGAATTAAGTCCTTTTTCTTTATCCAAAAATGTGTATGTGGAAAATAAGGGCTCTCGCCAATATGCGGATACGGCATCTTGTTGAAATAATAAGCAACTTTCTAAGTTGGCTTTTTTATTCATTGGCTTGATTGAAAGATGCATGGGTAGCTCCTTTAGAGACTAAGAAAAACAAATATTTCTTAAAATTTTGGAGCAGGTAACGGGAATCGAACCCGCATATTAAGCTTGGGAAGCTCACATTCTACCATTGAATTATACCTGCATCGATAATCAATATCTTCTCTATATTATATATTTATCATTGGCAAGATTTTTCTTTGTTTTTTAACTGTTTTAAAAAATGGCACGGAAGTTGCATATGGTTTTGCAACAGTGAAATTTTATCCGAAACTATTGGGGAATAGTTTTTAAGTTAAGGGGAAAAATTTATGGATAATACTTCATATATTGCACTTTCGCGCCAGATGGCTTTATGGAAACAAATGAATATCGTTTCTAATAATATGGCCAATATGAATACTGCCGGATATAAGCAAGATGATGTGCTTTTTACTTCGTTTGTTAAACAAACACCAGAGGCTCAGGGAATAGCTTCGGCTCCGCAATATTTTACCATGGATTTTGCCAGCTTTCAGGATTTTGCCGAGGGAACTTTTAAGTCTACCGGTAATACTTTTGATTTGGCTATTAAGGGTGACGGCTTCTTCTGTATCGAAACCAAAGACGGGGAAAAATATACCCGCAAAGGTCAGTTTACCTTAAATGAAGACGGTGCTTTGGTTACAACCGATGGTGATTTGGTGCTTAGTGAAGCTAATGCTCCGCTTTTCTTTGCTCCGGGCGAAACCGAAATTAGTATTTCCGAAAGCGGTGATGTAATGACTGAAAACGGTCTTATCGGCAGACTCAAAGTGGCAAAATTTGCCGATAACCAAAAATTGCTCAAAGTAGCTAATGTTTTGTTTGAAAATACCGAAGGCAATCAAATGACTATCGGCAGCGAAAATGTCAGAATCGCTCAGGGTATGGTCGAGGTTTCTAATGTAAATGCCATCACTGAAATGACAAATCTGGTAAAAATTCAACGCAGTTACGATTATGTTCAGCAAATGATTGATGAAGAACATGACCGTTTGTCCAATACAATTTCAACTTTTGCCGAACTGGCTTAATTTTTTGAGGGGAATAATAAAATGAGATCTTTACAAATAGGTGCTACCGGTATGTTGGCTCAACAAACCAATGTTGATACAATAGCCAACAACATCGCCAATATGAATACTACGGCTTATACCAAAAGAAGAGCCGAGTTCAGTGATTTGCTTTATCAAAATATCGTGCGTCCGGGGTCAGCTTCAACAGCTGATAATACTATCGTTCCGGCCGGTATTCAGATGGGACTTGGTGTAAGAACTTCGGCTATATACAGAATTACCGAAGGCGGTTCTTTGACCTCGACCGGAAATGATTTGGATTTGGCTATCAGAGGCAGAGGATATTTTACCATTGAATTGCCTGAAGGTAAGGGAACAGCTTATACTCGCGACGGTGCTTTTCAGAGAAACGGCGACGGTACAATTGTTACTCATGACGGCTATATCGTACAGCCGGAAATTACAATTCCGGAAGATGCTACCGAAGTTTATGTAAATAGCTCAGGTGAAGTGTGGGTTAAACAAGACGGCGAAACCGATGAGGTTAATGTCGGACAGCTTGAGTTGGCAACTTTTGTGAATGAGGCCGGTTTGGAAGCTTTGGGTGATAACTTGTTTGTTGAAACCGAAGCTTCGGGTGCTCCGGTAATTGATAACCCCGATGCCGAAGGTTTTGGTTCTATTTTGCAAGGTTATCTCAATACATCAAATGTTAATCCTGTAACCGAAATTACCGAATTGGTATCGGCTCAACGCGCTTATGAAATGAATTCTAAAATCATAACCACCGCCGATGCAATGTTGAGTACTATTAACCAAATGAAGTAGGGTGATTGATTATGCGTTGGGTAATGGTTTTAACTTTTGTTTTGTCATTTGCTTCTGCGGCTTTGGCTCAAACATCCCTCAAGTTTGGCTTAGATGATGTTGTGGAAGCTTTGCAAAATGAGTTTGTTGAACAAGGTGTTGATGGTGATGTCGAAATTGAAATATTCGGCGGAAAGACATCTTTTGACTTACCCAATGCACAAAATGCCAAAATTTTGTTTTCAAATATGGTGCTTGATGAAGAGCAAAACAGATTTACTACCGATGCGGAAATTTTTGCCGATGGAAATCCGGTTGAGAAAACAAAATTGGTTGGACGCTACTTTATAATGATGGATGTTTGTTTGCCGGTTAGAGATATCATGCGTGATGAAATAATCAAAGCCGGTGATTTGGAAGTAAGAAAAATGAGAAGCAATCGTTTGCGAGAAGATGATGTGATATCTCAAAATCAGCTTATCGGAAAACAAGCAGTAAGAACCATAAAATCAGGAAAGCCCATAAGCAAACGCGATATTAGAGAAGAAATCATCATCAAAAAAGGAAAAACGGTGTTGGCAGTTTATAATTATAAAGGTTTGCAGATTACGGCCAAGCTGGAAGCTTTGGAAGACGGTGCAAAGGGAAATAAAATAAAATTATTAAATACCAAAAGTCAGAAAGAAATATTCGGCGAAGTGGTAGATAGAAATACGGTTAAGATTATGTCCGAGTAGTCTTTTTAGGAGTGGTAGATATGAATTTGAATAAAAATAAAATCGTAAAAAATATTGCAGTATTGATGATGGCTACGTCACTGTCCGGTTGCGGAATGTGGTCAAGATTGACACAGGTTGGACAGGAGCCTCCGCTTACTCCGATTACCAATCCGGTTGAAGCAAAAGGGTATGAGCCGGTTTCTATGCCTATGCCGGAAAAAAAGGAAGTAAAACAAGCGGCAAATTCACTTTGGCATCAGGGGGCTGACGGATTTTTCAAAGATCAGCGAGCTTCTAAGGTTGGAGATATCATTACCGTTAAGATTTCGGCAAAGGATAATGCCTTGATGGAAAACGAAATGGAACAAAATCGTGATGATAATACCGATTCATTGGGAATAGGTGCGGCATTCGGATATGAGCAATATTTAGGCAAGGTATTTCCTGATGCGGTGGATAAAGATAATTTGGTTAACATCACCTCAAATCGTGAAATCTCCGGCGATGGTAAAATCGACAGACAAGAATCTATTGATTTGACCTTTGCTGCCATTGTTACTCAAGTTTTGCCAAACGGAAATCTAGTGATTGAGGGTACACAAGAGATAAGGGTAAGCTACGAAGTAAGACAGCTTTCTATGCGTGGCATTATCAGAAGGGCTGATATTTCTTCAGATAATACAATTGAATCTAGCAAAATTGCCGAACTCAGAGTTTCTTACGGCGGACAGGGTGTGATTACCGATGTTCAACAGCCGAGATACGGAAGACAGATTCTGGATATCGTAGCGCCGTTCTAAAATATGAGAAAAATTTCCCCTATTATTATGTGATGAAGTTTTTAAGAGAAAATCTCCCCAATTTTTTCTTAAAAAAGCAGTGCGGCTCGGAGAAATATGAGATTGCACAGCAGAGTTGATAAGAAAGGTTTGCTTTTTTGAAAAAAAACTTTCCCCAAATTTTTCTTTATTAAAAGCGAGCCTTTCTCTTATCAATATAATCTTAAGAGGCAGAATGCATGTAATGTTAATGATGTTTGTTGATGGATTGAAAAAATGTTGGATGAAATTAAAGAACAGATTGAATGTGCAACCAGAGAAGCCGAATTATTACAAAACTATTCGGACTATCTGGAAAATGCCGCTAAGTCAAAAAATGATAATTATAAATTGCTGATATTGGATGAAAATATGAAAATGTGGGTCGCAATCGAGGCCTCAATGAAAAGTCCGAAAAATTCGATGTCGCAAGAAATTAAAGATAATTTGACCAAGCTGTCAAAATATGTGGAACAAATTACCATTACCCATGGGGTTAATATGACCGAAAATTATTATAAGTCTTTGGCTGAGATTAATCGCCAAATATCTCAGGGGTTAATGGAATCGGTCAGTACAAACTTGGCTCAACAAGAAGCATATTTCTTGGCTAAGTGTGCTTTGGATATGTCCGAAGCTAATAAGGCAAACAACAAAGAAGAGTTTGTTGAGGCTTTGGATAAAAATCAGAGATTGTGGGTGATGATTAAAACTTTGATGGTGAAAAATAAAACCAATTTGCCGCAAAACATCAAAGATAATTTGATAAAACTTGCCGATTATGTAGCTAAAAATACCATTAAATTGGGACAGGATTTGGATAATATTGATCAGAAAATGCTTGATAGCTTTATTAATATAAATCGCCAAATATCCGAAGGTCTTATTCGAAACGCGTAACGGTATTTTAATAATGAAACTCCACCGGCTAATGCCGGTGGTATCATTTTAGTTCAAGCCAAGCTTGCCCCATATCTTCGCGCCCTTGGTGTTCAATGTAGCGTTGTA
>CASFRM010000004.1 GCA_949297185.1 uncultured Pseudomonadota bacterium
AACGACCTTGAGGTTTTGAACGGTAACGCGTTCATCACCCAAATGACCGGCCATTTTTTTGCCTTTGAATACTTTACCGGGATCTTGTCTTTGTCCTGTAGAACCATGAGAACGGTGAGAAATAGATACACCGTGAGAAGCCTCCAAACCGGCAAAGTTGTGACGCTTCATAACACCGGCAAAACCTTTACCGATAGATGTTCCGCAAACATCAACATAGCAACCGGGAACAAAATGTTCTACAGATAGTTTATCACCAACCGAAAGCAAGCAATCGTCAGAAACTCTGAATTCTGCCAATTTGCTTTTCGGCTCAACATTAGCCTTTGCAAAATATCCCTTCAAAGGTTTAGACAAGTTCTTTGCTTTTACATTGCCGCAACCCAATTGAACAGCGGTATAACCGTCTTTGTCCTGAGTTTTAACTGCAACAACTTCCAAGCCGTCAACTTGCAAAACCGTAACCGGCACATGAGTACCGTCGAGTTCGAAAATGCGGGACATTCCAAGTTTTTTTGCAATCAGACCTGTACGCATTATTAGTTTTTCCTTTTCTTAATAGGTTGACCTACCGAATTGATAAGCCAACATTAAATTATAACTTAATTTCAACATTAACACCGGCAGCCAAATCAAGCTTCATCAAAGCATCAACTGTTTGCGGTGTCGGATCTACGATATCCAGAAGTCTCTTGTGAGTACGGATTTCAAACTGTTCGCGTGATTTTTTATCAACGTGCGGAGAGCTGTTAACCGTAAACTTTTCGATTCTGGTTGGCAGAGGGATCGGACCTCTGACATTAGCACCTGTTCTTTTGGCTGTATGCACGATTTCTTTGGTAGAAAGGTCGAGCAAACGATGATCAAAAGCTTTCAGGCGAATTCTTATATTTTGAGCATCCATTTTAAATACTTTTCCTTATAACTAGACGGCGAACCTCAACCAATTTAGAAGTTTGCCATCTAAAAGTTAAACCTTATACAGAGCCTTATGATTTCACATTTCTTGCCGATTTTCTCAAACCGCCACACCAAGCAAATGCTTGGAAAACCTAAGGTTGCGTTATGTTTTATATCCCAAAAGTTAAAGGCACAATATGCCCTTTCCCCTTTGACACAGCGGCTTTGTACCATATCTCAAACTAAATTGCAAGTAAAAAAATGAAAAAAATTAAAAAAAATTCGATTTTTTAATTTTAGCAAACCAAGACTCAGAGTCTGTTTGAGTCGTGTTTATTTTTTTGTCCAATCAGAGTCAAATTTGTTTTTAAATACAACAAAAAAGAGGAGCAAAAGCTCCTCTTTATATCAAGACATCATTTATAGTTCTGGAATTGACGCCTTAACCCTTTTCTCTTCCGATACCGGAGCATCGCCGTCTTTGCTGATTGGTTTACCGGCAAGCAAATCTTTGATTTCTTCACCGCTTAAAGTTTCATATTCAATCAAAGCCTGTGCCAATTTTTCCCAATCATCATGATGTTCTTGCAATAACTTTGTAGCCCCTTCATAAGCATTGGTGATTAGCGCTTTAATTTCTGCATCAACCAATTTAGCGGTTTCCTCACTCATATTGCGGCTTTGAGTTACCGATTTTCCCAAGAACACCTCTCCGGTGTTTTCAGCATACAGAACCGGCCCCAACTTATCACTCATACCCCATTCCGTAACCATCGAGCGAGCTAAGTTAGTAGCTCCGGCAATATCCGAAGACGCACCGGAAGTAACCTTTGCCTTACCAAACTTCATTTCTTCTGCCACTCTGCCGCCCATCATGATAATCAAACGCGACAACATTTTGGTTTTAGAATAAGAATACTGATCTTTTTCCGGCAATTGCTGCACCATACCCAAAGCCCTTCCTCTGGGAATAATGGTTGCCTTGTGTATCGGGTCGGTTTCTTCAACAAACAACGAACAAATAGCATGACCGGCTTCATGATAAGCGGTTAGCTTTTTCTCATTTTCATCCATTGCCATTGACTTGCGCTCTGCTCCCATTAAGACTTTATCTTTGGCTTCATCAAAATCTTTTGATGTAACCTTGGTCTTATTTTTACGAGCCGCCAACAACGCCGCTTCATTTACCAAATTGGCCAAATCGGCTCCCGAAAATCCCGGAGTTCCTCTGGCAATAACCGAAAGTTTAACATCTTTTGCCAACGGTACTTTTTTAACATGAACTTTTAAGATTTCTTCACGCCCTTTTTTATCGGGGTTGGTAACCGTCACCTGACGGTCAAAACGCCCAGGTCGTAACAACGCCGGATCCAAAACATCAGGACGGTTAGTCGCAGCAATAACGATCACATTTTCTTTGTCTTCAAAACCATCCATCTCAACCAACAATTGGTTTAAGGTTTGCTCACGTTCGTCATTACCACCGCCAAGACCTGCACCGCGATGACGTCCTACGGCATCAATCTCATCTATAAACAATAAGCATGGCGCATTTTTTTTGGCTTGCACAAACATATCGCGCACACGCGAAGCACCGACACCGACAAACATCTCCACAAAGTCAGAACCTGATATTGAAAAGAACGGCACATCTGCCTCGCCGGCCACGGCTTTTGCCAACAAAGTTTTACCGGTTCCCGGAGGTCCCACCATCAAAACACCTCTGGGGATTTTACCGCCCAAACGCTGAAATTTTGCCGGATCTTTCAAAAAGTCAATAACTTCTTCCAACTCTTGCTTAGCCTCATCTGCACCGGCCACATCGGCAAAAGTAACTTTTTTGGTATTTTCAATTAATCTGGCACGCGATTTTCCAAAACTCATTGCTTTATTATTGCCGGAGTTGGCCTGTCTCATAAAGAATATCCACACTCCGATTAACAAAAGCATTGGAAACCAAGATATAAACACTCCCCATAAATTACTGCTTGTATTATCTTCTGGCTGCGCCGTTACTTTAACATTATTTTTGCGTAAAGTTTCGACCATACTTGGGTCATAAGGAGCGTAGGTATAAAACTTCTTTCCGCTTGTCTCGGTTCCCGAAATATTAGCACCGCTGATAACGACCTCGTTTAATTGTTTATTTTCGGCTTTATCCATAAACTCAGAGAAGGCTAACTGTTCACCACCGCTTGAAGCAGGCGCGCCGCTCCATATATTAGCCAACAATGACAAAGCCACAAAAACGCCAAGCCAAATAAAGAAATTTTTTCCCATATTCATAGCATAATCCTTAAAAACAATAGACAACTCTTTATATATAGTTTTTTTATTTACAAAACACAAGAGCTACTTTATTTTTTGCCAAAACAAAAAAAATACCGCCTCAATTTGAGACGGCATTTTATCAGCTATAAGCAACAAACTATTTTGCTTCATTGATTGCATCTTGGATAACCGAAGCATCCAAAGTTTGCAAAATTTTGTTGTTAAATACCAAAGTCGGTACGCCGGTAATTTGGATTTTTCCAGCCAATTCCGAAGTAGCGTTCAAAGTACCTTGAACTTTATCAGACTTCATATCAGCTTTATATTTATCCATATCCAAGCCCATAGCCTCGGCGATTCCGTCGATTTTTTCTTCGGTCAAACCACCTTCGGTCTCAAATACTGCAGAATAGAACTCAGCAAACTTACCTTGTTCGCCGGCGGCCAAAGCAGCCTCAGCAGCATATTTAGAAACCGGAGACAAGAAAGTCATCGGTTTAGCAACGATTTTAACATCGGGGTTATTAGCTGCGATTTCTTTCAAAGCCGGATAAACTCTGTGGCAGAAGCCGCAAGAGAAATCAAAGAATTCTACCAATACCAATTCGCCGTCCGGATTGGCAATAATGCCATCACCTTCACGGTTATTCAATTCATCGGCACTTGCTTTGAGGTTTTCTTCTACTTGCTTCAAAGCAGCTTCTCTTTGATTATTTTCATAAGCCTGCATGGCATTAATAATCATTTCCGGCTTAGCCATCAAAGCTTCTTCAACATTGGCGCCGCCTTTGCTGGTGCAGCAAACAACGCACATAACCAATGCTACCAAAGCTACGACCAAAGCGGCCAAAGATACATAAACAGCATTAATTTTATTCATTGTACAATCCTTATAAATATATTTATAACATCAAAACACCCGTATTCTAATCAATGATAATTTTATTTACAAGCCAAAAATAAAATTTATTGATAATATAAAAAATATTAGTCATATAATATATGGCAACGAAGATAAAAAAATAAAGGGGATAAAATATAATGTTTCAGCTTCATATCTCACTATTTTCCAAAACCAAATCCTTAGAGCGCGATATCGATGACTTTCACGATAAATTAATTGACGCCTCTTTAACCTTCAGCAGCGCCATCAAAATATATCTGAAAGAGGGCCGTAGTGAGAATTTTAAGAAAACCTCTTCACAAATAAAAAAGATTGAGCATTCGGCAGATGCTCTCAGACGCAATATCGAAAACCAACTCTACACCAACAACTTAATTCCCGATTTGCGTGCCGATGTTTTACAATTAAGCGAAAGCTTTGACCGTGTAATCAACAAATTTGCCGAAGCTACATATTCCTTTTATGCCGAAAAGCCGACAATCCCCGAAGAATACCACTCCGGAATTAAAGAATTAAGCAAACTAAGTTCCGACTGTGCCGAGAACATGGCTAAAGCCTCTCGCTCATTTTTCCGCGACATGAGCTCGGTCAGAGACTATTCACAAAAAGTATATTTCATCGAGCATGAATCCGATGTTTGTTCAAGACAGCTTCTTGAGCAAGTTTTTGATTCGGAATTAGATTTGGCATCTAAGCTGCAATTAAAAGCTCTGATTAACGAAATTGCCGACATTGCCGACATTGCCGAAGACTTTATTGACGAACTACTTATATTTACGATTAAGCGGAGCCTTTAATGGACATTTCTTTTCTGTTTTATTTAAGCTCGGGTTTATTTTTAGGCTGGTCATTAGGCGCCAGTGATGCTGCCAATATTTTCGGCACGGCGGTAGGCACCAAAATGGTAAAATTCCGCACCGCCGCAATTATATCTTCCGTATTTATCATTATTGGAGCGGTTTATGCCGGATCAGGAGCTTCTCAAACTTTAGGCACGCTTGGCTCGATTAACACCTTAGCCGGAGCGTTTATGGCTGCCTTAGCCGCTGCGCTTACAATCTACTGGACAGTAAAAATATCCCTTCCGGTATCGACTTCACAAGCCATCGTCGGCGGCATCATCGGCTGGAACATGTTTGCCGGAAAGCCGACTGACATCAGCGTATTAAGCAAAATTGTCGGCACTTGGGTATTTTGCCCGATTCTTTCGGCGATAATTGCCATTTTGATTTATTACTTTATTCGTTTTCTAATCAACAAAAGCCATACATCTTTGATACGACTTGATTGCTACACCCGTATTGGGCTGATACTGGCCGGAGCTTTCGGCGCCTACGCCTTAGGCGCTAACAACATTGCCAATGTCATGGGAGTTTTTGTAGCCTCTAGCCCGCTCCACTCGGTTGACTTTGGCTCAATGTTCACCCTAAGTGCCACCCAAGTTCTATTTCTCATCGGCGGTATATCAATTAGTGTCGGTGTTATAACCTATTCCAAAAAACTAATGACCACGGTCGGCAACGGTATTGTCCAAATGTCTCCGGTGATGGCATGGGTCGCCGTTATATCTCAGTCCGTTGTTTTATTCTTATTTGCTTCACAAAACCTACAAAACTTTTTAATCAGCCACGGCTTACCTAGCTTTCCGCTGGTTCCGGTATCAAGTTCCCAAGCCATTATCGGTGCGGTTATCGGTATCGGACTGATGAAAGGACGCCCCCTAAACTGGCACTTAATCGGCAAAACCGCTATAGGTTGGGTTCTAACTCCTATTCTGGCCGCCCTGATTTGCTACATTTCGCTTTTCTTCCTGCAAAATGTTTTTGATATGGTTGTATACAAATGAGAATAGATATTTTAGCCATCGGCAAATGCAAAAAGAACTCTCCCGAAGCCCAACTGATTGCGGAATACATCAAACGCAGCCATTGGCAAATAAACATCAAAGAAAAAGACAATTCCACTCAAGCCGACGAAGCCGAATTTTTGCAGCAAAACATTCCGCATAATGCCAAAGTAGTTGTTTTAGACGAACGCGGCATCAATATCAAATCCACCGAACTTGCCGCCAAAATTGCTGACTGGCAGCTTAACGGTACTTCGGATATTTGTTTTTTAATCGGCGGAGCTGATGGTCACTTACAATCGACCCGCGACAAAGCCGATTTAATCTTATCTTTCGGCAAATTAACTCTGCCGCATATGTTAATGCGGGCAGTACTAACCGAGCAGATTTATCGCATCCAAACCATTATTGATGGTCACCCTTACCACCGCGAATAGTTTTTATTTGACTCTTAATCATTTTTCGTCTATCTTCGTCCATAGAAACAAATTAATTTATTATATTATGATTATGAACAAACTGAAAAAAATCGCAGATATCTTTCGCCGCGAAAGAGCTGCACAAGATGAGAAAAAAAATGTTTTTTGCCAAAAAGCATTAGCTGAAGGTATTACAATCAAAACCGAAAAGCCAATACTTTCGGTAAAAGAATTTCTAGAGGCTGTAAACCCCAAAATAGCAAAAGAAGGAATTAAGCCGTTGAACAAATCAGACATCAAAACGGCTCACCTATTTAGCTATGATGGGCGTCTGGAAAGGACATGTTTTACCACGACGATGGGCTGCTGTATAATATTCGCTGGCGTCAATGAGACTGTTATCTCATTAACCACCGAACGAGAACGATTTCTCCCCACGGATCATTTCAGAATATATCTGGATGAGAATCATTTTGCCCTCTGCTATCTCTGCAAGGGTAATATAATGGCATCCTCGATATTCTACGAATATCAGGACAGCAGGGGAGATTATGTTACCAGAGCGGTTCTTGGTTTTCCCAAGAATACACTTTTTCGGGAGATCGACCTCTGATAAGAAGGAAAACACCGTCTGATACAAAATCAGGCGGTGTTTTTTTATATACACATTAGTTTCTTTTGGCAGCCGACCACATTTTTTCCAAAGAATAAAACTCTCTCACTTCGGGGCGGAAAATATGGACAATTACATCATAGGCATCAATCAATACCCAATCGGCTTTTTCCTCACCTTCTGACACTGACTGAAATCCGTTTTCTTTTAATTTCAACTGCAAATTTTCGGCCAGAGATGCTACATGACGATTCGAATTACCGCTGGCTACCACCATATAGGAAGCAATCGAGGATTTTCCCTCTAAATCAATTACCGTAATATCTTCGGCTTTACCATTATCAAGCGAATTTTTCACAATATCCAAAATTTGCTCGGCTTCATCAATATTTTCTTGTTTTTTTAACTTTCTCATTACCACGACTATCAAAACTCCGTTAAACTAAAGCGGTGACCAGGGCTTATTTTCTTCTTTAACTTCCACTGGCTTTTCTTCAACATCTTCTTTTCTTGCTCTATCACGCATTATGAACTTATTTACCGCCAACAAGCAATCAAAAATTCCTTTTTTTGCCACTGCCGAGATTGCAAACACTTTTTTCCCGACCACTTTTTCCAAAGCTGCAATTTTCTCTTGCACTTCCTCATCACTCAAGGCATCGCATTTATTGAGGGCAACCACCTCGGGCTTTGCAGCCAGATTATCATCATAAAGCTCAAGCTCTTTTCTGATGTCTTTATACACCTTAACTACATCTTCATTGGTAGCATCAACCAAATGCAACAAAGCATAACACCTCTCAATATGTTTTAAGAACCTGTCTCCGAGTCCCACACCTTCGTGAGCACCTTCGATTAACCCGGGAATGTCGGCAATTACCATTTCATATCCGTCGACCCAAGCCACTCCCAAATTGGGATGAATTGTCGTAAACGGGTAATCGGCAATTTTTGGTCTCGCTTTTGTAACCACCGAGAGGAAAGTTGATTTTCCGGCATTAGGCATTCCAAGCAATCCGACATCCGCAATAACCTTCAATCTCAACCACACCCACAATTCTTGTCCCGGCCAACCTGGTTCGGCATATCGTGGAGCCTGATTAGTTGATGACTTAAACTGGGTATTACCGCGACCGCCGTCACCACCTTTGGCCAACAAAAACTTTTGCCCCGGCTCCACCATATCAACGATTAATGTTTCTTGGTCATCGGCCAACACTTCGGTTCCGACCGGTACCTTAATAACAATATCATCGCCCTTTGGACCGGTCTTATCGGCGCCCATACCATTGCGTCCTTTCGGAGCCTTAAAATGCTGATGATAACGAAAATCGATTAATGTATTTAGATTCGGCACGGCTTCTATATAGACATTACCGCCTTTACCGCCGTCGCCGCCGTTCGGACCGCCGAATTCGATATATTTTTCACGACGAAACGAAACGCATCCGGCACCGCCGTCGCCTGACTTAACAAATATTTTTGCCTGATCAAGAAATTTCATGTTCACCGTCTCTAACTTTTTTGAAAATTAAAGGGGACGCTAAAAACACATCCCCTTTATGATATAAAACCAATAAGGCTTTTCGTTATTCCGTAACAACCGAAACTACGGTTCTGTCACCGGCTTTCTTAGAGAACACAACCTTACCTTCGCACAAAGCAAAGATGGTGTGATCTTTACCCATACCGACATTAGCACCCGGGTGATACTGAGTACCACGTTGGCGTACGATGATGTTTCCGGGAATAACGGCTTGACCACCGGATTTTTTCAAACCCAAACGGCGTCCGATAGAGTCGCGTCCGTTGGACGAGCTACCGCCTGATTTCTTATGAGCCATTGTTCAAATCTCCTTATTACTTACCAGCTACATCGGTAATTTTAACCAATGTAATATTCTGTCTGTGACCAAAACAATAACTTTGGCATCTTTAGCTTGTTTCAAAACCAAAGCCTTAACCGAAGCACCGGCAACCAAAGGAGTACCGATAGTATCGCCAAGAGCCAAAACTTCGTTAAAAACGACTTCTTTACCTTCTTCTCCGGCAATTTTTTCAATCTTAATTACATCGCCAGATGTAACGCGGTATTGTTTTCCGCCGGTTTTAATTACTGCATACATATTCTTTCACCTTTATATTTAAAAACATAAAACGTTGCTTTGCAATATACATAACTTTTTCCGCCTGTCAACAAGAATCTCTACATTTTTTATTTTTTATTAACTGTCTTTCGTTCTTTTTGCAAAGCTCTGTAGAGTTCCGGACGCATAAATTTGCCCTTCCAAATTCCTTTTTTATATGCTTTTGCCTCATCCTCAGCCTTTTGATAATCATCTCCGTAAGATACTGCAAAACCGTCTCTTACCATTTTTTCACCTATACTTATTCCGTTTGCATCATAACATTTCATCAAAGTTCGGCCATATCTGTCTTTGCCAAATCGCCTACAAGAGCTGACATTTTGCATCAATTTTTTCAAATGTTTGGTTGCTTCAAATCCGCAACGATACTTCCATCCGTTTGCATCATAACATTTTTGCATAAATTCAGGAGCATCAATTCCCTGCAAACGAATTCTTTCTCCGCCATATTCAAGACTGTCACCGTCGACCACGACAAACTTTGCATCTGCGTTTTGTCCTAAACAACACCCAAACAACATAACAAGCACAAATAAAAACTTCTGCATTTTAAACTCCTTTACAACAATCTCTATAATTGTCCCAAAAATAGCACATATCAAGCTCTAAAAACAAAAATCGTGGAATAACCGTAAAAAACAGTTTGTAATTAATATCATCTGTCATAATATGAAAGCAAATATAACCATGGGATATGAATATGCTATTTAAAAAAATCATATTGTTAGCAAGTGTTTTCGGACTTTGCGGATGCGAATATTTACGCAACCACACGGCTCAAGATATTTTCAACCTAAAATTTGACGATCAAAAAGTCGAGACACAAACGACTGCGACCTCTACCTCACTTAAAGACACCAGAAGACAAGTCGTTGTATGCCGCTCGCATCAATGCGCTCCGGCCAATTTATCAATGTCCAAAGAGTACATATACAATTCTCTGCTTCAACTTTTTGACAACAATAACTACCAAAAAATGCTGGTATGCGAAGCCGACAGCCAATCTCATGTATGCTTGGAAAACCACATTACTCTTCCCCTAAGAGTAGGCGCTGTTCCAACCAATATGTACATTGACAGCATAAAAATAACCGATGTTATCTCCGGCAACCGCAATAATACTCTAAATCTTATCTTAAACTATGATGTAACCTATGGCGGACAAACTGCCGAATGTTCTCCGTCAAAATCATTATTATTTGCCAGACAAATAAATCATGTAATTTTGGAAGATTCCGGATACAACTGCAAAATGACCACCATCGGTATGAGCAATGTTAAAACCGTTTTAGCCATAGACTATATTGACTTAGATTACGGATACATTGGAGGTCTTTACTCAATCGGCGTTTCAGGTCCGGCATTTGGCGGCGGCTCCGGCTACATGCTGCTCCGTTTGCCCAAAAATGCCTATCCGCTTTCTCCGGCTCTAAAGGCTCCGCAATCATTTTCAAAAGCAGGCTCTCAAACAAACACTTCCGGAGCCAATACCTCAGGAACCGTAGAAATATTTCCTCTGCCTAAAGCAGATAACTAATAGCTTCAAAAAAAAATCGCCGTATGAAACGGCGATTTTTTTATCTCCTAAATTCCATAAGAAAAATATCTAACTGTTTCATATATAACAATCCTCTCGACACCGGAAAACATTAAAGTATTCGGGCCGTAGATAATTCTTCCCTCAGAAGACGGCAATTTTCCGTTTCTTACCTGATACTCTCTTACATCTCGCAAATTCATAATAACTCCGTCTGCGAACTGCACTTCCCAGCCATAAGTATCATATCCGACATTAACATGAATTGTTTTGCAATTATCATTTGCCTCAAAAGTATTACTTTTAAAATTTTTGCCTATTTCATACATCTGATCATTTTCATTCCCGCTAATCCACCGCAAATAAGCAATGTTATTCGGCTCCAATATCTGAGTTTCAGAGACAAAATCATCTAAAGGACGATTAGGTTCGGCATCTTTCACTTCATCTTCATAAAAAGCTGTATCTGTCTCCTCATCTACCTCGCCATTATTTTTATCCTCTACCGACAGCTCTTTTTCCGCCAGTATATCCTCTTCTGCTATCTCATTTTCATCTGCTCCGAAAGGCTCGGGTGTAAAATCATCAGGCTCAGATGTATCAACTACCATATCTTCACCAAACGGCGCAACCTCCGGCACTTTTTCTTCCGCCGGCAATATATCATCTGCTAATACATTATCTTCCGTAATCTCAGGGTCTGTTGTCCCCAAAGGCTCCGATGTAAAATTGTCAGAAGCAACATCACCGACAACCATATCTTCGCTAAACGACGAAGTCTCTAGTTCTTTTTCTTCTTCCGACGATGCATCATCGCCCAATACATCATCTTCAGCAACCTCCTCCATTGTTGCACCAAAAGGCCTTGGTGTAAAATCATCCGCTTTGATATCCTCCTTAGCATCATCTGCATCAAGCGAAGAAGTCTCTTGTGTTTTTTCTTCTGCCGACAATATATCCTCTTCCAATATATTTTCTTCGTCTATCTCAGAAACTTTATCATCAACTGGAAAAACATCTTCATCAGCTACAGGGGTATACTCAGATACTTCCGCACTACCTTTTTCAGATATCCCATCATTCCCCAAATCATCAAACGATAAAGTATCATCTTTATGTTCCGGAGCGCTTTCTGTATCGGATTTATTTTCTTTTTCCAATATATCATCAAAATTCAAATCTGCACTATTGGCTTCATCCAAATTCAAATCGATATCTGCATCCACCTCTGGCAAATCATCAAAATTAAAATCCGATAAATCAAAATCATCAACACTGTCTTTAACATCTTCTGCCATATTCTTACTCTCCGTTATATCGGCAATATAATAACAACTCGCAATCCGCCCAAATGGCTGTCTTCCATAATTATTTTTCCGGCATGGGCAGTAATAATATCCTTGGTAATAGCCAACCCCAAACCGATTCCTCCGGTTTCTTTATTTCTCGAATTTTCTAAACGATAAAATGCTCTAAACACATCTTCACGCTTATCTTCCGGTATTCCCGGACCATTATCATCAACGATTATTCTGATATCATTTTCGTTCTTTTCAACTCGAACTTCAATCTTTTTAGCATATCTGCAAGCATTATTTATAATATTAGTAACTGCTCTCCGCAAAGATTGCTCTTTTGCCACTATTTCTACATTTTCATTCGTTCCCAAATACTTTATTTTTACGGTTCTCTTCAAATGCCTTCGAACTATTTCAGAAACCAAATCTCCCACATTTACCTTAACGGCCGCTTCATCACCCTCACCTTTTACAAAGGCTAGATAACCGTTAAGCATTTTTTCCATTTCATCAATATCGGCCAAAAAATCTTTTTTATCTTGACTATCTTCTGTCATAGCCAGCATCAACTTCATTCTGGTTAGAGGAGTACGCAAATCGTGGGAAATTCCGGCCAACATTTGTGTTCGCTCTACGATCTGCCTCAAAATTCTTTCCTTCATCTTAATAAAGGCCCAACCAGCCTTACGCACCTCCGAAGAGCCATAAGGCTTAAAATCATCATCGTCAATTCCCTTACCGAAATTCTCCGCGGTTTGCGCCAAATCCGCAATAGCTCTGACTTGTATTCTCAAGAACAAAACCGAGACCAAGAATAACAATATTGATGTTGCCACCATCCAAACGACAAACATAAAGATTGAAGACGAGAATATTTTTTTCTGCGAACAGGTAAACAGATAAACCCCGCCGTTTCGCTCAATCCAAATGATAAGTTCATTATTTTTATCTTTAGATTTGTCAATCCAAACACTCCATTCGCCTTTGTCAAAGACATTATCCAAAGCTTCTTTAAGATATGCCAACACAATGGGATTAGCCTTCAAATCATCTCTTACATTTTCACTTTCGTTTGTATTGTAGAAATCAAAATCAATCTGCCACCCTTCTCTTGACAATTTTTTCAAATTTTCAAGCGGAATTCCATCCTCATGCAATCTGATAATTACGCTTATATCGTCTACCAAGTTCTCAGACAATCTTCTGCCCATTCGGCTCCAACTGCCATCAAAGAACACCACCACCGACACCACTTGCACCACGATTAAAGGCACAAAAATCAACAACATTGTCCTAAAAAACAATGTTCTGGGCAACAGTTTTCTCCGCCATTTGTCAAGAAAACTCTCATATTTTTGTGGCAACCTGATATGCATTTACATCTCCGATTAATCAGGTAATAACATATAACCTTTGCCGCGCAATGTCTGCAAGTAGCGAGGATTTTTAGAATCTTTTTCTATCTTTTTACGCAATCTGGTTATTTGTACATCAATCGACCGCGGCGACTGACCGGCTCCGAGCATTTCGGAAAGTTTTTCTCTGGAAAATACTTGTCCTTTTTTAGCCCCCAATATACTCAACACATTTTGCTCGACGGGAGTGATATGCATAACCTCACCATTTTTAGCCAACAGCTCTCTGGTCTGCATATTAAAGGCACAAGTACCCAAACTCAGTATTTGTTGTTTTTCATCATCTACGGGAGTTCTTTTCAACACATTTGCTATACGCAAAAGCAATTCCTTAGGCTCAAAAGGCTTGGCCACATAATCATCGGCTCCTCCCTCCAAACCGATTATTCGGTCTTCAACGGTTCCCATTGCCGTAAGCATAATTACTGGTATAGAATTTTCTTTCCGCAACGAACTCAAAAAATCAAGACCGCTTTCTTTTGGCATCATCACATCGACAATCAGCAAATGAAACCTATATTGCTGCATCATCATTCTGGCCTCTTCGGCATCCTTGGCAGTCGACACCATAAAGCCGTTCTCACGCAAAAAGCGCTGTAGCAAATTGCGTAATCTGGTATCATCGTCAACCACCAAGATATGCTTAAGAGATTGCTCCATCGGCTCTAGCCCCTGCGCTAAAATTATTTTTTCGTAGACTTAGCCTTAGTTGCTTTTTTGGTCTTAGCCGACTTAGCCTTGGGTTTAACCAATTTAATTTTCGGCATCTGCGGAACTTTTGCGCAATTTTCGGTCTTGCTGATATAATCCAAACTTTTCTGGAAATATTGATAACCGGTAATAAAAGTTAAAACACCGGCGACCCACAACAAAATCTCGCCGATACCACCCCAATACCAAACGCCTTTCAACAGCATCATAGATAGAGCCGTCATCTGAAAGCCTGTTTTCCACTTAGCCAATCTGGTAACCGGCAAACCGGCATTAACCTCACGCAAAAATTCTCTTAATCCCGAAACCAAAATTTCACGACACAAAATAATGATAATCGGTATATAAGAAAGCTCGGTAACCAACATTCCCGGCTTTGCCAACAAAACCACCAAAGCCGAAGTAACCAGCAATTTATCAGCTATCGGATCGAGCAGTCTACCCAAAGCCGAAGTTTCACCTCTGGCTCTGGCCAAATAACCGTCAAAATAATCGGTAATCGAAGCGATAATAAACAATACGGCGGCCAATATTGCCCACCACATAGAAGTAATATATACCGACAAAAAGATTGCCGGAATTACAACGATTCTCGAAATCGTTAAAATATTTGGCAGATTATACATTTTTATGTCCTCAAAAAGTTAACTTTGTTAAGGATTGTAAAACATAAAAATCAATTATGGAAGTAGTTATAAATCTTTTCCGCTATTTTTTTGCTTATACCTTCAATTTTCATCAACTCTTTAAGCGATGCTTCTTTAACAGCTTGCGGCGAGCCGAAATATCTAAGCAACTGCGTTTTTCTTTTTTGCCCAATTCCTTCTATCTCGTCAATAACCGAATTTGTAATGGATTTTGCTCTTTTTTTACGATGAGTACCGATAGCAAAGCGGTGAGCTTCATCGCGCAGATTCTGCAGATAAAAGGCCAACGGAGACCGATATTCCAGTTCAAAACTTTCTTTGTCTTTCATATGATAAAACTCTTTACCGGCATTTCTATCCGGACCTTTTGAAATTGCAATAATTGCAATTCCGTCAAGATTAAAGCCTTGCAAAGCCTCATAAACGGCGTTTAACTGCCCTCGACCGCCATCAAGCAGTATGACATCGGGCTTATTTTCCGGTGTCATTTTTTCAAATCTTCTGAGCAAGACTTCTTTCATCATGGCAAAGTCATCATGAGTATTTTCGGTATATTTTATATTAAAGGTACGGTAATTTTTCTTATCAAAACCATCCGGAGTTGCCACCACCATTGCCCCTATGGCAAAGCTTCCCTGATTGTGTGAGTTATCATATATCTCTATTCTCTGCGGAATTTTTTTCAAACCGAATTTCTCGCAAAAAGCCTGCAAATTATTTTTAACCGATGCCTCCAGAGCCACTTTTCGTCTGATTGCATCGACGGCATTCTGTTCGGCAAACTGTCTTAATTTAAATTTGTTTCCGCTTTTGGGTAAAACAATCTTGGCTTGCAGAGCTTGCTGCCAAAAGTCAACATTTTCTATGTCTTCACCGATAATTATTTCTTTTGGCGGCAAGTGATTGGCATAAAACTCACCTAAAAACGCCTCCAGCACCTCTCTTTTTTCGGCGCCTTCGGTTTGATTAGGAAAATATACGGCATTTCCGCAATTTTGCCCCGAACGCACAAAAAACACCTCCACCGCAAACAGATTACTTTCCTCGGCAATTCCTATGATATCGGTTGAAACAAGTCCGGCATATTCAACATTTTGTCTGGTTTGTATTGCACTCAAAGCTCTAATTCTATCGCGTATAGCCAAAGCTGTTTCAAAATCTTGCCTATCACTTGCCTCCATCATCTGTGCTGATAATTCTTTTTGAATATCGGCATTTTTTCCTTCCAAAAACGCGATTGCTTTTTTTACCAGCTCTTTATAGTCCTGTTGCGATATTTTATCAACACAAGGAGCCGAACACCGTTTTATTTGATACATCAAGCAAGGCCTTTGTCGGTTTTTGAACACATTATCGCGACATGATCTCAACAAAAAAACTTTTTGTAAGATGTCAACTGCGGCATTAACCGCCAAAACATTGGCAAACGGTCCGAAATAACGATTTTTATCTTTGCGCTCTCCGCGATATTTCGACAATCTGGGATACGGTGAATTTTCATCAATCATCAAATAAGGAAAAGTTTTATCGTCTTTTAGCAAGATATTATAAGGCGGCGAAAACTTTTTAATCAGTTCATTCTCAACCAACAGGGCTCGAGCTTCCGTATCCACCACAATAAATTCCATATGGTCTATCTGAGCCACCATTTGTTGCAAGCGTTTCGGCAATTTATTAATATGTGAATAAGCAACTATTCTCTTCTTAATATTTTTTGCTTTTCCCACATACAACACTTTACCCTCGGCACTTATCATTCGATAAACGCCGGGATTTTCCGGAGCAATTTTTGTGTGTCTTTTTAGGTTTTCCAATCCCCTTTTCAAATCAAACACTTCTTTACCCTTCTAACCTTTCCGCCACTCCGATATTACACCACCTTAGTGATAATTCAAGCCCTCTCTTTAAAACAAAAAAGATTCCGTTTTTTTATAACGGAACCCTTTCTTAATTAATTTTCCTTTTCATTTATGCTTCGCTTAATTACTATGCAAAGCATACTCCCCACCAAGATTAGAAATAAGGCGACAAAAATGTACGCCAAAATCAACAATCCGCTCATAGCAATAGTTTTTAAGGTTTAACATTTCTTTTTTTGATTTCTTCTTCTACAATTTGCTTTTGCTTTTCGGTGTAATAAGACGGAAAATTATTCAACACACCATGCAGCATTTGCAACTGTAAATCAGACATTTCTCTTACATGTTCGCGATACTCTTGTTCCATATCTTCCGCTTCTTTCTGCAACCTACGCTGTCTGCGCTTTGATGCAACAGCTTCAGCTATCTGATAAAAACAAAAAGTAATAAGTAAAGAACAAATCGCAGCTAGTACCATAATAAGCAGAAACTCTTCAAAGCTCATATTCAGAGTTATTGTCATACACAAAAGTTTTTGATTTAATTTCTTCTAACCTTTAACCTAACAGCATAATCAATAATCTCTCTCAAGGTTTCTTGCCAAATTTTATCCTCAGCCTCGGCTGATTTTTCCAATTTAGCAAGTTCCTTCTGCAGCTCTTCAAGCTTAAGATCATAATCCTTTAATTCGTCAAAGAAAAAAAGATTGCAAATCTCTTTTTTGAGATATTCTCTGCAAACCTCTTCCTGCTCAATTTTCTCTTTTTCAGCCTTAAACATTCTAGAGACAAACCAATCTCTAAATATTAACATCAGAAAAACTATCACTACCGCCAATAAGGCGATAACCAAAATCCAATAATACTCCATAGGCATATTTTTTAATTGTTTAACAATAATCATTAGTTGCCCTAAAAATATCACAAAGCTTTCTATTGTCAACAAAAAACCCCCGTTCTTGCGAACGGAGGTTTTTTACTCCTAAGCCTTTTTATTCGGCAGTTTTGGCATCAGTCAGAGCTTGTTGCTGAGCCTCTTCCTTCAAGGATTGAATTTCCTTGTCGTTTTGAGCTGCAACTTTCTTCAAAGCTCTCAAGACCGTACCGGTACCGGCCGGAATCAAACGACCGACGATAACATTTTCTTTCAAGCCTCTCAAATCATCGACTTTGCCTTCAACAGCAGCCTCGGTCAAGACACGAGTCGTCTCTTGGAACGAAGCAGCCGAAATGAATGACTTGGTCTGCAAGCTTGCTTTTGTAATACCCAAAAGTACCGGAGTTGCCTCAGCCGGAGTTTCACCAGCTTCGATAACTTTAGCATTCTTAGCTTCAAACTCATCGGCATCAACCTGTTCGCCAACCAAGAATGTGGTATCACCCGGATTGGTAATCTCAACTTTACGCAACATTTGCGAAACAATCACTTCAATGTGCTTATCGTTGATTTTAACACCTTGCAAACGATATACATCTTGTACTTCTTTAACCAAGTATTCGGCCAATTTTTCAACACCCAAAACTCGCAAAATATCATGCGGAGCCGGAGTACCGTCAACCAAGGCATCACCCTTCTTAACGATATCACCTTCTTGAACAACCAAGTGGCGTCCTTTGGGTATCAAATATTCAACCGGATTACCTTTAGCCGGAACAACGGTAATACGTTGTTTAGCCTTGTAGTCTTTACCAAATTCGACCATACCGTCAATATCGGAAATGATAGCCGGATCTTTAGGTCTTCTGGCTTCAAACAACTCGGCAACACGCGGCAAACCACCGGTAATATCTTTGGTTTTTGAAGATTCTCTCGGAATTCTTGCGATAACATCACCGACCTTAACTTCCGAGCCATTGTCAACCGACAAAATAGCATCAGCCGACATATAGTAGCAAACTTCTTTACCGTTATCAAAAGTAACAGGTTTACCTTTGGCATCTTTCAAAACGATGCTGGGTTTCAAACCGGCACTTGCCGAATTAGAACGCCAATCAATAACCGTTTTAGAAACGATACCGGTTGTTTCGTCGGTAACTTCCTTAACCGAAACATTGTTAATCAAGTCAACCAATTCAACTGTACCTGCTTTTTCGGTAATAACCGGAACGGTAAACGGATCCCACTCAGCAATCTTCTGGCCTTTTTTAACCTTATCGCCTTCGGCAACCAAAAGTTTGGTACCATAAGGAATGCTGTGACGAGATTTTTCACGACCGTTATTATCAACGATAACGATTTCACAGTTACGAGACAATACCAAGCCATGACCTTCCGAGTTAACAACGATATGTGCATTATCCAATTTCATCACACCGGCGAACGGAACTTCAACCGAAGCCTGCTCGGCACCTTTTTGTGCCGCACCACCGATGTGGAAGGTTCTCATGGTCAACTGAGTACCGGGCTCACCGATTGACTGAGCGGCAATAACACCGACAGCTTCACCGACATTAACCGGAGTACCTCTGGCCAAATCGCGACCATAACAAGCCGCACAAACACCATGTTTGGATTCACAAGTCAATACCGAACGGATTTTAACCTGTTCAACACCTGCGGCTTCAACTACATCGACATCATTTTCATCAATGAGTTTGCCTTTCTTAACCAAAACCTCACCGGTTTCGGGGTGTAGAATGTCTTCTTGGATTGTACGACCTAAAATGCGTTCACCGATAGAAACGATAACATTACCGCCATCAACCACCGGACGTACGATAATACCCCTCTCGGTACCGCAGTTAGTCTCGGTTACAACCACATCTTGAGCCACATCGACCAAACGACGAGTTAAGTAACCGGAGTTAGCGGTCTTCAAAGCGGTATCGGCCAAACCTTTACGAGCGCCGTGGGTTGAGTTAAAGTACTCAGACACTGTCAAACCTTCTTTAAAGTTTGAAATAATCGGTTGTTCGATAATTTCACCGGACGGCTTAGCCATCAAACCACGCATCCCGGCCAACTGACGCATTTGTGCAGCCGAACCACGCGCACCGGAGTGAGCCATCATGTAAACAGAGTTAATATAACCATGCTCGGTTTTTGAAATGTTTTTCATCATTTCGTCGGCAATCTTATCGGTACAAGCAGCCCAAATATCGACCACTTTGTTATATTTTTCACCTTTGGTAATCAAACCGTTTTGATACTGTTCCTCAAACTCTTTAACTTGAGCCTCGGTTTCAGCAATCAAAGCTTTCTTTGCCTCAGGAACAATCAAATCATCTTTACCGAACGAAATACCTGCTTTACAAGCATTGGTAAATCCTAAGGTCATGATTTTATCAACGAACATACAAGTTTCTTTTTGTCCGCAGTGACGATAAATAATGTCGATGATTTCTCCGATTTCTTTTTTACGCAACAATCTGTTAACCAAAGAGAACGGAACATTTTTGTGCTTGGGCAAAACTTCAGAAACCAAGATACGGCCCGGAGTTGTTTCAACCAAACCATATTTGGTATTGCCCTCATCATCAACATATTCCATACGGCATTTAATTTTAGCGTGCAAGTCAACTACTTTTTCATTCAAAGCCAATTGAACTTCATTAAAGTCAGAGAAAATCATTCCCTCACCGTTCATACCTTCGGCTTCGTATGTCAAATAGTAGATACCCAAGACCATATCTTGTGTCGGCACGATAATCGGTTTACCGGAAGCCGGCGACAAAATATTGTTGGTAGACATCATCAAAACGCGAGCTTCCAACTGAGCCTCGATTGACAACGGAACGTGAACGGCCATTTGGTCACCATCGAAGTCGGCGTTGAACGCGGTACAAACGAGCGGGTGCAAGTGAATAGCTTTGCCTTCGACCAAAACCGGTTCAAAAGCTTGAATACCCAAGCGGTGCAAAGTCGGAGCACGGTTCAAGAGTACCGGATGCTCTCTGATAACTTCTTCCAAGATATCCCAAACTTCCGGTCTTTCTTTTTCAACCATTCTCTTAGCGGCCTTAATGGTAGTAGCGTGACCGTAGAGTTCCAATTTGGCATACACGAAAGGCTTAAACAATTCCAAAGCCATTTTCTTAGGCAAACCGCATTGTTGCAACTTCAATTCTGGACCAACGGTAATAACCGAACGACCTGAATAGTCAACACGTTTACCAAGCAAGTTCTGACGGAAACGACCTTGTTTACCTTTGAGCATATCAGACAAAGACTTCAACGGACGTTTGTTGGTACCTGTGATGGCACGAGCTCTGCGGCCGTTATCAAACAAGGCATCAACAGATTCTTGCAACATTCTCTTTTCGTTACGGATGATGATATCCGGAGCATGCAATTCGATTAATCTCTTCAAACGATTGTTACGGTTAATAACACGACGATACAAATCGTTCAAATCCGAAGTTGCAAAGCGGCCGCCATCAAGCGGAACCAACGGACGCAACTCTGGCGGAATAACCGGCAATACATCCAAAATCATCCATTCCGGCTTGGTATTTGAATCAATGAAAGATTCAATAATCTTCAAGCGCTTAACCAATTTTTTGCGTTTAGCTTCCGAAGCATTGTCTTTAAGCTCGGCTCTGATAGCTTCTTTTTCGGCCTGCAAATCAATCGAAGCCAAAATTTCTTTCAAAGCCTCGGCACCGATACCGGCACGGAAAGCTTCCTCGCCGTACTCATCGATAGCCTCTTGATATTGATCTTCGGTCAAAAGTTCATTAACCGAAAGCGGTGTTAAACCCGGCTCAATAACGATATAGCTTTCAAAGTACAATACTTTTTCCAAAGCTTTCATCGGAATATCGGTCAACATCGAGATACGGCTCGGCAAAGACTTCAAGAACCAGATATGAGCAACCGGAGCGGCCAACTCAATATGTCCCATTCTTTCGCGTCTTACCTTAGAAAGAGTAACTTCAACACCGCACTTTTCGCAAACGATACCGCGATATTTCATTCTTTTGTACTTACCGCACAAGCATTCATAGTCTTTAACCGGACCAAAAATACGAGCACAGAACAAACCGTCTCTTTCCGGTTTGAAAGTACGATAGTTAATGGTTTCAGGTTTCTTTACTTCACCATACGACCAAGAACGAATTTGTTCGGGAGAAGCAATAGAAATTCTGATTTGATCAAAAGCTTCAGCTGATACCTGTTGACCAAAATATTTTGTAATATCATTCATATTATAAAAACTCCTTATCCCTTAAATTTCTTCGTTCAACAATTCGACATTCAAGCACAAAGACTTAATTTCCTTAGTCAATACATTAAATGACTCCGGAATGCCGGATTCGAATGAATCCTCGCCTCTGACGATGGCCTCATAAACCTTGGTACGACCGTTAACATCATCAGACTTAACGGTAAGCATTTCTTGCAAGGTATAAGCGGCACCGTAAGCTTGCAAAGCCCACACTTCCATTTCACCGAAACGTTGTCCGCCGAATTGAGCCTTACCACCCAAAGGTTGTTGAGTAACCAAGCTGTAAGGACCAACCGAACGAGCGTGCATTTTTTCATCGACGATATGGTGCAGTTTAATCATATAAATGATACCAACCGTAACTTTACGGTCAAATTTTTCACCTGTACGACCATCATAAAGATCGATTTGACCAGATGTCGGTAAACCGGCCATTGACAACATATTGTTGATGTCATCACCTGTAGCACCGTCAAATACCGGAGTAGCCATCGGGATACCGTTTTTCAAATTCGGGATCATCAAGTCCAAATCTTCCGAAGTCATATGTTCGATTTCGCGTTTATATTGCTTTTCGCCATATACTTCTTTCAATTTAGCTCGCAAGTCTTTTTCCGATTTCTGACCGGCTTTGACTTGTTCCCACAATTCATTAACTTGACGACCGAGTTCTTTAGCGGCCCAACCCAAGTGAGTTTCCAAAATTTGTCCCACGTTCATACGAGAAGGCACACCCAAGGGGTTCAACACGATATCAACCGGAGTACCGTCTTCCATATAAGGCATATCTTGCAACGGCAATACGCGCGAAATAGTACCTTTGTTACCGTGACGACCGGCAATTTTATCGCCTGATTGAATTTTTCTCTTGGTAGCAATGAAAACTTTAACCATCTTCAAAACGCCCGGCAACAAATCATCACCTCGTTGAACTTTCTCAACTTTGTCATCAAAGTGTTTCTGAACTTTTTCAACTCTGGCGTCAAAAGCGGCCAACAATTCTTCAACATTGGCCATAACGGCTTCGTCTTTTACCACGATTTTACGCCATTGTGAAGAAGGAATGTTATCCAAATCTTTTTCGCTGATGGTTGCATTTTTAGCAATGGTACCTTTCGGAGCATCAACTACTGTCTGACCGTTAAGCATAGATTTCAAACGAGCTTCGACATTGCGGCGAATGATGGCAATTTCATCATCGCGGTCTTTAGCCAATTGTGAAATTTCTTGCTGTTCGATAGACAAAGCTCTTTCGTCTTTTTCAACGCCTCTACGAGAGAAGACATGAACATCAACGACAATACCTTCAATACCCGGTTGAACTCTCAAAGAAGTATCACGAACATCAGAAGCTTTTTCGCCAAAGATTGCTCGCAAGAGTTTTTCTTCCGGAGTAACCGGAGATTCACCCTTCGGAGTTACCTTACCAACCAAGATATCACCGGCCTTAACTTCGGCACCGATATAAACAATACCGGCCTCGTCAAGGTTACGCAAAGCATCTTCACCGACATTGGGGATGTCGCGGGTAATTTCTTCTTGTCCGAGTTTGGTATCGCGAGCCATAACCTCAAATTCTTCAATATGCAAAGAGGTAAAGACATCATCACGCGAAATTCTCTCTGACAACAAGATAGCATCTTCGTAGTTCAAACCGTTCCAAGGCATGAAAGCAACCAAAACGTTCTTACCCAAAGCCAACTCACCCATATCGGTGCATTGACCGTCGGCCATAATATCACCGGCCTTAACTTCATCACCGACCTTAACCAACGGAACTTGGTTAATGCAGGTATTTTGGTTAGAACGACGGAATTTCTGCAAACGATAGATTTCAACACCGGCATTTGCTGCATGTTCATCTTTAGAACGAACCACGATACGGTTAGCATCAACGGCGTCGACAATACCGTCAGACTTACAAACCACTGTTGCACCTGAATCTTTAGCAACGGTAGCTTCAACACCGGTACCAACCAGTGGAGCTTCCGAACGCAACAAAGGCACGCCTTGGCGTTGCATGTTAGAACCCATCAACGCACGGTTAGCATCGTCGTTTTCCAAGAACGGAATCAAAGCGGTAGCAACCGAAACCAACTGTTTTGGCGAAACATCGATAAAGTTAATTTCTTCCGGTTTGGCATACTCAAATTCACCTGCTTTACGGCAGGCAACCAAAACATCGACAAAGTGTCCGTCATCTTTAACCTTAGCATTAGCTTCGGCGATAATGAACTTACCTTCTTCGTTAGCCGAGAGATATACCACCTCAGAAGTAACAACCCCGTCAACCACCTTACGATACGGACATTCAATAAAGCCGTATTTATTAATTCTGGCATAAGTAGACAATGAGTTAATCAAACCGATGTTCGGACCTTCGGGAGTTTCAATCGGGCAGATACGACCATAGTGTGTCGGGTGCACGTCGCGCACCTCAAATCCTGCACGATCACGGCTCAAACCACCGGGACCCAAAGCAGACAAACGACGTTTGTGAGTAATCTCCGACAACGGGTTGTTCTGATCCATAAATTGAGACAATTGTGAAGAACCGAAGAACTCTCTGATAACCGAAGCAATCGGTTTAGCGTTAACCAAATCTTGCGGTTTAACATTGTTCAAGTTCTCAGAAGACATTCTTTCGCGAATAGCTCTTTCCATACGCAAAAGACCCATACGATATTGATTTTCCATCAATTCGCCGACCGAGCGAACACGACGGTTACCCAAGTGGTCAATATCATCAACTTCGCCTTTACCGTCACGCAATTCGACCATGCGCTTAACAATACGCAAAATATCGTCTTTACGCAAAGTACCCAAAGTATCGGGAGCATCTTCAAACGGAATATCCAAAGCAATGTTCATTTTAACACGGCCGACTGAAGACAAATCATAACGATCTTTATCAAAGAACAATCCTTTGAACAAAGCATCGGCAGCTTCATATGTCGGAGGATCACCGGGACGCATAACGCGGTAAATATCCAACAAAGCCTCTTCGCGGCAAGAATTTTTATCTATAGCCAAAGTATTGCGGATATAAGGACCAACATTAATACCGTCAATAAACAAAGTTTTAATTACATTGATTTTGTTTGCGGCCAATTTTTCGAGCAATTCTTCGGTAATTTCATCACCTGCTTCGGCCAAAACTTCACCGGTTTTAGCAACAACTACATTGGTTGCCAAGAATTTGCCCAAAACTTTATCATGAGCCAATTTATAATATTCCAAGCCATCATCGGCCAATTTTTGAGCCGAACGAGAAGTTAATTTTTTTCCGGCTTCCCAAACGGTTTTACCGGTCTCGGCATTAACCAAATCAAAATCAAACTTAACACCTTTCATTCTGGAAGGTTCAAACTTAACTTTCCAATCTTTCTTAACGGCTTCAAATGTGTCAACATCGTAGAAATAGTTAAGGATTTCTTCTTTATCCATACCCTTAACATCAGCTCTGTCAATGTGTTTACCTTCTTTTTTGAGCTGAGCGATTTTCTCTTCGGTTTCTTTAGAATACAAAGAATACAAAACCGAAGTTACCGGCAATTTTCTTCTGCGGTCGATACGGGCATAAACCAAGTCTTTGGCATCAAATTCAAAATCGAGCCAAGAACCGCGATAAGGAATAATACGGGCGGCAAACAAATATTTACCCGAAGCAACGGTCTTACCTTTATCATGGTCAAAGAACACACCCGGAGAACGGTGCATTTGTGAAACGACAACGCGCTCGGTACCATTAAAGATAAAAGTACCTTTTTCGGTCATCAACGGGATATCACCCATATAAACATCTTGCTCTTTAATGTCGTGGATAGACTTAGCACCGGTAGCTTCGTCGGTATCCCAAACGACCAAACGCAAAGTAGCCTTAACCGGAGCGGCGAAAGTCATATCTCTTTTAATACATTCGTCGACATCATATTTCGGAGTTTCGAGTTCATATTTAACGAATTCGAGTTCACCGTTACCGGAAAAGTCTCTGATTGGGAAAATAGATTTAAAAACTTCTTCCAAACCGAACTCACATTTTTCGGCACCCTCGGCCTGAATAAAATTATTATAAGATCCGGTTTGCACTTCGATTAAACTCGGCATATCGGCAACAGCGTCGATTCGACCAAAGTTTCTTCTTACACGTCTTTTGCTCGTATAAGATTCTTTCATGTTATCTCAATCCTTCTACACAAATAAAATCTTGCGACAATACTGTTGACACAAAGAGTGCCCCGCCCCGTTCGCAAGAGGTTAAAACATCAATAAAAAATTAAAGTAAAAAAGCGATTCTTTTATAAGGCCAATCACCCCGAAAGCGTTGTGCTTCCTCGAAAGGCCGCAGACAAATAATAATGCATTATTACAGTTTAAACACGCGAAGTATTTACCACAAAAAAAATATATTTCAAGCACTTTTCCGATTCTCTGTCGCAAAAAAATTTAACAATACCGTAACCATATAGACATGGCTACGGTATTGTCTTTTAACGCCATTTATGATACAATATACAATAATTATTTAACACAGTTATGACTTTCTTAACTAGTTATATATACAAATACGATTATATCATTTAGAAATGTTAATCATCCAAAAAGGGATTTCATATCATGATTGGACAATTTGTTAAAATAATTTACACAAAAGGTTTTATGCCTAAAGCTGTAGCGACTTTGTGCACCGCAGGTTTTCTTATGTATTCAATTCCCACATTTGCCGCTACGACACCAGCATCGACCGAACCTGGTTGTGGCAAACTAGGATACAGTAACACTCTTGAGCCAGAGGATTGTCACAACAAATACTTCACTTGTCCGCTAAATTCCTCATATATAAAATGCGATGAAATGGCCGAAATTGGAGATATAAAATACTCAGAAAAGAGTTATGACCACGATGGATGGTACCTATGCAATGGACGACAAACCCGAAATGAAACGAGTTTACTTGTACCGATAGGGAGCAAGCTAAGTGCCATTCTTATTGAAAGAGGCTTCTCTGTTCCTCTCGTAATAAAACTCCCTGGCAGTTCTACCGGACAACAAACCGAGCAGGTTGCTGTACTCCCCAACTATCTTGGCACATTTCTCAGCGGATTCGGGACCTCCTCTTATAACAGTAAAGACAGTAACACTAAAACTTCGCCTCTCCAAACAGGTAGAGTAGGAAGCCATACTCACTCCTTTCCCATCTACCAGTTTCAAGGATATGGCAAACACGAAGGAAACTGGGGAGGTTCAACTAATGTAACTCGTCTGGTTACTGGCCAACCAACAATCAGCAACAATAGCGGTACTGATACATGCCCGTTCCGTATAGGATTGTACCCATTTATTTATGCCGGAACCCAATAGACAGGGAGAGCTACCATGACACAATACAATATAGCACTTTTCAGTCTCATCTTTACTCTAACAATTCCTCTGCAATCGCAAGCATTGAGCTGTAAACAAACTCCGCCGCAATGTTCTAGTTACAACTACAAATACACATCCTGTCCCGGAGAATACGTCGCTTGCCCGTTCGACACCTCTCTCAAACAATGCGACAACGAAGCTTTGAGTAAAGACTTTAAATTTGCGATAAACAGCGGCGGAAATGGCTGGAACCAAGCCAACTCTTCCACTCACTATCCCAATTACAGCGGAGCATTTATTGTTGGTGTGGCCTCATCCTCAAATTATTGTGGCACATCAGTAAATTCCTACGCCAATCCAACTGTCGGCAAACACTCCCATAAAAGCGAATCTAGCACCTATTATTGGCTAACTCTTGCTAATTTAAGCCGAGAAAAAGCTAGTGGCAGCGCATTTAAATCATTTTGTTCAGACACCTCCAATTTCAAACATACTGAAAACACAATCTCCACTACCGCCACTGGTACAAAAGCCACGACTTCAGAAACCAGACCCGGTAACTTTGCTGTCGATGGATATTTCTATTCGTATCCCTTCAACGAAAAAACAACTCAGGCAACAATTCCCTCCAGCAAACCGTCATGCACAACTCTAGGGTACAAGAACAAAGCCTCAGACTGCCCCGGTAGTTATATCACCTGTCCTTTTGACGATGCTGCGGTAATGTGCGATATGCAAGCCAAAGCCGGAGAAATAAAATTTTCATTAAAATTCGAAGGCACTTCCGGTGATCATAATGGATGGCTACTATGTGACGGAAGGAGGCTTGCCTCAATAGATGGCGGAAAATATGCGAATTCCGAATTAAAAACCATACTTAGCAACAATGGATTCGGAGCCAATCTTCCAAACTATCAAGGCGAGTTCCTTCGCATGAAGGGAACCAGCCCTTACAATACATCTTACAAATCAGCAACCAGCTATGCAACAAGACAATATGATGGAATTTCAGGACATACACACACCGTTAATTTTAACGTAAGTAAATTTGACGGAGATAGAACTTGCGGACAAAACGATGGTAATGACATGACAAAACCATATAGCGTCCCTACAGCCATCTCACCAGATAGAACAAGTGCAATAGGAGGCAGAACCGAACCTGATGAAATCACGACCACTACTCGTCCACCCAATTTTGCGGCCTTTATATACATATACTCAGGGAAATTAGTCCAAAACTAATAAAAATATACAAAACAAAAATACAAGTTTTTTATTATTTTTTAATATATTCAGTATATAAAACAGATATTAAAACTAATTTTAAGCGGAGGCTCCTCCATGATTGCATTCATAAAAAACACAATTAACATCAAGAACACATTGTTTGTAATAAGTGCAATGTGCTCCATAATATTGTCTCTAAAAGAAACAAGTGCTGCCCAAGTACCGGCCTCCACTCCACCTTCATGCGCTGATTTAAAATACACCACGAAAAAAACTGACTCATGGAAGTGTTATGATAAATATTTTAGTTGTCCGTTAGATCCGAATTACATCAAATGCGACCGCATGGCCAAAGTCGGCGATATTAAATACACCAAATCAGCCACCGCCAACAAAGGCTGGCTACTGTGTGATGGCTCAACATACGATGCTACAAAATACAGTGAATTAAAAAATTTAATCGGGCAAAAATTTGGAAACAGCGGATACAAACTCCCCAACTACATCGGCGTGTTTTTAAGAGGGGCTGGAAGCCAACGAGTTGGTGGTACAACATACACAGCAAATTCAACATTCTATACTATCCAAGAAAGTGATGTAAAAGCACACAATCATTCCTACATAAGTCACTATTTCAATGTTACCCGCGTAAAAGAAGGTGATGGTACATGGAACGGATCTTCAGATATTATAAAACCCTCTACAGGCAGAGCCAGAATGGATGCCAGTGGCAGTAACGAGACCTGCCCTATGAGAGTGGGATTATATCCATACATCTATGCCGGTGAACCAGCTAAAAAATAAAGAAGGAGATAGAAATGAAAAAGATATATTTAACATTTTTAGGTTTAGCTATACTTCTTCCTTGCCAAACCAAAGCAATAGATTGCGCCCCAAAGCCCAATACTACATGCACCTCCTATGGCTATATCCACAACGGATGTCCCGGCAATTTTGTTTCTTGTCCCTTTGACACCAACTTTAAAACTTGTGATGAAGAAGCATATAAAGATGATTTCAAATTTGCCATAGGTAATGTCAACAGTTTCTGGACAAAAGCTAATAACGCCTCAAACAGTGCCAATAACGACTACAGTGCACTGTTCATTGTTGGAGCACAAAAAAATAATTATTCACTTACCAAATGTGCAACATATGTTAACACCATAAACACAACTAGCACATACAAAAGCCACACACATAACGGTGTAACTGTTGCAAAAGGATCCGCATATCTAGGAAAAAGAAGAAACGCCGGCGGCGGTGGATACAAAGCCTATTGCCAAAAAGAATATGATGGCAGTGTTTATGATAAACCATTATACACATCGACAACAGGAATTGGTGGTAATGACAGTGAGACTGCTCCTGTAAATTATGCGGTTGATGGTTATTTTTATACATACACACCTTTTGTGTGGAACGAAAAACAGGCAGCATTATCGCAGACCTTGCAAAAATGCTCATTTTTTGGCTACAATGACACCATATCCGATTGCCCCGGTGATTACGTTGTATGTCCATTTGATAAAACTGCAGTAATGTGTGATATGGAAGCTCAAGCCGGAGAAATAAAGTTTTCCTTACAGACCGATGATCATGACGGTTGGTTGCTCTGCAATGGTAGATCACTGGGCAACGCTTCATTAGCCAAATACAACAACTCAGAATTAGCAGATATTTTGCGCAGTGCAGGTTTTACTGGCACATTTAACTATGCTGTGCTTCCAAACTACCAAGGAATGTTTTTAAGACTAAAAGGCAAGTCAAGAAGCCTAGGTATTTACTCATCCTCGAACTACAAAACTGCACAACCGGATCGCCTTAAAACCCATAGCCACACATATTATGATGGAAACATTATAAAAAAACAGTGCGACCAAAATAAAGGAAAAGGAGGCGATTTTGAATATGTAAATTCACCAAATATGGCTGAAGGTGGTACAATATATTTTGAAACAACTGGCTCTGAATCGCGTCCGCCAAACTATTCAGCCAACATATTTATCTATACTGGCAAATTAAATGTAGATTAATATAAAAATCCTCCTGAGAAACATCTCTCGGGGGGATTTTTTATCTATAAGCACCAATAACCGCTACACCATATTTAACTACTTTTCTAAGCTAAACTAATTCAAATGGCACTACCTTTCTCAAACTTATAATCTCACCGCCAGACAATTATTTTTTTAATCATACTCCACAAATTTAATCCTATTTGATTGGCACCAGAAAACACCAAGACCGATAACCCAACTATGAATTGCTCACGACATCAACACACAATAAACCCCCTCATCATTCTTGTGATGAGGGGGTAAACTATAAAGAACCTAAAAATTATTCAGCGTCTTTTTTCTCAGTTTTTTTAGATTTCTTTTCTGCTTTCTTTTCTTCTTTAGCAACTTCTGCGTTAGCTTCTTTCTCAGCAGCTTCTAAAGCAGCCTTTTCAGCAGCAACTCTAGCCAAATCTTTCAAACCTTTGGCATTAACATCGCGATCAACCAATTCAACGATAGCCATCTCAGCACAATCGCCATAACGGTAACCGGCACGCAATACTCTGGTATAACCACCGTTACGATTTTTGTATCTTTCGGCCAAAGTAGAGAACAACTTAGCTACAACTTCGTTGTCACGCAAGAAAGCCAATGCCTGACGACGATTGTTCAACTGACCTTTTTTACCCAAAGTAATCATGTTATCAACAAAAGTTCTCAATTCTTTAGCTCTGGGCAAAGTAACTTTAATCTGTTCATGGGTCAAAACAGCTGCAGTCAAGTTAGAATACAAAGCTCTGCGAGCATTGGTGTCCATGTTAAGTTTTCTGTGTTTCATTCCATGTCTCATGGCATTTTCCTTTCAAATTTCTGTGGCCTGACGGGCAGACCGGATAAAACTCTACAAGCGGATACTACCTTCATACATACCCGCACTCCTCAAGAAAGCCCTTTCCGACTCTCACAAGTTGATGGCAACATAAACAATATTTTCTTTAAATGCAAGCATTTTTTACACAAAAAAGAGAGTACCGCCTACAATAGACGATACTCTCTTCAACTTTTAGCAACCTTATACCAATATGGTATTGAGCAAATCAGCGCAATATGCTCGCAACTCAGGATCTTCCATCAAAGACAGCTTAAGATTAGACTTTGCCAAATCTCTGTTTGTTCCGCAATCAAATCTTGTTGCCTCACACAAAACACCGGTAAGTTTCATACCTCTTTCGGCAGCCAATCCCATTGCATCGGCCAAGTTAATTTCACCATTATTTCCTTTTTTAACTTCAGGCAAAATATCCATGATTTCATTAGGCAAAATGTATGGACCCATGCTGGCATAATTAGACGGAACATCTTCCAATGCGGGTTTCTCAATTTTGCCCTTTGCATGAACGATTCTACCTTCTCTTACCGCACCTGACAAGACACCATAACGCACTAATTGCTCACGAGGCAATTCCATAATATTCTCAACCATACCGCCTTCTTTTTCATAAACCTCCAAAAGCTGTGATAAGATTCCGGCGCCATGGAAATTAATATACACATCATCTGGCCACATAACAACAAAATCTCTATCACCAACGATTTCTTTGGACATCAATATAGCGTGTCCATTGCCCAATGGCTCTTTTTGTTCGGCAAAAGAAAATTTCATTCCTTGAGGAATTACCGCCAATAAATCTTGCAAAATTTCAAGCTTATTTTTTTCTTTAAGATGCTGCTCCAACCATGGACACGGTGCAAAGTATTTCTCAAACAAATCCTTGCAAGACTGATCACTGTAAATAAAAACAATCTCTTTGATTCCAATCTCTGCACAAGCATTAACCGCATATTGAATAATAGGCTTGTTATGCAAAGTTAAGAACCCCTTATGCAAGACTTTAGTTGCAGGCAAGTTTCTGGTAGACAAACCGGCTACCGGCAAAATACATACTTCAGGTCTTTTCATTGTAAATAAACTCCGAATAATAAGGTTAATTTCATGCCCTTATATATAACACAAAAAACCTATTCCTCAAGCTATTTTCATCGACTATTCCGACCTTTTTTTATAATATTTTCTTTTCTCATGTTTTTTGTTTGCGGAACATCAGCCTTTTCTCTTGAAAAATCAAGTACTTTCACCTCTTCATTGCTTATTTGTTCCCTAACTTCTTTTATATCTTCCAAATCTCTTGTAACGGTATAAGTCTGACCGGTTTTTTTAACACTTATACTGCCGGTATTTTCTTTTAGTATTCTTTCATCTTCTTTTTTCTGCACTTCTTCATAATATTTTTGCTCAGCCGCCTTAATTTTAGGCTCGACATAATCATCCAACTTTTTAATTTTCTCATTAATTTCTTCAACACCGCTTTGCATCTGCTTAAAGACACCAACTAATTCTTCATTGCGTTTTTGCAAATCAACGCTAGACACCTTATTTTTATCAAAATTTTGGTTATTCTGTGTATCTTCATTCAACTTTTCTAAATTTTTAACGGCATTGTCTATATCTTGTTTAAGCATAACAAACTGTGTGTCATTATCAGTTTTGTATTCGCTCAAAGATTTGCTTAATCTTTCATTATAGGCATCAAGTTTTGCATTATAACCAAACAAGACCTGTTTTAGCGCATTATGAACTTCAACAACTTTTGCATACTCTTTGTCATTTTGCTTTAACAAATCCGCCTTATAAATTTCATCCCGACGGCCCGAGTAAATTTCAATCTGTTTTATTGCCTTTTGATTAGCTGCCTTTAATTTTTCCACAGTGTTGCTGTCAAATTTTTCATTTTCCGTACTATCAACTACATTAATCAATTCGGCTAAAGTATTAGCAATATCTTGTATCAGCACATTATACTTATTTACATTTTCCGGATTAATTGCTTTGCTCATTTTATCTTGTATATCTTTTTCCAATTTTTCTCTGGTACTCAACACTAAGTCATCGGCAGTTTTGCGTTGTTCGTTAACCAACCCCTTCCAATAATTCATTTCAGCCTCTACTGCCGCCTCTTTAGCTTCTTTCATTTGTTCTTCTCTGGCCTGATATAATTTAAGCAATCCGTCAATATTAATGTCCACATCAGGTTTATCCATACTGTTTTTCAGCATTACCGTAAACTCAGGTAAATATTTTGGTTCATTATATTTCACATTCAAGATTGCATCTAATGTCCAATCATTCAAATTTCCTTCAGCCGAAACATTTACATTTACATTGCGATTTTGCATTAAAGTGTTAGCCAGACTGAATTTGCCATCTTCCACGATTATTCTTGACGATACTTTATCAAACAACGTATTTCCTGAAGCGACATTTGATTTTACCACCTCTGATAAGCCATCAGATTTATTACGACTTACCAAATCATTATATATTGTGCCAAGATTTATACCGCTTACATCTGCAACAGCTGCATTAAATTCAACTTTTCCTTTAAGATTATCAATAAAACTTTCTTCGCTGTCCGCTTTTGAACTCAAATCAAAACGAGTACTAAATTTACCGCTCCTTATTCCAAAGACTTTTCCTCCTAAAGTAAAATTCTCCGCCTTTGCTTCTGGTATACTACCACTAATTGTTACGGTAGGGTCTTTTGCCGTATACAAAGTAACTGCACCGTTCACAGGTGTTTCATTGTATGAAGCGACAAAGTTCATTACATTAATTGTATTTTCGGTTGTTTCAAAATCTGCCTTAACATTATTAAACATATGATTTTTATAAGATAATTCAGCAATATCCAGCGAAGTTTTCAAATTAATCTTGTTATAAGGAGCATAATCAATTTTGTCTTTGCTCCAAAACGGCTTCGGCAAGAATGATATGTCCAAATTCTGTTGAGGAGCGGATATTAAAGATGTCTTTGTTTGCGGAACAAATTTATCAAGTTCTAACTTATTGATAGTCAAGTTACCGATAAAACCTAATCTCTCACCCATTTTTTCATAATTCAGATGGCCAGAAGCAGCAGTATAACCAATATTGGTTTCCAGATTATTGATTGCTGCAGCACTAGAATTTCCTGACAAATTAAACTTTGCATTAAAAGGACCTAATGCCTTAACTGCAGGCTCGTAATCAGCACCAAATTCCGCAATCATCGTAGTAAAATCGGGGTGTTTTACCTCTATGTCAGCATTATAATCTGTACTTATATCACCTTTTACCACTGTCCCTTTATAGCTAAGTTCCAACCGCCCCAAATCAAGTTTTGTATTCAATGCCATATTATTAAATCCACCATTAACAGCTCCGGATAAAGACATTGTACCAAACTTTTTATAATCTAATTTAGGCACATCAAAACCAAACTTATCAATAAAAGTTGCTACATTTTTACTTGAAACCAAGTATTGTAAATCAGTAACCTCTGGAGTTATTCCAAAACCGGAAACTTTACCACTCAATTCAATCGCCGTATCAGCAACCTGCCCTATATTAAGTTTTTCTACGGTTATTGAGCCATTAAGCAAATTTCCTTTAAACTCCACCTTTTCAAAAGGTGTCGCTTCGTATATAATCAAATTGGACTTTACATCTAATATTAAATCAAAATCATTCAACATTGCCAGCTTAACAAAACGATAATTCATTCTATCGCTAAAACTTTTATTTTTCTCTTCTTCAGGCAATGAACTGATATAATTATCAAGATTCAAACTATCAGCATTAATCACTATCATCATATCTTTTCTATCGCCCAATATTATTCCGGCTTCACCGGACAGCACGCTCTTATCAAGGGTCAAATTGTACGGCGATATTTGTATTTTATCAAAATTTCCTGCAATTTTTGCTTTTGCATCCAATTTCTTATAAACCGAACTAATAGATGTTTTAGGCGCAATACCGAGCCAGTTCAGGGTTTGCATCAAATCTTCCGATGTTGCCTCTGTATCAAACTGATAATACAACTCCCCTTCCGAAGGATAAACAACGCCCTTAGCCTTAAAATCTGTATTTCCTGGCAAAGTTATAGCAAAATTATCAATTGTCATGGTATCATCATAAAGATTGATACTTGCCTCCAAATTTTTCATTCCCTGCCCCTGATGCATAGCTCGCAAAGCTTTAACACTGAGTGTTATATCAGCTGGATATTCCGGCACAAAGGCTTCATCCTCATATTTTTCCTTAAAATTATCCCACATTTTCGCTAACGGCGCTACATCAAGATCTGTAAAATTAAATTCACCGGTAACTTCTTTTGTATCATTTTTGAGAGCAACAACATTAACTGTTCCAGCCCCTTGAGTATCACCGTATTTAATAACCATATTCGAAATTTTGGTATTTTTCGGATTTACCGCCACATCAAAACCCAAGGCTAAAGGAATATCGTTATACTCTGTAGGCACATTTACATCAGAAATATTGGCATTAATAAAATCACTTATTTTTTTTGATTCAACAATAGCGTTTCCGCTCAAAGATTTATTTGCGGTTTGGAAAGAACCGTCAAACCTGACATAACTTTCCGAAACAGGATGAGTAACAACCATATTTAAGGTTGTAGGCATTGTCTCAGACAATTTTCCTATTGAAATTGCAAAACCTTCAGGAGAATTTCCTTTCAAATAATTTCCTTCGATTCTAAACGGGCCAAAAATGCTTTGAGCAAATACTTCACCGTTAAGATTAGTCAGTTGCAAGCTTACATCCGATTCCGGGGCCTCAAAATTTACCGTCGCATTTTTCAAGCTGACACTGTTTAATACGGTATCTGCTTCTTCCATCATTTGTCGTTGGTCTTGTGTCAAATCATCTTGCCAACTAAAACCGTTTTCACCCCATAATATATTGATATTAACCCCATCAAGTGTCATTTTCTTTACATGGAATTCACCTTTTAACAATGGCAGCAAAGACAACTCGGCTACGATATTATTAACTTCCATCAAAGGTGTTTCATTTTTTTCTTGAGAATTATATATTTTTGCATTGCTGGCATTAAGATACGGCGACGGCAAGATCTCAAAGCTCAAACGCCCCTCAAAATCAACTGATTTTCCGGTCAGATTGTACACTTGTTCGGCAATTTTATCTTTATGCTGATTCCAATCAATATTGGTTACATAAAGAACAAATCCGCCGGCCGCAAGCATCAAAAAAACAACTAAACCCAGAATAAATTTTTTCACTTTGCCATCCCTCCGCAACTTGTTATGAGAGTGTCGATAAATATATTTTGCAATCTTTGAAATCTCCGTATATTATACATCATAAAATTAAAAAAACATTTAATTTATATGGTTATGGACATGAAAGAACAAACAAGACTATTCGAAATGGCACAAGCTGCAGCTGTCAATGCCTATGCTCCTTATTCAAAATTTAAGGTAGGAGCGGCCATAAAAAGCAACACCGATAAATTTTACTCCGGTTGCAATGTTGAAAATATTTCTTATCCTGTCGGAACCTGTGCCGAAGCAGGAGCCATTGCGGCAATGATATGCGGCGGCGACAAAAAAATATCAGAAATACTGATATTTGCCGACAGCAAAGAATTGATAACCCCTTGCGGCGCTTGCCGGCAAAGAATTGCCGAATTTGGCGATAACGATACATTAATTCATCTGGCCACTAAAAACGGCATTCAAAAAAGCTATAAGATTGCCGAGTTGTTGCCCTCAGGTTTTGCGGAGTTTTAGACATGAAAGAGCTTTGTTATTCTTTTTGCGAACAAATAAAAAGCAAGCTTGCCGGTTTTACCCCCGAAATTGCTGTTATTTTGGGTTCTGGACTTGGTGATATTGCAAACAACATTCAAAATCCGATAGTTATAAATTACGCAGACATCAAAGACTTTCCTCAAAGCAGTGTCAGTGGACACCAAGGACGCTTTATTGCCGGAATTCTGCACGGCAAAAAAGTTTTATGCATGCAAGGTCGTGTTCACCTGTATGAAGGGCACACACCGCAAAGTATAAGCCAAATAATCAAAACATTTAAACTTTTGGGAATAAAAAAACTAATCGTTACCAATGCCGCCGGCTCGCTCAACCCTAAAATTGCCGCCGGTTCGTTGATGTTAATAACCGATCACATAAACTTTAGCTTCAACAATCCTTTGATTGGAGCCAATGACGAGAATTTAGGCCCCAGATTCCCCGATATGAGCAATGCTTATGATAAAAAGTTGCAACAACTTGCCGTCACGACCGCCAAAGAAGCCGGAATAGACCTAAAACAAGGAGTTTACCTCATGGTTTCGGGGCCCAATTTTGAAACCGCTGCCGAAGTCAGAGCTTTTGGAATTTTAGGCGCCGATGCGGTTGGAATGTCCACCGTGCCGGAGGTTATAACCGCCGCCTACTGCGGAATTGAAGTGCTTGGCTTTTCGGTAATCACCAATCTGGGAACCGGTCTGCAGGAACAATCTCAATCTCACGGCGAAACTTTGGCCATGGCTGAAAAAGCCGCTCAAAATCTCGGCCACCTCATTAACCTCATAATCGAAAGGCTATAAAAATGGATGATGTAACTGCTGCAAAACTAATTATTTCCTGCCTTGATTTAACTACTCTCAACACAGATGATACCGAAGAACGGGTGCTTGATTTGTGCAAACGAGCATCAACTCCTTATGGTAAAACCGCGGCAGTTTGCATTTGGTCTCGTTTTCTTCCCTTTACTAAAAACAACTTACCTTCCGAGATAAAAAAAGCTACCGTAATAAATTTTCCCAAAGGCTTGCCCGACATATTACTTATGGAACAAGAAATTGCCAAAGCAATACAACTGGGTGCCGATGAATTAGATGTTGTGTTACCTTACCGAACCTTGTTGAGCGGCGATAATGAATTCTGCCTAAAATATTTGCAAGCAGCAAGAAAAGCCTCACAAAAGCACACCCTCAAAATTATTATCGAAAGCGGAGAACTAAAAACCGTAGACAACATCAGAAAAGCCTCGGAATTGTGCATTGAAGCCGAAGCCGATTTTATAAAAACCTCAACCGGCAAGACCGAAATATCCGCCACTCCTGAAGCCGCCAACATAATTTTAGAAACCATCAAAAAAAGCGGCAAAGATATTGGCTTTAAGGCTTCCGGCGGAATAAAAACCACCACTGATGCAAAAAAATACTTAACTCTGGCCCAATCAATAATGGGAAGTTCTTGGGTTAGCCCCAAACATTTCCGTATCGGAGCAAGCTCGGTCCTAACCGACTTAATCAATACCATAGAAAGAGGATACTAAGATGTTACCACAAGAAATAATCCGCAAAAAACGTGACGGAAAGGCCTTAAGTTCCGAAGAAATTAAAGAATTTATTGCCGGCGTAACCGATGGCTCCATAGTCGATGCCCAAACTGCCGCTTTAACCATGGCCATATTTTTACAAGGCATGAGCAAAGAAGAAACCGCCGCTCTAACTTTAGCCATGAGAGATTCCGGTGATGTCCTGCAATGGCAAGAACTAGATGCTCCCGTGGTTGACAAGCATTCATCAGGCGGTGTCGGCGATAAAATAAGCCTTATGCTGGCCCCTATGATTGCGGCTTGTGGAGCCTATGTTCCGATGATATCTGGTCGAGGCTTGGGACACACCGGCGGCACGCTTGATAAATTTGATTCTATTGCCGGCTACCAAACCTCCCCGTCAAACGACCTGTTTCGCAAAACCGTAAAAGAGGTTGGCTGCGCCATTATCGGCCAAACCGGAAATTTGGCACCGGCCGACAAAAAAATCTATGCTATTCGCGATGTTTGCGGCACGGTTGAATCAATCAATTTGATTACCGCCTCAATCTTATCCAAAAAATTAGCCGCCGGTCTTGATTGCTTGGTTATGGATTTAAAATGCGGCAACGGCGCTTTTATGGATTCCCTTGACAGAGCCGAGGAACTGGCTTCGTCAATAGTAAGAGTTGCCAATACCGCCGGCACCAAAACCAAAGCCGTTATTACCGATATGAATCAGGTCTTAGGTAAAAATGTCGGTAATGCCCTAGAGGTCTACGAGGCTGTTGAATATCTAAAAGGCAAAAACAAAGACGAAAGATTACATCTCATCACCATGGAATTGTGCGGCGAATTGTTGGTTACATCCGGTGTTTGCAAAACCCTAGCCGAAGCAAAACAAAAGCTCGAACAAGCCCTGTCCTCAGGAGCAGCCTTGGAAAAATTTGCCGCCATGGTCAAAGCCTTGGGCGGAGCCGGTGATTTTTGCGACAAGCCATGGCAATATATGCCAAAATCCGCAATCACTCGTCCGGTATTTGCCGAAACCGATGGTTATGTTTCTTCTATGGATACCCGCGGTATAGGTCTGAGCATAATTGAGCTCAAAGGCGGCAGAGTTACGCCGGAACAAAAGTTGGATTACGCTACCGGCTACAGTGATTTTTGCCAAATCGGCGATTATGTTGACAACCAAACCCCGCTTGCCGTTATTCATGCCCAAAGCGAAGAACAATACGAGCATGCGGCACAACAACTTAAAAGCCTAATCAAAATAAGCGACAAAAAACCGGTTTTGAATAAGTGCATAATCAAAAAGGTTGCTTAATTTAAGCAACCTTTTTCCTTTTTTAAGGCAACAATGGCGACCATGCCGGATCCGACGCATCTGCCGGAGTGATGATTTGTCGCTCGTTGTATCCGGTCAAATCAATAGAATACAATTTTACCGGCGATGACGAACGTCCGTTTGGGCGGTCTTGCCTAAAATACATCAGTACACGACCGTTAGGCGACCAAGTCGGACCCTCAACCAAATATCCCGAAGCCAACAATCTCTCCCCCGAACCGTCCGGATACATCACGCCGATATAAAATTGCCCGTTAGCCATTTTAGTAAAAGCAATGTAGTCACCGCGGGGTGACCACACCGGGGTGGCATAACGACCAGTACCATAGCTTATACGATGAACATTGGAACCGTCGGCATCCATAACATACAACTGCTGATTACCGGCACGATCAGAGTTAAAGACAATTTGCGAACCGTCGGGAGAATAGCTCGGGCTGGTATCAATGGCATTGCCATAGGTTAATCTTTTGCTTTTTCTGGTTTTCAAATCCATTTCATATATATTGGTTTTTCCGTTTGAAGCATATGACAAAAGCACTTTTGAACTATCCGGCGAAAACCTCGGGGCAAAAGTCATACCCGGAAAATTTCCCAATACCATTTGTTGTCCGGTTTCAATATCCAAAATATAGACTCTCGGGATTCTACCGGCATAAGACATATAAGTAATTTTTTGCAAATTGGGTGAGAACCTTGGGGTTAAAGCCATATCAGCACCATTTGTCAAAAACTTATGATTTTCACCGTCCTGATCCATAATTGCCAATCTTTTGACTCTTCTTGTTGCCGGACCCGATTCCGAAACATATACTATACGAGTATCAAAATACCCTTTTTCACCGGTCAATCTTTCGTAAATTGCATCGGCAATTACATGGGCTATTCTGCGCCAATTATCCTTAGTTGTGGTATAAGACTGTCCGGCAATTTGGTTTTCGGCAAACACATCCCACAACCTGAAAGAAACTTTTAGGGTATTCTCATTAACTTGCACAATCTCGCTTTGGATTAAAGCCTGTGCTTTAATTGCCTTCCAATCTGTAAAGTTTGGTTCCTGCGACATTGAATTAAATTCTTGAATATAACTGTCTTCATCAACCACCGTAAACAAACCCGATCTTTCCAAGTCGGCCGCAACCACTTCTAAAATTCTATTTCCCTGTTGTCCGATAAAAAAGCCATCATGAATAATCTCAGGAATAGCAATCGGCATCGGATCACGCATAGCTCCCGATACATCAATAGCCAAATCGGCTTTAGCCTGACTCGAAAACAATGCCGCAACAACAAACAAAATAGCAAAAAATCTGTTTTTCATATTATTTACCCTAAAAAAACAAAATACCATTGTCGGCCATAATACATTATGTTAGTGAAAAATCCCTTAACGGCGACACAATTTTTAATAAGTTTCTTGACTAATCAAACTTTTGCTTTACTGTTAGAAGCGAAAGGACGAGCTTATGCAAGCAAACAACATACAAGAATTCAAGCAACTTTTGCCCAAAGGAAAATCAATCCTTGGTTTTGATTTCGGTATAAAAAGATTGGGAGTAGCCGTGTCGGATTTATTGTTAATGACGGCTAATCCGGTAAAAATAATCAATCGAACATCTTTTGCCAAAGATTTAAACGAAATCAAATCCATAATTACCGACCGTGAAGTCGGAGCTTTAGTTTATGGTTTGCCCTTACAAATGGATGGTTCCGAAGGCGACACCGCCAAAATCACCAAAGACTTCGCCGAGCAAATCGATAAAGAGCTCAATTTGCCGTTTTTGCTATGGGATGAAAGATTATCTTCACGTGCGGTAGAAAGTTTTCTGATAAAAGAAATTGATATGTCTCGAGCCAAAAGAAAACAGGTTTTGGATGCTCAGGCTGCCTCTTATATATTGCAAGGAGTCTTGGATTCCTTAAGATATTTATAGTACACAGCCTTTAATGTAGTTAAAAATTCCTCATCTTCCGCAAAAACAAAATTTTCCGGTATCGGATTCACAATAAGCTTATTGATATCGCTTTCGCTTATAACCTTACTTGGCAAAAACCTACGGCAAAACGCACAAGCCGCTGCAACAATGTCTGAGATGTCATAGCCGATACCGGCAAGCAACACATCGGCTCTGTTTTCTTTAACTTTTGCCGCATCATTGACATCAAACCACCAACCGATATTATTCTCGGCTAAAGTTTTCCAAAAAAACGCTTTTCCTGGGTCTGGCTTTCTTTCAGGGGCAATATCGGAATGTCCGACGATATTTTCGGGCTTTATATCATATTTTTTAATCAACGATTTCAACAATTCTATTGCCGATTTTTGCTGAGCCTCGCTAAAGCTTGTTTGTCCCAAAGATTTAGAACAAAATTCTATTCCGACGGAACGTGAATTAATATCTTCAAAGCCTCGCCATTTTGATTTTCCGGCATGCCAAGCTCTTTTGCTTTCATCAACCAACTGCCAAATTTCGCCGTCTTCCGCTATAATATAATGAGAAGATACCCCATGCTCAATAAAAATTTTAATTGCTTCTTCCGGATTAAATGCCACGCTGTGTAATACCAACATACTAATGTCGGCTTTTCGTTCATCAAAGAAAGTAAGCAGGCTTTGCCTCATTTTGCACCTTTTGCCTTAATAATTTCCTGATAAGCCAAGTTAATCTCGGTCATTCTGGCTGTAGCTTCGGCAATCTCTTTTTCCGAGGCATCAACCAATTTATCGGGATGATATATCACAATCAGTTTTTTCCACTTAGCTTTAATCTCTTTAACATCGGCATTAAGCGGCAAACCCAAAACATCATAACACTTCTCCAATTTTTTGCTAATTGGTTTTGGAGCAAACATTTTTTGCTGTTTGGCAAAAATCTTCTCATCCAAGCTAATAGTTGCCGCTATTTCACGCAGCATATCCATCTTATTAGAAGAAATCACACCCTCAGCCGCCGCCATTTTAAATAGATTTTCCATTGAAGACTGTTTCAGGCTGTCATTAAATCTGGTAAGCTCTTCCAAATTAAGAGCATATTTACTCAAAGAACAAAGATGTTTACGCGGAGTATTAAAAACATCTGCCACCCAAGACTTTTGCTTATCTTTAACCGCAAACAAATGAGCGAATATTTCTTGTTCTTTTATTGATATTTTACCATCGGATTCTGCTAATATAGCTGCCAAAGCGGCCATAGTTTCCAAATATTTTTTATGTTCTCCGCCCAAAGCATTACGCCACAATTTAAGCGGATTAATATTTTGCCAATACTTTTGCAAAGCAGCTATCGGTATAAGCTTAGCACCTTCAAGCCTTTGATAATCAAACACAAAGCCCAATATCACGCCACCGCATATTATCAGCGAACTCCGCAACAAAAAACCAACGATAAAACCAAATATTGCTCCCCAATGATTATCAAAAAAATGGTCTACATCTTTTTTCATTTTACGAATTTTCAGATTTTCGGGCATATCAAAAACAACTTGTCCGACAATAAAGAGCAATATAAAACCCCACAGACCAAACAGCAAAGCTCCCAACACTGAGCCCCATATTTTCCCCCACACATTACCGTCAATTCGATTATAATAACGATAATACTTATACGGCAGCTTGATTCTTATTTGATCATCAATATGATTTATAAAAGCCTCTATTTTTCTGATAAGATATGTTTTATCGACCAGCATATGTCCCAAGAACAATCCGCAAAGCAGCCCGTCAATTCCTAAAAATCGTAATCCGATTAAGGCAAAAGTCAGTTTTCCCAAAGGTGACATTAATCAAAAGTCCTTTCACAAAGTAATCATTGATATTTCGGTAGCAAAGCATTTGGGCTTTTGCACAATTCCGAGGTGAGTAAAGCGTCGAAAACTAAAATAATCATTTTCAAGCTCATAAGTATCGGCCGCAGAAACTGCAATATCTTTTATTCCGCACTCTTTCAGACGCTCTTCACAAAACTTTTTCAAATCAAACAAATAATGCTCTTCCCGTTCTGCCGCTACAAAATATTTGATAAATTCCGGATTCTTTTGTTCAAACTGTTCATAGAATCCTTTATCAACCTCATAAGATTTCTGAGCAATACAAGGCCCGACGGCAGCCCTTATATTTTCAAGCCTGGCTCCCTTTTCTATCATTAAGGCAATCACATTTTCTATAATTCCCTTAAAAGCTCCCCGCCAACCGGCATGAGCAGCCCCTATCACATTATGCCCTCTGTCCTCAAGCAATATCGGAGCACAATCGGCCGTACGAATGCACAAAATTATACCTTTTTTATCACAAACCAATCCGTCGGCAAAAATTTCATCACGCGAGGGAGCTTCAACATATACGGCCACATCGCTCACTCCTTGATTAAGCAAAACCATATTTTCTTTGCTTAAGCCCAATTTTCCTGCTGCAATATCCAGATTAGCGTTAAGACTTGCAATCTCATCGTCGCTTTTGGTATTAACATTAAGTTCGGCGTAAATACCTTTCGAAACACCGCCCTTAGCCCCTAAAAAACAATGCTTTTCCTTATTAAGATTGGGAGCAATCCACATATCATTCATCCTTAAACGATTTACCGTTTTTAAGCTCCAGCCCCAAAATTTCGGCAGCCGTCTGCCCAACATCGGCAAAACTTTCTCTTTGTCCGATATTCTCCGGCCTTACTCTCATTCCAAACATCAATACCGGTATTTGCTCTCTGGTATGGTCCGTACCCTTAAATGTCGGGTCATTTCCATGGTCAGCCACGATAAAAGCTACATCATCGGGAGCCATGTTTTTAACAAATTCAGGCAATCTCCTATCAAAATATTCCAAAGCATTTTTATAGCCCTCAACATCACGACGGTGACCATAAAGCATATCAAAATCAACAAAGTTTGTAAAAATCAAGCTGTTATCCGGTGCATCTTTCAAAGCTATAATGGTTTTATCCCACAACTCTTCCAATCCGGAAGCCAATACTTTTTGCGTTACGCCGCAACCTGCATAAATATCACTTATTTTACCGATAGCAATTACTTCTTTGCCGCTGTTTTTCACCACATCAAGCAAAGTCGGCTCCGGCGGTGTAACCGAATAATCATGACGATTTTTGGTTCTTACAAACTCACCGCTTTTTTCGCCTTCAAACGGACGAGCAATCACCCTTGCAATATTATATGGCTTTAACTCCTCAAAAGCTATTTGGCACAAGTCATAAAGCTTTTGCAATCCGAAATATTTTTCATGGGCGGCAATCTGAAAACAGCTGTCTGCCGAAGTATAACAAATCGGCATACCGGTTTTAATGTGTTCTTCGCCCAATTCTTGAATAATGACGGTTCCGGATGCGGCTTTGTTACCCAATATACCTTTTAATCCGGCTCTGTCACAGATTCTATCAATTAATTCTTGCGGAAACGACGGATATTCAGGCTTAAAATAGCCCCATGGGTTTACGACCGGCACTCCTGCCAACTCCCAATGCCCCGAAGAGGTATCTTTGGCACAACTCACTTCACGACAATGACCGTATTTAGACGGCACATTAATTTTGGCATCCCAGTCATCAAGCTTTCTTTTATTTCCGGAAGCCGCATTTGCCGCTTTCAACAAACCGAGACTGACAAGATTAGGAATTTTGATATCAGGAAATGTATCCACTATATGCCCAAAGGTATCTGCACCCAAATCTCCGAACTTTTCAGCATCGGGAGCTCCCCCGATTCCAAATGAATCCATCACCAAGATAATAACTCTGGACATATATATCTCCTCATTTTACATAAACCGTGTGCAGCATATTGGTCCTGCCCTTAACATTAAGCGGAAAACCGGCGGTAATTATGATATGATCGCCCGATTTAGTCAATCCGGCAGCCTTAGCATACTTAACCGCACATTCCTCAACATTGGTAAACTTACGAAAACTTTCTTTATTAACCTTCGGCTTAACCCCCCATACTAAAGCCATTTGTCTTGCGACCTTAATATCGGGTGACAGCGCCAAAATTGGCAACGACGGACGCTCTCTGGCGGTTAAGAAAGTTGTAAAACCAGATGACGAATAACTAACTATTGCGCTCACATTTTTCAATACGCATGCCAATTCCGAAGCCGCAAATGTTATAGCATCAGCCTCAGAAGCATTACAAGGAACTCTCCTTGAACCGTTCATTAATTCAAAGAACAAAGGATCCCCTTCTACTTCTTTAATGGTATTATGCATCATTTGCACGGCATTTACCGGATATTTTCCGGCAGCAGTTTCGGCCGAAAGCATAACCGCATCAGCTCCGTCATAAACCGCTGTTGCCACATCCGAAACCTCGGCTCTGGTAGGGGTTGGATTATTAATCATAGATTCGAGCATCTGGGTTGCAACAATAACCGGTTTTGCATGCAAGCGGCAAAGTTTAACAATCTTCTTTTGCAACACCGGAACGGTGGGCAACGGGCACTCAACGCCCAAATCCCCTCTGGCCACCATTATGCCGTCAGATTCCAAAACAATATTTTCCAGATCTTCAATAGCACTGGGCTTTTCAAGCTTAGATATAATGCGAGCCTTACCGTCGACCAATTTTCTAAGTCTTCTGACATCATCGGCTTTTTGCACAAAAGACATACCGATCCAATCAACATCATTTTTCAATGCAAACTTGAGGTCTTCTTCGTCTTTTGGGGTAATTGCCGATATATTAAGCTTGGTATTAGGAAGATTAACCCCCTTATGACTTGATATGTATCCCCCGACCACGACGGTTGTTTCTGCCGAAGTTTTAGAACATTTATTAACTTTCAATACAATATAACCGTCATTTACCAACAAGGTTTCACCGGCTTTTAACGCTTCAAAAATTTCCTTATGCGGCAAACAAACTCTGTTTTCATCACCCAAGGCCGGATTCATATCCAAAACAAATTTCTGGCCCTCTTTCAACAAAACTTTATCTTGCTTAAAATTGCCCACACGAAGTTTTGGCCCTTGCAAATCTGCCAAAATAGAAATCAATCGTCCTTTTTCTTTTTCCAAAGAGCGAATAATCTTGATTCGTTCCTTATGTTCTTTGTAAGAACCATGACTGAAGTTAACTCTGAAAGCATCGACACCTGCGTCAATCAATGCGGCGATCTGTTCTTTTGTAGCCGAAGAAGGACCGATGGTAGCTAAGATTTTGGTATGAGTATCTATTGGCATATTTATCATCCTTATAAAAAACAACTTTGGTAAAGAATATAACTTCAATAAGTTAATAAGGTGTTATTTTTATACTTGTAAATAACAATTTAATTTGCTAATTTCTAGCAAAATATAAATTTATAACAGGAGAAAGACGATGAGTGAAGAGGAGAAAACAGAGGTAGGCGGCATCGCAGCAGACCGCCTGCGTTCATTAATCGAACGCATAGAAAGACTTGAAGAAGAAAAGAAAGCAATTTCTTCTGATATCCGTGATATTTTTGCCGAAGCCAAATCAGCAGGATTCGATGTTAAGATAATGCGTGCGGTAATAAAATTACGCAAGATGAATGCCGCCGACCGCGACGAACAAGAATTTTTGCTTGATACATACAAAAAAGCCTTGGATATATAGGATATATAAATAACACAAAAAAAATCCCACAGCAAAAACTGTGGGATTTTTTGCGCCCGCTAATCCTTCAAATTTAGTTTTCCTGAATAAATAAACATATAAGCTGCCATGTTTTTAGGCCTTAATTCATCTCCAACCGAGGTACCTGTAGCAGAAGATGTAGTACCTTCAGCAGAAGATGTCGTAATACTGTTCAAACAAAAAGATGAATTTCCACCAGAGTATGTAAAACTAGAACTTCCCGTGCCGCAAGATTTCACTGAATTTGCCGGATACTGTGACGTTAACGAATGCTTGTGATCCGGAACCACAGAACCTGAAACACTTAAAGTATCTCCCGTAGTTATCTTAAGAAATAATGCTTGTCCATTAGGAATGCTCGTTTTACTTTTATTTTTTAGGATTTTACCCAATTCAGAATTTTCATATCCACTGCCCGACAAAGCGCGTCCGTTACAGAGCACCCAACCATTGTGATCAACAGGTACCGATGCAAATTTTATTTCACCAGCTTTTGCCTCCATATCACACATAACCATATTTTCATTAAATGGACATCTTACAAATTCGCCCGGACAATTTTGCTCCTTATCTTTATATCCTAAACTATCACAAGTTGGAGTAACACTTGGGGTACTGGCTTGTCCAGAGGTTTTAGTTGAAGTTACATAATTATAAATGCACCCCTTTACTGTCATACTTGCTAAACTACCATCACCGGTACCTAAACTGGACGTAGACACAGACAACGCACTTTCACTAGCATTGACACACGGATAAACAGAACTTCCATAATTTGCGGGTGAAAGATTATCCCACAAAAGCGCCGTAAACGGTCCCACTTCAACATCTCCACTATGAGAATGTTCAAGAACACCCGTTGCATCCTTAACCACCTTTGCTACATTTATTCCTACACCGCATTTTCCACTTGCTTTATCTGCACTAATTTTTGCTATTCCAACAACATATGAATTATTTGCATCTTTATCGCCTCCGGTAGTGCCATACCCTTGTACCTCACTCCAACCAGTTCCCTCACAGTTATCAACCGCAAATTTGAAATCACCTTTACTGCCTTCCTTATCACATTGTAAAAAAGTCTTATCAAACGGACATGCAGTAAAATTGCCCGGGCATCCGGAATATATATATCCAAAATCCTTACACGAAACTTTAGGCATATCACCACATTCCAGCGCCGATGATTGCCACGGAAGAAGAACTGCCACACCTACAACCAATAAATATTTTTTCATCATTTTCTCCTCCTTGTTTTACTTTTTAGCCGGAGTTCCGGCGTAAATATAAGGATACAAACCTATTCTATACGGACAATAATCTGACGCTGAGCCGTCAACAGCACCAACCTTATATGTAGTTCTCGCTGTTGTTGATTTTACACCACTAGTATACCAGCTACCACCTCCTGGTGTATAACTAAAAGTTGAACACTTATATGTTTTAAGTCCAACTTTGTGAGTATGTGCAGGTATAGCCTGCTCTTGAATATTGGTTAATGCAGCTGATCTATATGTAACACTCCCGATTTTTTGCTCACCAAAACCTCGCAAAAACACTCCGATTAAATTAGGAACATGACACTCATCGCCTGTATTCCGTCCCCTATAACAGGTAGCTAAAGAAGCCTCTTTTAACTCTGGATATTTTTCATGATCAAATATGCTCCCATCACACAATAACCATCCCTTTTCAGCACTTCCAGAAGTGCTATATTTTATATCCCCGGCTCTTGCAACACGATCGCATTTAATATAATTTGCATCAAAAGGACAAGTAAAGTACATATCATAACATTTCCAAGAATTTTCTTTAGTCATATTATAGCCCAAATCACTGCAGCTAATATCCGCTATTTCTGTATTAGTACCCGTGACTTGTGTACTTGTCTGACCATTAAAATTGCCCAATTCCAAATCTACATCAACCACCCGCTCAAAGTCTCCTCCGGTTGAACCGGTTCCTATCCCCGTTCCAACAGTCCACTTACCATCATCTTTTCCCCAATCTGCATCACCTAATTCCGTACTTGGTCTGTTTATGTCCTCACCGATATTAGAAATTGCATATGCCTCATCGGCCACGATTGTTTTTCCTAAAAAACAAACCCAGCCCAGCAAGATAACATTTATTATACCTTTCGAATATCTGAGCATAATAAAATCTCCTTATTTAGTGAAATTCAAAACCTTATACTAACACTCTAAAATAAATTAGTTAAAAAAAAGATAACTAAAGATTCTTCCGCGCCCAAAGCCTTTCCATACTAATATCATACTACTTTTTCGATATTTTTTATGTTACACTTTTATTAATTTACATAACGACAAAGGCAGAAAGTCTTTCCGAATTTCTGCCTTTGTCATATTTTTACAGTTTACCCGAGTAAATATATATATAAGCCGAATAGTTTGGTGGACGAGTTTCTGTACCTGCATAAGCCGTTTCTTGCGAACCAGATGATGAAAGAGCCGTAGAAGTAACAGGATTATAATAATTCTTCGAAGAACCATTATTTTGATTACAAGAACTTGTTGGCTGTCTTCCTACCACCTGAACACTATGACTGTGAGGAGCCAAATCATCAGACTGCACAGCCGTATATGATGAAGCCGATGCATAAGAAAAATAACTACCCTTCATTCGCAAAAACATCGCAGAATAGTCCGGAAGATTGCTACCAAAGCCGTTATTACTTAATATTGTTTTCAACTCAGAATTTGCATATTTTCCGCTTAATATTGAAGACAAACTTCTGCCATCGCATTTTAACCAGCCATTATGATCAGAAGATTTAAGCGAAAACTTAATCTCTCCGGCTTTAGCTTCCATATCACACATTACTGCCGTGGTATCAAAAGGACATTTAACATACCCGCCCGGACAATCTGCAACTTTATCAACATATCCCATAGTGGCACAAGACGGCTTGGTTGATGGTAACGATTTTTGAAGTGTAGTTTTTATGGAATCCGTATAACTATAAAAATACCCATCAACAGCCTGATTTACCGGCCTTGTTTCCGCACTGCCGGCACTGGTCGATGTAACACCTTTACTATAAGTCATTACCCCGCAAAATCCGGAGTAACGCGCGTTAGATGCGTTATTTCTCGAAAGAACAAAAGCACTTGCGCCAAAAACTGATGAAGCCCCATGAGTATGAGACTGCATTACCGGAGTTTTACTGGCATTGACAGTAGAAGAACATCTTATCGTACTTGATGAAGCCCCAACAATAAACGCCCCGCTATAATTTTTCGATGCCGAAGAAGTGTTGGCTTTGCTCCACCCTGTTCCACCATTATTCAAAGAAAACTTAAAATCATTATTAAAAGCTTCTCTGTCACATTGCCTAAACGAAGTATCAAAAGGACAGGCCATATATCCTCCCGGACAAGAAGCATATTTGTACCCATAATACACACAATTAGGGACATCCTTAGAGCAAGTCAACGCCATCACCTGAAGCGGAAACAAAACCAAATAAGATAAAACCATCAATCCTTGTTTTTTCATGTTATCCCCTCCTAATTGTTTGTTGCAGGCTGCCCGGCATAGATAAATGCGTTTAACCCTATTCTATAAGGACAAGTATAATCACCCGAACCAGACGCTGACACGATCGGAACAAACGAGGTTGCAACTGCAACAGATGAATTACCGGAATATCTACCTTCTTGCTTAGTTGTATAGCTATACGTGTACTTTGTAAAGCTATGATTATGATATTTACAACTAGAGGATTGCAACTGGTTTATTCCTAGAGCGCTATAAGTTGTAGTAATCGAACCAGATGTAATTTTTTTAGAACCGAAACCTCTCAAAATAATTCCTCTATAATCCGGCAACTTAGGTGCAGATGAAGTTCCTCCGAATTTTGTTGAAATGACCGAATAAAGCTCCGGATATTTTGACGGGCTATAAGTCGTACCATCACACAGCAACCATCCAAGACTCTCGGTAGATGACTTTGAATATTTGATATCCCCGACTTCTGCATACTTATCACACCTGATATAATTAGCATCCAAAGGGCAAATAAAATATTTATCATAACACTTCCACGAATTTGCCTTGGTTAAATTATAGCCCAAATCACTGCAGCTTGGTTTTGTCGGTGCAGCACATACAGACGAAAACGGATAAACACTAATCAACAGCAGCACACACGCTATGCAACACCTAAAAAAAGCATCTTTCTGACTAACCATCTTCTTCATAACAACATCTCCGTTTTTTAACCCATAATCATAACAACAACTTTTTCATAAACTAAAATATATTAAAAAAAAGATAACCTACGCCCCATTTATCGTTTTACCACACCTAAGCACTATTAACAAGATTTTTATTTATAGCAACAACCAAAAAGCCACCTACTCTTTATAGGTGGCTTTTCAGCGGATTAACTAATTCTTTGTCACAACAACCATTGCTTCTCTTAATATTCTATCGTGAATCATATATCCGGTTTGCACTTCTGCAATAATAGTACCTGCCGGTTTAGATTTATCCTCAACTTCTTGTATTACCTGATGAAAATTAGGATCAAACACCGTTCCCATAATATCCATTTTATGAATATCAAACTTATTGAACACCTTGGTCAAATCATTTTGTGTGAGTTTCACGCCTTCCAACAGACCTTTGCACGCATCATCACCGTTTGAAGCATCTATTGCCCTTTGCAGATTATCGGCAACTGCCAACAAATCCTTAGCGAAAGATGATATTGCATATTTATTATTTTTTTCAATTTCTTGCTGACATCTTTTTTTAGTATTTTCAAGCTCGGCATAAGCCCGCAAATAGTCTTCCTTGAGCTTTTGATTTTCGGCATTCAAAGCATCAACATCAACTTTTTCATCTGCGGATTCCACATCTTCAGACACTTCTTGTGGATTCCCTTCTTCATTCATTTCCAAATTTTCTTCATCTAAATTTTTCTTATTTTTAGTCATTTTTCACTTAAGCCCGTTAACAAATATTTATACATTCCTCAATATACTAAATATTTAGTGAGTAATACTTGACAAGTCAAGAGCTATGCTTATTAATAATAACACAATTAAGCTTTTTTGAGTACGAAAGACATTTAGAGATGGGCAAAACAAGAATAAACACTGATATTTTACAAAGCACGACATTTTTGCCATCAAAATTCAATAAAAAGAAATTCATCATTACCTACACGATTCCTTCAAATCCCTATGCTTTGGAATTACAAAATACCGGAAAGCTACAGTGCTACGGCAGACATCCCTGGCCCCACATTGACAAGATAAACGGGTGGATGCTGTCAGCCGAAACCGCCACCTTTATGAAAGCCGGAGGCTTAGGAATGATTGCCTCCGAATTGCCCGAAGCATTTAACCGCCGTTTCCAAGAACAAGGCGACAGGATAGCCGTTGTAACCCCAATGTATATTGGCGATACCGGTAAGAAAAAAGCATATCTCAAAGATGGTGTATACGAAGGAGCCGAACACAAAAGCATCGCTGTAACAAAAATTACCGAATATATAGTTCCGTTTATGAACGAAAAGGAAGAATTTGTAGAATACAAAGTAGATGTATACACCGGAATTTGCGAACACACTCCCTATGTATTTTTATACAACGAGCACTTTTTCGGCATAGACCCGCACCCCAAAAACCCAACCGCCCAAGACGGGTGCTACATTATGAATAAGCATGGTGTCAATGAAGTTGAACGCTTTGCTTTCTTTTCCAAAGCCGTTTTCCTATTAATAAGAGCAGCAATTAAAGACAACAAATCACCAAATGTCATTATTGCCAATGACTGGCACTCCGGAGCTATCTCCGGCCTAACCAAATACCTGCCGATGGCTCTGCTCAATTCTAAGCAAATAAGCGAAGACGAAGCCGACAAAATCCGCTCGATTCCCATCATTCACATTGCCCATCACCTGGGATATCAAGGTTGGGACTATGACAATACGGCACGGATTCTAAATTCTTTATATGAAGAACACACGGCCTTTGTTTTCAAAAATGCCAAGCCGGTCAAAAATTCAAATTCCCGCACCACCAATACGCTGATTGTACACGATTGCTACAATCAGGCCTCGTGCAATTTCCATTTGGCCGACCGTGTTATTACCGTTTCTAAAAATTACCTTGAAGAAGTATCAAAAGAACTAGGCTTCGGTCATGACTTCCGCGATATCTTAAAAATCCGCAAGGACCATCGCACATTTTTTGGTATTGTAAACGGCTATGATAAAAATCTTATCTCACCCAATGCTCAAAAAATCTCCGATATTAATAAATTTTTTGGCGACACTTCGTTCAAAACCTTTGATGAAAATTCTTTGGAATTAAAGAAACATAACAAGGAAGAATTTATCAAACTGATATCTAAACTTGCCGCCGACAAAGAATACAAAGATAAAATCATACCTTTGATTGAAACCTACAAGTTTGAAGATATCAGTCACAATATCAAAGACGCCGGCAAAGTTCCCGTTGTCTGTGCTACCTCACGTTTGGTAGAACAAAAGGGATATGATATCGCGGCTCAATCGATTATTGAATGCATGCGCCAACACACATTAAAAGGCCTCGAAAAGCCTATATTTGTCTTGGGCGGTGCCGGAGATATCGAGCTTTTTGCCATGCTAAAGCGACTCAAAGACAAAGCCGCCAAAATTGACAAAGAAGCCGCCAAACGAATTTATGTTTTCCGTGGCTACAAAGACCAATTTGCCTATGCCATTCAATTATCGGCCGACTTTTATCTTATGCCCAGCCGTTTTGAACCATGCGGGTTAACCCAGATGGAAGCCTTTGCCAAAGGCTCTCTTCCGGTTGCCATGTCCACCGGCGGCTTGGTTGACACCATAGAAGATAAGGTTGATGGATTCCGCACCGAAGTATTTTTCAGCGACAACCGCCACGTCTATGGCAACAACATTACCGCACGCCGCGTCAAAACCAACGAAAACGCCTATACCGAAACTCTTGATAAAGCTCTCGGCACTTTCTACGAAAACCCAGAACTTATTTTTGATATGCAGAAAAAAGCCATGCAAAAAGACTTTAGCTGGGATGTTAAGGACGGTTCACTGGAAAAATATAGTAATCTGCTAAGATACGGACATCTGTAAAACTACTGTTTATTGCCGCAGATTCTTGTTGCGAAAACAGGGATAATTCCTTACAATCACTTTCATGTTAAGTATAATGTAAGGACAATAAAATGCGTGCATCAAATCGTCAAAACAATCAACTTCGTAATATAGAATTTATCACCAACTTTAATCCCTATGCCGAAGGCTCTTGCTTGGTTAAATACGGCAACACTCATGTTATCTGCACGGCCTCGGTTGATGAAAAGGTTCCCTCTTGGCTCAAAGGGCAAGAAAAAGGCTGGATTACCGCCGAATATGCCATGCTCCCAAGGTCGACCCAAACCCGCGTCCAAAGAGAAAGCAAAAAGCCCTCCGGCCGCACCCAAGAGATTCAAAGACTTATCGGACGTTCATTGCGTTCTGTAGTTGACTTAAGCAAAATGCAAGAAATCTGCATAACTATTGATTGCGATGTTATTCAGGCCGACGGCGGCACCAGAGTTGCCTCAATTTCCGGCGGCTTTATCGCCCTATACATAGCAATTCAAAAGCTATTGCAAGAAGGCAAAATTTCCGAAAATCCCATCAGAGAATTTGTTGCCGCGGTTTCCTGTGATATTTATGAAGGCGAAACAATTATTGATGTAGACTACAATGAAGATTCCAACTCTCAAGTAGATATGAATTTTATTATGACCGAAAGCGGTAAGATTGTCGAAATTCAAGGCACTGCCGAGGGCGAACCATTCAGCGAAGAAGAATTTAATCAACTTTTGCAAATGGGCAAACAAGGTATCAAAGAAATCATTGCCAAACAAAAGGAAGCACTGTCATGTTAAAAGAATTGGTAATTGCCTCACATAATCAGGGCAAAATTAACGAGTTCAAGCAAATGCTCGAACCTTTGGGTGTAAAGATTTATTCGGCATCAGAACTTAACCTGCCCGATGTTGAAGAAACCGGCACTACTTTTCACGAAAATGCCGCACTTAAAGCCGAAGCATTATCAAAAATATCCGGCAAACCTTGCTTAGCTGACGATTCAGGTCTTTGTGTTGATGCTTTGGGCGGTCGCCCCGGAGTTTATTCCGCCCGCTATGCCCCCAACCGCGATTTTGACAAAGCCATGACCATGCTCATAAACGAGCTCAAAGATAGCGGCTCTGATGATTGGTCGGCACATTTTTCTTGCGTACTTGCCCTAAAAGAACCGGATAAACCGACCAGATTCTACGAAGGCAAAGTAGAAGGTATTATAACTGCCGACCGTAGAGGTTCCAACGGTTTTGGCTTTGACCCTGTTTTCATCCCGCAAGGTTATGAAAGAACCTTTGCCGAAATGAGCTCGGAAGAAAAACGAAATCTTTCCCACCGTGGCAAAGCCGTTGCCGCCTTTTTACAAAAGGAATTTAATGCCTAAGATATATAATGTTTCAAGTTCCAACAGCTTTGTTGAAACTCTTGCAAACAAGCTTTTGCAAGAATATTCAAACAATGAATTAGCCTTAGCCGGAGTTTTAATTCTTCTGCCCAATCGCCGTGCTTGTCGCAGTTTGACAGAGGCTTTTGTAAGGCAAAAAGGCATGTCCCCGACCCTATTGCCGCAAATGCGTGCCATCGGAGATGTTAAAGAAGACGAACTCATATTAAGCGGCATGAACTCGGCCGAGGAGTTCTTAAGTTTACCTCCTGCTATTAATGATTTGGAACGCACCATGCTGTTTATGCGTCTGATAATGGGGCGACACCAAGAATTCGGACTTGTAGAAATATCTCCGGCTCAAGCCTGCTATCTGGCACAAGAACTCGGCAACTTGATTGACAATGCCGATATGCAGGAACTAAATTGGGATAATCTCAAAAATATTGTCCCCGAAGAATATGCCTCTCACTGGCAAGAAACTCTAAAATTTTTAAGTATTATCACCACCTACTGGCCCAGTATTTTATCCGAACGCGGAGTAATTGATGCCGGCAAACGCAAAAGCATTCTGCTTTATAAACAAAGTGAGCTATGGCAAAAAAATCCACCGACGCAAAGAATTATCATTGCCGGCTCAACCGCAGTTTCTCCGGCGATGAAAGAATTGGTAAAAACGGTTTTATCATTACCGCAAGGCGAAGTATGGCTGTCAGGATTAGATACTCTGCTTGAAGATGAAGCCTGGGATATGGTTGACGACACCCATCCGCAATTTGAGCTCAAACAACTTTTAGAATTTCTAAATATCTCAAGACACGATGTTATTCCGGCTGTTTTGCCGCAAAATCCGCAACGCGAAAAACTAATCAGCGAAATTATGCGTCCGGCCGCATCGACCCAAAAATGGCAGCACCTTGCCAACAATTTTGATTCTGTTGCATTATCAGGTATAAATCTTACCGAATACAAGGACACCCGTTGCGAGGCACTCGGAATTGCCATACTCATCCGCCAAACTTTGGAAACCGAAGGTAAAACCATAGCTCTTATAACTCCGGACCGAACTTTGGCTCGCCGTGTTGCTTCCGAACTCAAAAGATGGAACATTGTTGTCGATGATTCAGCCGGTATACCTCTGGCACAAACCGCTTGGGGCATATTTATGCGCCTTTGCTTAAAAGCATCACTACAAGATGCCGACAAAGTCACGATCCTGTCTTTATTAAAAACCGAACTTTTTGCTTGCGGATATCCGCTTTCGCAAAAACAAAATTTGGTTTCTCGCTTAGATAAAAATTTATGGCGTTCGGCACTTGAAGACGAAGCAGCTACAGAGTTTTTGCAAAAGATAACCGAAAAAGCTGCAGATTTAAGACGGCTTCTGGCCCAAGAAAGAGCATCTCTGCCGGATTTATTAAAAACCCATACTCGTTTAGCCGAAGACTTAAGCTCTACCGAACAAGAAGCCGGCTCTGCCAGATTGTGGCAAGATGACGACGGCGAAGCCGGAGCCGCATTTATCTCCTCTTGGTTGGAAGAGGCCGCAACTTTGGGCGAAATAAGCACCGAAGAATATCCTTCGTTTTTTGATGCAATGATGAACGGGATAATGGTCAGAAGCAAACACAAATCACATCCCCGCGTCAAAATCTTAGGTCCGATAGAAGCCCGCCTTAACCACTACGATACTGTGATACTGGGTGAAGTTACCGAAGGCGTATGGCCGCTTACCATAAGTGCAGACCCCTGGATGTCGCGTCCGATGAAAAAAGATTTTGGCTTTTTCCTCCCCGAAAGACAAGTCGGAGTACTTGGACTTGATTTTAGCAATCTTCTGGGAGCCAAAGAGGTATATCTGACCCATGCCAAAAGCAAAGACAGTACCCCGACCATCAAGTCGCGTTGGTGGATGAGATTAGAAACCATTCTGCAAAGTTTAGGTCTCCCCAAAGAATATCTGTCATCTTCCCCGCTTTCGCAATGGAGCGAAGATATAGACAAGCCTCAAGAATTTATCAAAATTTCTGCTCCGTCACCCAAACCTCCGGTTTATGCCCGTCCTCGCAAAATGTCGGCCAGCGCCGTAGAAAAACTAATGCGTGACCCCTACAATGTTTTTGCCGAATATATACTAAAGCTCAAACCTCTTGACGATTTGGAAGCCGAAATGGATATGTCAGACTTTGGCACTCTTGTTCACAAAATACTTGAAAATTTCTGCCGTACTTATCCTCACCAATACCCCAAAGATGCCCAATCTATACTTCTTAACATGGGCGAAGAAGCCTTTACCGCCCAATCGGTAACCACAGAGAAAAGAGCTTTTTGGTGGCCCAAGTACCAAAAGATGGTCGATTGGATTGTTAAAAACGAAGAAGATTATCGTCATAATATTCAAAATATTTATTGCGAAACCTGGGGAAGTATGAATATTCCCAACCTCCCCGGCAGTGACTTTGAAATTTATGCCAAAGCCGACCGTATTGATAAAAATATTGACGGTACACTAAATATAATTGACTACAAAACCGGACACACCCGTAGTGCCAACGAGATAAAAAGCGGCTATTATCCGCAACTTCCGCTCGAAGCCCTGATTGCAGCAAGCGGCGGCTTTGATGGAATTCCGGCGGCAGATGTATCATCTTTAATGTATTGGAGATTAGGCGATAAAGTTATTGCCATAGACGAGGAAACCGCCGAAATCATGAATAACACCAAAGAAAACCTTATCCGCCTGATTAATATTTTTGACTTTGCCGAAACCGGATACTTAAGCCGTCCCAACCCCAAACACCTTGATGAATATTCAAAATACGAACATCTTGCCCGTGTCCGTGAATGGTCGGTAAAAGACGAAGATGAAGGAGGCGAATAATGAGCGACCTAAGCCAACAAAAACAAGAACGCATAGCTATTGCCTCCGCCCAACAACGCAATGCTTCCGACCCCAAGTTTTCGGTTTGGGTAGAGGCTTCGGCCGGCACCGGCAAAACCAAAGTATTATCCGATAGAGTTTTAAGATTATTACTTTCCGGAGCCAACCCGTCAAAAATATTGTGTTTAACCTACACCAAAGCCGCTGCGGTAGAAATGAGCAACCGTATAGCCTCACGCCTAAGCTCATGGGCCGTTATGCCGGAAGAAAACTTAAAAGAAGAACTGTCAAAACTCTTAGGAATTACCGCTGCCAGCATTGAATCACAACTAACCGACACCGCCCGCCGTTTGTTTGCAATTTTACTGGATGTCCCCGGCGGACTAAAGATTCAAACTTTTCACAGTTTCTGCGAAGCCATCCTCAAAAGGTTTCCGCTGGAAGCTAAAATATCTCCGTATTTTTCCATTATCGACGACCGCAGTGCCAAAGAAGCCATCGAAAATATCAAGCTCGATATTTTAAGAGGTAACACCTCCAAACGAGTAAAAGAAGCCATTGCCTATATTGCTGCCAACACCAGCGAATTCAGGTTTCCGCGAATAATGGATTCTATTACCTCCAACCACAATCACTTTGCTTTCTATCTGCAACAACATGGTGGTATCGATAATCTGATTAACCACATTGCCTCTGTCTTGCAAATATCTACCCAAGATACTGCCGAAACCCAAATTGCAAAATTTTGGCACGAAGCTCCGCAGGAAGACATCAAATACATCATTGAGGCCTATAGAGCTTCGGACAATGACAATCTTGCAAAGTTAGCTGTTGCAACGGCCCAAGCCGTCGAGAATAAAAATTTTGCCGATTATGCCGACATTTTTGTAAGCAACGGCGAAATGAAAAAACGACTAACTGTCAAAAAGACGCGTACTGATTTTCCGCAAATAGAAGATATCCTGGTAAGAGAAAGCAATCGCATTATCGCTTGCCAAAACATCTTAAAAAGCATATCTCTGCTGCAGTCAACAACGGCAATTTTGATTTTAAGCGTCGAAATTTTATCTCGCTACCAACATTACAAAGATATCCATTCGCAAATGGACTTCAACGATTTGCTTATGCTTACCAATCGCTTGCTCGCCACTCCTAAAGTTTCGGATTGGGTTTTATACAAGCTCGACGGCGGTATTGATAATATTTTGATAGATGAGGCTCAAGATACATCTCCCGCCCAATGGTCGGTAATCAAATCCCTTACCTCGGAATTTTTCTCAGGGTTGGGAGCCAAAACCGTCCAACCGACAATTTTTGTCGTTGGCGACCGCAAACAATCGATTTATTCGTTCCAAGGTGCCGACCCGCAAGAATTTGCCAAAATGCACGATTATTTCAAATCCCGTGCCGGCGAATTTAGAGATGTAAATATGGAAGTTTCGTTCCGCTCCACTGCCGCCATTTTAGACATTGTCAACCAAGTATTTCTTGATGAGCGTGCCCGCAAAGGCGTTGCCGCAGACGGACAAAACATCGCCCACATTCCTTCTCGTATCGGAGACGGCGGTCGAGTAGAGCTGTGGTCTTTATGCGAACCGGAGCCGGAGGACAAAAGCGATAAAGTATGGTACCCGCCGGTAGAACGCGTAAGCGCAATTTCACCTTCTACCAAACTGGCTCAACAAATAGCCGAAACCATAAAACAAAAAGTCAGCCGCAAAGAACTATTGCAATCTCAAGGACGCCCCTTGCGTTACCGCGATTTCCTGATTTTGGTACAACAAAGAACTCCCTTTGTTGAAGAGCTGGTAAGAGCTTGCAAAAATGCCGGCGTTGCCATCACCGGCGTCGACAAAATAAAGCTCTCGGAACAAATTGTCGTAAGCGATTTGTTGGCCTGTGCTAAATTTACCTTATTACCCTCCGATGACTTAAATCTGTGTTGTGTTCTAAAATCTCCGTTATTTGCTCTTGACGATGACGATTTATTTGAGCTTTGTTACTCTCGTGGAGATGTAAGCGTTTGGGAAAGACTTTGCCAAAACGACAAATACCAAACTGCACAAACCACGCTTCAAGAGCTTATCGAACTATCCAAAAACACTCGCCCGTTCGAATTTTTCAATCATATCCTAAGCAAGCTTAACGGCCGCATCAAATTTGTAGCTCGCTTAGGCACCGAATGCGAAGACGCCATTGATGAGCTTATCAACCTCACCATAAAATTCGAGCAAGAGCACATTCCCACACTACAAACTTTTGTTGATTGGATGGAAGCAGACGATGTCGAGATTAAACGCGATTTAGAGCAACCCAATCTTGACGCCGTTAGGCTAATGACGGTTCACGGCTCTAAGGGACTGCAAGCACCGATAGTAATTTTACCCGACACCGTAAGAGTCAAAAGCCTCAAAAAAGAAGCCGCATTTCTTAAAGGCAATGATATTTTGCTCTACCCCTTAAGCAAAAACGAATATGATGAACATGCAATAAAGCTCATGGAAAAAGAGCAAGCTCTAAATCTCGAAGAATACCACCGGCTGTTGTATGTTGCACTCACCAGAGCCGAAGAATGTCTATGCGTTTGCGGATTTCGCAAAAAGAATGCTCCCAAAAACCAATCCTGGTACGAGATATGCAAAACCGCCTTTTCCGAACTGGCTATACCGGTTGATGACAAACTAATATACGAGGTCACACAGGAAAATCAAGCCTCTACCGCAAAAGATAAATCTGTTTTGCCTCAAACTCCGTTGCCGAGCTTTATCGATAAGCCGGCTCCAGAGGAAGCACCTTTGGCTCGCCCCCTAACCCCGTCGCATCAGGACGAAAGCAAGATTTCGGCACTTTCGCCGCTTTTGGCCAGTAATGATGCGTTGCTCTATAATCGCGGCCGCCTCATTCACAAACTTTTGCAGTTTATTCCCTCTGCTCAAGAGGATTCCAGAGACAAACTTATTGCCGACTTTCTTAATAACCAAGCCCAAGATCTTTCTGATGAGGCCAAACAACAAATTGCAAACGAAGTTTTATCTCTCATATCATCACCGCAATTTGCGCCGCTGTTTAGCTCTCAATCATCAGCCGAAGTTTCAATTATGGGCGAGGTAGACGGCCGCATTATAAACGGACAAATTGACCGTTTGGTAGTAATGCCCGACAAAGTTATGATAATTGACTACAAGACCAATCGTCCGGCAGCCCAAAGCCTTGCCGAAGTACCTTTGGCATATATCAAACAAATGCAAGCATACAAGCAATTAATAAGCCGCATCTACCCAAACAAAACCGTTGAGACCTATATTTTATGGACCAACACCGCCCAAATAATGAAAATTGAATAAATACAGGATTTTTTGGATAAAAAACTTTATTTATAAAAAATTTATCACTATATTATAAGAAACAATGCTTTTTTAATGAAAGGAAAAATCATGCTATCGATCAAAGATTCCGATTTCAATTCCGAAGTTCTCAACTCTTCCGGCTTGGTTTTGGTAGATTTCTGGGCCGAATGGTGCGGACCTTGCCGCCAACTTTTACCGACCATGGAAGAAGTTTCTCAAGAAATGCCCAATGTTCGCATTTTTAAGATGAATGTTGACGAAGCTCCGGAAACTCCCGCCAACTATGGTTTAAGAAGCATTCCTTCTTTGCTTTTATTCAAAGACGGCAAATTGGTAGATACCAAAGTAGGATTGCAAACAAAATCGACCATTACTTCATGGCTCAATAGCTACTTATAAAAAAAAGCTCCGCACAAACGGAGCTTTTTTATAACCTCAAAACTATTCCGACTATTGCCGACAGACATAGATATATAATGGGACTTTGCTTCCAAAGCCTCATCATTGCAAGCAACCCGACAAATACCACTATCTCCAAACTTCCCGTGATAGATATTTTTGCCACTTGCAATCCGGCATATAGTATCAATGCCAGCACCGCCGGTCTTATACCGCTCAAAACATTATGCACTCTTACATTACAGCTATATTTGCTCATCATTTTGGCGACCATAATCATTATAATCACCGAAGGCAATACCAAACCGAATGTTGCAATAATTCCGCCCCAAACACCGGCTGCATTAAATCCGGCAAAAGTAGCCATATTCACACCTATAGGCCCCGGAGTAGACTCAGAAACCGCAATCATATTGGTTAATTCTGCCTTAGAAAACCAATCATACCTGTCAGTTAAATCAAACAAAAACGGTACGGTAACCAAACCACCGCCGATAGCAAAAAGCCCTATTTTAAAAAATTCCGCCAATAACAACAAATAGGTCATTTTCTAATCCTCTTAATTTCGCCTGCCGCCAAAGCAACCATACCTGCCAAAAGCACTAACAGCACTGCCGAAATATCCAGCCACACCAACAAAATCATAGCTGCAATAAATATAGCCGCCGCAAAATAATTATTAAGATTCTTCTTAGCCAAATCATACACTACATCGGCAATCAAGGCTGCTACACAAACTCTGATACCTGCAAAAGCATATGCCACATAGCGATTATCGGTAAATTTTTGCAAAACCGAAGCCAGCAAAGTAATTATGATTACCGAAGGCAAAACAATACCTAAAGTAGCTGCCACCGCTCCCCATATTTTTTTTTGCTGATATCCGATAAATGTTGCCACATTAATAGAGATAATACCGGGAGTACATTGCCCGATTGAGTACAAATCCAACAATTCCTGTTCGGTAATAAATTTTCGTTTTTCAACCACTTCGGCTCTGAGCAAAGGCAACATTGCATACCCGCCGCCAAATGTAAACAAGCCGATTTTAAAAAACAGCTCAAACAGCTTCCAAAGTTCTCGCATTTTTAGTCTCTCAATTTCAAAGCTTGCTCAAAGCCACCGCAATATCACTACTCATCAACTCAAGCAAAGTGCTTTCTGCCTCAACAAATTCGGAAAAACTTTCTCCCACCGGCAGCTCATTGCTAAATTTCTGCTGTTTTACGATTTTACCCGAACTGTTTACAACCGACCACCAAGCTTGTAGGACGGCTTTTTGTCCCCACACAAAATCCATTCTGACCACTTGTACTTTCACTAACCAGTCAAAGTCCTCACTGAGCAAAACTTTAGACTTCACCATCGAATTTGGCAAATACAAGGACAAATCCGCCGCAATAGCCCTCTGGGTCATATCATCAAGGTCTTCACCCCAACGCTCGGTTTCACTAACTTTCATCTGCGGATTTTGCTTTTCAAAAACCACAATCTGTGGTCTGTCTAGATAATCCGGCATCAGCACGGTATCAACACCGACATTAAGTTTTTTTGTGCTCACCGGCTTTACCTCTTCCTTATCCGGAATCATGATATTATAAAATGTACTTTGTTGTGTATACCCGCCGAAGCATCCACTTACCAAAAAACAAATCAAAACCGCTGCTATTTTTTTCATTTTTACCTCTTTCCTTTAATTAATGCTTCCGGATGTTGTTCCAAATAATCGGTAAGATTTTGCAACGATTTTGCAGCCTTACTGATATTTATGGTTGCCGTGTTAATATTATCTAGAAGCTCGCTAGACGCACCGCGATTTTTGCTCACCGCTCTATCAAGATTAGTAATAATACGATTTATATCCGGCATACTTTGGTTCAATCCTTTAAAGAAATCATTAAAATTCTTTACCCCTTCGGCCAGTTGAATCTTCTGCAAACCTCGTGACAACTCACCCATTGTTGACAAAGCTGTAGGTATTTCAAGAAATTTAGCACTTTCATGATAATTTATCGGAGTATCAGGCAACATCTGCAACTCGATCATTAACTGTCCCGTAACATAGCTTTGTGTCGCCAATCTTGCACGCAATCCTTTACCAACCAATGCATCAAGAACCTCTTTACCTTTTTTATTATTAACTTTACTGTTAATACCTCTGGTATTCATTCTTGCATGTACCGGAATACTAAAATCCAAAGTATCGGTATCGGCAATAATATCTATTTTAGTAACCTCACCGATTTTAACTCCTTTCAATACAACCGGAGAGCCGACACTTAAGCCATTAATGGACTCTTCAAAATACATCACCACTTCATTACTTTCGTTTGCAAAAATTTTATTTTTTAACAACGCCAAAATAATGACGGTAAATAAAGCAATTGCCGTCAACAAGAACAGTCCGATAAGTTTACGGTTTGGTTGGTTAGCCATTATTTTTTACCTCCGCTCAAGAAATGCAACACATTTTTATTAGGTGGATTTTTCAACAACTCTTTAGGATTACCATAAGCCGAGATAGTTTTTGTCTCTGCATCAAGAAATATTGAATCTTTACCTATTGCAAAAATCGAACTCAATTCGTGAGTAATAATAACGATAGTTGTTCCCAAACTTTTGTTAATTTCCAAAATTAAATCATCCAACAACTTTGAACTCACCGGATCAAGTCCCGCCGATGGCTCATCAAAATACAATATGTCAGGATCAAGGGCCAAAGCTCTTGCCAATCCGGCTCTTTTTTTCATACCGCCCGAAATTTCTGCCGGATAAAAATCCTCATACCCCTTCAACCCGACCAAAGCTAACTTAAAAGCAACCAAATCTTTGATTAGGTCATCAGAATAATTGGTATATTGTTGTAATGGCATTGCCACATTTTCGGCCAAAGTCATTGAAGAAAACAAGGCTCCGCTTTGATATAGGATTCCGCAATTTTGCATAATTTTCTTTTTTTGTGCCGGCTCGGCATTATCAAAACGCACTCCGTCAATCCAAATTTTTCCCTCATCGACACTTTTTAATCCGGTCAACAATCGCAACAAACTACTCTTACCGCAACCGGAGCCGCCCATTATGATAAAGATATCGCCTTTTTTTATTTCAAAGTTCAAATTTTGCATAAGCACATTTGAACCATATGCGATATTCAGTCCCTCGGCTTTTATTTTAACACTATCTTCTGTCATATTCCCAACGCCTCAAGAATTGATGTCAAAATTCCGGTAGCCACAATCATAATTACAATAGAAGAAACCACGGCTTTTGTAGTTGCCCAACCAACGCTGTCTGCATTTCTGCCGCAATTTACCCCATAGTAACAACCGCAACAAGATATAATTATGCCATACATAAATCCGTGAAATACTCCGACCAAAAAGTTAGTCAGCTCAAAAGCTTTGATTGAATACACCCAATATTGCGGAGCAGAAATATCCAACATTAAAATTGCCACAGTGGCACCGCCTATCATTCCCATAATATCGGCCCACATAGTCAAAAACGGCATTGTTATGATAAGACTCAACAACCTTGGCAACACCAAAAAATCAGTCACCGGCAAGCCAAGCGTCTTAAGCGCATCGACCTCCTCATTAACCTGCATTGTACCGATTGTTGCGGCGTAAGAAGCGCCTGTTCTGCCGGCCATAATAATACCGGCCATAATTGCCCCCATAATTCTGGTCATACCTATGGCAACCAAGGATGCGATATATATTTGCGCGCCAAACATTTTAAGCTGCAAGGCTCCGACAAAAGCCAATATCAAACCGACCATAAAGCTCACTAAAGAAACTATACCTATTGCCTTATAGCCGCAATCCGCCAGTGCAAATTCAAAATCCACTCTCCGCAACACGGCTCTGCCGGTAAAAAAACGCCCCAAAGATTTTATCGTATCACCCAAAAACGCCCAAGATTTTTTAATTCCCTCAAGCATACGCAAACCGCTATCGCCCAAATCTTCAAGAAAGCCCCAATTTTTGCCTTCTTTTCCTTTAGGTTTTCGATCCACGGTCAAGGCCAGAGTTATTAAATTTTGCAAATCATTAGGTAACTCTGTTGTATCAACTTCAATATTTTTCGCTTTTGCCCGCAAAATAATCTGATAAAAAGCCGCCGCCAAGCAAGAATTCCATCTTTGCAAACTCTTTCCATCAAAACAAACTTTATGAGATTTTTCCAAATTTTGATACAGGGCATTTAGCTGCTCTTGATTATCATAGTCACGCAAATCACCATCTGCGGTGATTGTCAAAACCTTTTGTGTAAGCAAAAAATCCAGAGCCATTTTTCATATCCACGGAATAAAAACATACACATACTATATAGACACTATTTTAAAAAAGCAAGTCTGCAAAAAATAACTAAGTATGTAAACTTATAAAAAATAAGAGGCTGGAAAGCCTCTTATTTTGGTTACTCATTAAAGTAATTTCGCAAATAGTCTTTCAAATCTGCGGTATTAACCCTGATTTGTTGCATAGTATCTCTGTCACGAATAGTAACCGATTCCGGTTGATTTTCAATTGTCTCAAAATCAACTGTCAGACACAACGGTGTACCGATTTCATCGTGTCTGCGATATGCCTTACCGATATTTCCGGTATTTTCCAAAGCCACTCTACCGATACCAAGCTTAAGCAAATTTTGCTTAATTTCATGACACTTTGCCATAATCTGCTCATTATTTTTCTTCAACGGTATCACGGCAACCTTAATCGGAGCTAGGTGTTTTTTTAATTTCAAGACGATACGAGAGTTGCCATCACCCAAATCTTCTTCGGTATAAGCCTCGGTCATTACCGCCAACACACCGCGATCAACCCCCATCGAAGGCTCAATAACAAACGGCACAACCCATTTGTTATTATCATCCATAATGCACAATTTCTGCGTAGATTCCTTATTTTCATGGCACTTGGAAGTAAGGTTCATTTCTTCCTGAGCTTTGGTATGATTTCCCAAATCATAATCGGTGCGGTTAGCAATACCTTCCAATTCTTCCATTCCGTGCGGAAACTGATATTCAATATCATAACAAGCCTTGGCATAGTGAGCCAAATCTTCCTTAGGAGTTGTATAGATATTAATATTCTCGCGTTTTAACCCCTGTTGTTCCCACCATCTGATGCGTTCTTCTTTCCAAATTTCATGCCACTTTTCGTCTTCACCGGGCATTACAAAATATTCCAACTCGGCCTGTTCAAATTCTCTCACCCGAAAGATAAAGTTTCTCGGAGTAATTTCGTTTCTGAAAGATTTACCGATTTGTGCAATACCAAACGGCAGTTTACGCGAGGTTGAATCTACCACATTTTTAAATTGAGTAAATATGGCCTGAGCGGTTTCCGGTCGCAAATATCCAAAAGAGGAACCATCGTCTACCGGACCGATATTGGTTTTAAACATCAAATTAAACGGTCTTGGTTCAGTTAATTCCGTAGAACCGCAATTCGGACATTTACCATCTTTAATATGATCAGCCCTAAAACGACCTTTACACTTTTTACAATCGGTCATCGGATCAGAAAAAGTATCTTCGTGACCGGAATAATGCAATACTTTTTGATTAGTCAAAATTGCAGCATCAAGCCCTTCGACATCATCTCTTTCATACACCATTGCTCGCCACCAAGCTGCTTTAAGATTATTTTTAAGCTCAACACCGAGCGGACCATAATCATACACGCCTTGCAAACCGCCGTAAATATCGGCATTCTGAAAAATAAACCCTCTGCGTTTGCACAAAGACACCAACTGGTCCATAGAAGTAGCAACCATATTAACCCTCTTTATATTTTATAAATTAAAAATTAACTTCTACAGTTTTATAATGATAAACTTGAAAAAGCAAGCGGAGATATAAAAAATGGCCAAAAAAATAAAAGTAGCCCTGATTTATGACTTTGACGGTACTTTAAGTACAACTGATATGCAAAACTACGCCCTCATTCCGGAATTTGGCATGACTCCGGAAGATTTTTGGTACGAGGCCAATAAATGGAGCCGCGATCACGGAGCCGACCAAATTACCGGTTCAATGTACTACTTTTTCAAAAAGGCCGAAGAACTAAACATAAAGCTAAGCCGCGCCAACTTTGCCGAAGCCGGCAAAAACATCAAATATTTTCCAGGGGTTGAAGGCTGGTTCACTCGCATTAAAGAATATGGCAAATCTTTGCACTTAGATGTCGAACACTACATAATCTCAGCCGGTTACGAAGAAATTTTATCCGGTTGCAGTATCAAAAAATACTTCAAAGATATTTTCGGTTGCTGCTTTGCATTCAATGACGAAGGCAAACCGGTTTGGCCGGCAAGAGTTGTAAACTACTCAACCAAAACCCAGTATTTATCAAAAATCAACAAAGGTCTAGGCAAATTGGAAGACAGAGCGGTTAATGAGTTTATGCCTGACAACAAGCGTCCGATTCCTTTTACTCGCATGATATATTTTGGCGACGGAAGCACTGATATTCCCTCAATGAAACTCACCAAAGAACGCAACGGCAATGCCATAGCCGTATATAATCCCAACGGCAGCAATAAAGCCACGGCACTCAAGTTATTGCGTGACGGCAGAGTAAACTTTGCTCTTCCGGCAGATTATCGCGAAGACAAACAACTTGATAAAGTGGTAAAAACCATTTTGGACAAGCTTGCCAAAGAACGCGACTTGGATGTCCTAAAAGCTAAAGAAGAAAAGAAGAAAAAGCTTCTATCTCAATAGCTCTAAATGCTAAGGCTGTATTAATTTTTGCTCTGTTAATGAGCATTAATTGGCTGTTTACACCGACATTGCAACTCGACCGCCCCATATTTTGGTTTGAGCTTTTATTAACTCTCATAATTTCGATACCCAGTATCAGAAGTTATGAAATAAAGGCTCACAAGATTGCATCTTTGGCAGCAGGAGTGGTAGCCATTAGCATGTTTATTACCCAGATCATCTCTGGGCAATGGATAAATGCTAACAAGCACCGCACTCTGTTGGAGATGAGCAACGATGACTATGGATTGATTATGGCTCAAGATACCATAACCATCAACCAAGACTCGTTGTTCAACCATGGCATCTCACCGGTATCGCTGGAAAAGATGCGCACGGTATCTCCGGAAGTGGCCAGAGTACTGGCCGAGGCAGTCATGGGGCAAATTCCGGCTTTTGGCTCCCAATACGAAATTGGTAAGTTATCTCTCCAATCCATCACCGGTAACTTTGACATTACTGACGGGTTAGGCAAAAATTATCATTTGTCTTTCGACAATGATTTTATTTACATAGCGCCGTTAGAGTTTAGAAGCTTCTGGAAGTGGAGACAAACCGGCGGAAACTCACCTCTTACATTATTGTAAGCGCCACCAATGAAAACTTGGTGCATATGATAACCGCTGTCAATGGTCAACCTCTTGAGATGAAGTATCTCCAGTCTGCCTGTTTTAGCCACCAATTGCGTCGCCACCTGCGTCGCTCTGGCTTCATGGGCAAGATTGCCGATAACGGAATCCAGATTGATGCCAATGGCCGACCATACAATATCTTTGCTCAGATTGACAACCAAATTGGTTGGGGCGGAGATAAAGTAATCGGTTCGATTGTTGTCGACATGCAGACCGGCGAGGTAAAAAGCTACGACCTTGATGAAACACCTGATTTCATCGATGTCATTCAGCCCCAAAAGCTGACCGAAGAACTAATTTATAAACGCTATGATTTAATTCATGGCTACATAAATTGGTCAGACCAAGACCGTTTGCACCCAAATGGTTTGCAAGTGGTATACGGTCAGAAGGAGTGCTGCTACTACGCCGGACTTACCTCTGTCGGCAACGACGCCTCGACATCCGGTTTTGTTTTGGTTAATGCCAAAACCGGTATCGGAACATTTTATAAAATGTCCGGTATTGATGAGACCAGAGCCGAAGGAGCCATTCAAGCCAATGAATGGACTGCAAAATACCCTTCATACGAGGTTGGAAATGCAGTCATGTACAACATTGGCGGTCTACAGACATATTATGCCCCGATTATTAGCGGACGCAAAATTGTCGGCCATGGCTTTTGCTCGGTCAAAAACGTTAATGTCGTCGGAGCCGGCAAGACAAAAGAAGAAGCCTACGCTGCCTATATCCAATCATATCAAATGAGCCTTCAACAGACGGCTCTGCCATCAGATGGCAATGATATGAACGGACAAATCCTGACCATCAAAAAAATTCGTCAGGAGGGCAGCCGATATAATTTCTTGTTTGAAGAGTATGAGGACAAAACCTTCTACGCCTTCTCAGAAATTATACCATCAGTCCGTTGGATTGATGAGGTAGGATCAAAAGTTATTGTTTCATTCCGTATGAGTGAGGATTATGAAATCCCCATTCAAAAAATCGAAGTGAAACAATAAACAATAGAAAAAAGTCGTGATTTTTATATCACGGCTTTTTTCATTTCTAAACTTCAAAACTCATTCCGTCATAAGCCAACTCAAAATTATTAGGCAAGGCGGCCGAGGTTTCTTCAAAATCTACACGAGCCGAAAGATGCGTCAATATCACCCGCTCAGGCTCAATCACTTCTGCAATTTTTTTCACTTTTTCCAAGTCGCTATGTCCGTTATTTTCGGGATAAAGGCCGTTATTGCATTCAATCAGCAAAGTTTGCACACCTTGCAAAATTTTTAATCCTTCTTCAGGTATTTTTTCCCAATCAGTCACATAGGCAAAATTCTGACAACAAAAAGCCGAACAATGCCAACGATGATGAGGAACCTGAAATGTTTTAAACATCACATCGCAAGCCTCAAATTCGCCGACATCAGGACAAACTCGCCAATGCAAACCTCTGCCTTCTTGTTCTTCACCATTAAACAAAAAAGGATATTCCTGTTTCAAATCTTTTTGAGTTTCACCACTGCACCAAATTTCAATAGGATGATTTAGGAGCGTACAAGCTCTTGCCAATTCCGGCAAACTGGCTATGTGATCGTAATGTGAATGTGTGATTAGTACCGCATCCAAATCAGAAATATTATTTTGATTAATCTGCAACCTAAATTCCGGCCCACAATCAACAGCAAATTTTTTATTTTTAACTTCAAAATAAATTGCCGCCCGATTCCTAACATTTTTAAGATTGTTTGGTATCATATTGCGCCAGTTATTAAAAATCATTGGGCATCCGTATGCCGAGCCGGAACCAAGAACAATCACTTTCATTTTTTATTTTGCCTTTCCTTTATTTGCCAAAATATATTGAAACACCGGATTGATTACAAATTTTGTTAATCGTTGTGATGATGTTTTTTCATTTGCAATACTGTCAACAAATTCGATTACACCTTTATTTTGTCTGGCCTTTTCTCGACGAGCCAATATCATCAAACAATCAACCATAGCATCTCTATCATCTAAAGCTACCACCGCCATCATAGTTTCCAACAACTCTTTTTGAGAAGTAAAATTTTTAAGTTTCTCACTGTTTTGAAACTTTTCATTTTTAAAAAGCTTATGCAAATCAGGAAAAGCATAGAAAAACATATTTTGATCTGCAATATTTTTTACAAAAGATTTTCTATCGCTAGACCGTGTTAAACTAGCCGTTACTCTGGAAAGACAACGCACTTTGTCTTGAGGTATATAAGGATAACCGCAAGCAAACATCTGATTAATCTGCCTCACCACAATACTATTTTGCCCCTCAGGACTTATATCAAGATTATATTTACCCACATTAGCCAAAAAACGGCGCAAAACATTGTATGCTCCTTCTTTTTGCGGATTACAAGCAATTCTCAGTTTACCTTGCTTAATTGCGTCAACAGCACCGTATTTATCAATAATAGCAACTCCAATTCCTTTATTTTTTTTGACAAACTTAGCATAGATTTTTTCAATATTAAAAATACCATTATCTTCTGGATCCATACAAGAAAAATCAATTTGCCCCAACTTAGGATGATTTATAACGGCATATATATTATGAGTACGAACCACCTCGGAAACATTTGTTCCTTTTTGCTTAAAATTTCTCAAAGTTTGATAAAATTCATCTTCGTTTTTCACACACAAATCATAATCATTGATTTTAGGATTTTCTTGTGTAAGCACATCTAACACGGCCCCACCGAACATATAGACTTCGTTAAGCTTAGCTTCATTCATAAAAGAAGCAATGTCCGATACAATTTTTTTTGAGTACTCCATTATTATGCCCTCTTAAACAACAAGATTTGGACAAAACAGATATACCACAAAAATCATTTTGTCCAGACGGAATATACAAAAAAGAAAAAATAAAATAAAATTAAAAAAAATCTCTTGCCAAATAAAAAAAAATAGAATAGATATAACGAAGTTTGATGAGATTGGGGTGTCGCCAAGTGGTAAGGCAACGGTTTTTGGTATCGTCATTCGTTGGTTCGAATCCAGCCACCCCAGCCAAACAGCTTATAAGACCTTGTTTTTACAAGGTCTTTTTTTATTGGGCTTTGCCATATTCCTTGTGATGCGAACTGTGCCACAACTATGCACCACAAGGGGGTAAAATGAACGGTCACCATTGGCTTATGAGAAGGAACAGGGTCTATTACATTAGGGCTCGGATACCTAACTATTTGATATACCTAATAAAAACA
>CASFRM010000005.1 GCA_949297185.1 uncultured Pseudomonadota bacterium
AACGCTACATTGAACACCAAGGGCGCGAAGATATGGGGCAAGCTTGGCTTGAACTAAAATGATACCACCGGCATTAGCCGGTGGAGTTTCATGATATTGACTTTTATTTTTCTTTTATTATTTCTGATAACAAGCAATTAACGGAGGACATAATGAGCATAATATCATCACTTAAAAATGTTTTTATTAAAGAAAAAGACATAATTGACCATTGGTTTGACACCCCGGAAAGCATTCGCTTTACGCTTCTGGCTTCGCTAAATATGGGGTTTCGTTATGTACTCTTTATTTCCTTAAGCCTTTTATTTAGCAATTTACACTATCAAGTAACTCTATTTTTAATGTGGTTTATCTCCTCATTCATTGCCTTTTATTCATACAAAAAACTGGTATTCAATACTCAAGGTAACCACCTCAAAGAGTACCTTAAAAGTATTGCCATCTGGACACTAAGTTATATCATAAATGCCGGACTTTTAGAGATAATGATAGAGCATATGCACTTTAATCTGTATCTTGCGCAAACCATAGCTATTGGCTTTCTTTTAATAACCAACTACTTACTGTTTAAGCACTTTGCCTTCCGCAAACCGGCTCCATTGCGTTATTGGGAAAAGGTTTTGAGCATTTTTGATATTACCCGTTAGTGGTACACTATCTCACAACTGCCTGCCTTGCATAAGCACCAAAAAGCATAACCTGTTTTTTCTGCACATTTGCGTCGCTCCTGATTATATTGGCAAGTTTTTTATACATCACTGAGTTAGGCGACAATATACGTGTAAAATCACTTCTGTCCTCAAACTGCAACACATTATTTTTAACTCTTTGCTTTTGCTCCGACAGCTCCTCATCACTCATCTGTTGTTTGGTAACAAAGCTGTAAAAACGATGTACCGCTGCAGCATCAAAAGCATCTTTAGCCGGCAAATCTGCCACTTTATCGAGTAAATTATCGTCTACTTTTACGCTTCCGTCAATTAAGCTACGATAACTCAAAACATCTCCGTTAGCCTTAACTCCCCATACTTGTGCCTGAGCCGTACGATAATCAAATTTTTCAATTACTTCCCAGCGTTTGCTCATATTTTCACCAACGAATCCCGGTTGATTCTCGGCTACGGCAAACACTTTTGCTAATGCCTGCTTAATTTTATTTGCATAAACTATCTGTGAACTTCCGCCCTCTATTTTAGCACCGGTTTCCAATAACATCACGGCCAACATAAATGAAACTTTAGGCATTGCCTCGCCTTTTCTAAGCAAATCAGCCATTTGGAATCGATTCATCTTTTCAGAATATTCATCTCCAACCACTTTTGCAAATGATGGCATTTTATCATTATTTACCGCCACCAACCTATCAAGCAGTCCTTCATAAGTTTCGCCCTCTTTAACGGTATGTATTTTTTTCATTTCAGCTTCAAAAACTTCTCTGGTTTTTGGATTATCGTATATTTTTGCCGTCAAAGAAGCGTCATTTTCCAATATATCTGCCATCAAAGCATATATTGGTTTTTCAGCCTCTATACTAACCTGCACCACCGAAGAATTTTTTAACAAATCATTTGCCTGCATTGCATGCAAAGATGCCAGTTGTACCGCTGCCAGATCCTCCTGCGGAGTATTGTTTCTTTGCATATACACCATTTGTTTATTCATTAATTTGACCACTTTTTTAAGCATGGTAACATCTTTTTGATACATATCTTCCACTTGAGCGGAGAGTTCGTTTAACATATCTTTGTTAAGTTCTGAAAGTTTCTTAACCGTATCCTCGCTCAAATCCTTAAAACTCATACCTTCGGGCATAAATTTTTTATTAATTAAAAAATGCCACTGTGCTTTTAATTCTTTAGCAGCCAAAGCCTTTTGCGCTATCATATCCTTTTTGATTTCTTTTTCATGATTTTGCAATTGAGCTATTTTTTGCTGAGTATCGACCCCCGGCAAAGTCATAGCCACGATTTTAGGATAAGCCTTACTATACAAATACAACGGAGCTCCAAAAACAAACGGATCACATATCTCAGCTCCGGTTTGATTATCGGTATTAACTCTTCCCGACATTAAAGACAGGTTAAATTTTTCACCAAGGCTTTTGGCCCGCGCAGCCTGATTAACAACCTTATAACAAGAGTGAAACATATTATAATCATTTTCTTCTGCTTTTGCCGTAGCTCCGCGTTTGTCTCGCTGTCTCATTGGCCCCAAATGATCGGAAAAATCAAAACGAAAATCTCTCTTCAACTGTGCGGCGAGTTCTTTTGTCAGCAGCTCACAATTACCCTCATCAACAACTGCAGCATAGGTATCTTTTACTCTTTTTAATACCAGAGACAAAAATTCTTTTGCATACGGAAATACATCAGGATTATACGGGGTTTTATTCCCGTCGGTATAAGTTTCTCTTAAAGATTTTTCGGTTTCCAAATATGAAAATTCCGATTTTTTTGCCACTACGGCTTGACTGTATCTACTCATTTTATTCAATTCTCGATTATTCAATTAACACACGCGCATAAAAAAATAGCTTGTCGTTTATTATCCTCCAAGCACCCAAGCTATCTAAACTGTAATTGAAATGCTCAGAGGACCATAATCAACAAAATCAAGTTGATAATCAAAATTTGAGCAGAAATCACAAAAGAACCACCCTGATTTAAATTCAGAGTTGCAAACAAATCAAATCTATTGCTTACAGAATGGTTCATATCAATCCTTTTAACTAATCTCTTTGCAAATTTTTATATAATTTATCAAGCATGTCAATAATTTTTTTGTATTATAAAAAAGCCGCCACAATTTTCTTGCAGCGGCCATTCAAGCAAAACAAACTATGTTTTATTTACCGTTATATGCTTTTTCATAAACTTTTAAGACCAATTCTTTGGTGCAAGGACGGGGATTTCCGCCGGTGCAAACATCAGCCATTGCAGCCTCGGCCAAAGCTTCCAAATTTTCTTTTTTAACACCGATTTCTTTCAAAGTTTTTGGAATTCCAACATCCTTTGATAACTTTTTAACTGCCTTTATTGCTGCTTCACGATATTCGGCTTGCTTCATATCATCAACATTTTTAACTCCCATGGCTCTGGCAATTTCTTTAAACTTTTTGCCGGTATTCGGAGCATTAAACTCCATAACATACGGCAACAAAACAGCATTTGCCACACCATGCGGGGTATCATAAAACGCCGATAACGGATGCGCCATTCCATGCACCACACCCAAACCGACATTAGAAAAGGCCATACCGGTTACATATTGTCCCAAGGCCATACCTTCACGACCGTCAGGATCATTATCTACGGCTTTGCGCAAATTTTTAGAAATCAATTCGATTGCTTTTAGGTTCAAGGTATCAGCAAGTTCCCAAGCTCCCAAAGTTGTATATCCTTCAATGGCATGAGTCAGAGCATCCATACCGGTTGCCGCAGTCAAACCTTTGGGCATTGAAGACATCATATCCGGATCAACTATTGCCACCACCGGAATATCATGAGGATCAACACAAACAAACTTTCTGCGTTTTTTCTCATCTGTAATTACATAATTAATGGTTGTTTCAGCGGCTGTTCCGGCGGTTGTTGCCACAGCAATTACCGGCACACTTTTATTTTTGGTCGGAGCAACCCCTTCTAATGATACCACATCATCAAATTCCGGATTATTGATAATAATTCCGATTCCTTTTGCCGTATCTTGCGGTGAACCGCCTCCAATAGCAATCATATAATCGGCCTTAGCTTTTTTGAAAGCCTTAACACCACTTTTAACCACATCGACACTTGGATTAGCTTTAACTTCATCAAAAATTTCATATGGCATTTTGTTTTTATCCAAAAGGTCGGTAACTTTTTTAACTACCTTAAATTTCACCAAATCTTTATCGGTTACGATTAATGCCTTTTTAAATGCTCGATTTTTAATTTCGTTAACAATTTCATTAACGGCGCCATGCCCATGATAACTTGTTTCATTCAAAATAAAACGATAAGCCATGCTAACCTCCTTTTTTACAACATTAAAAAAACAACTGGGTGATATATTAAGCCCCTAATATTTAAGCTTTGGTAAAAAAACAAAAAGCAGCCTGTCAAAAGCTGCTTTTCTAAAAATGTTACAAATCCTTAATCCCAATAACATGAAAATCATCATCGTAAATGAACTGCCGTTTTACATATTTTCCGGAAATTATTTCCGGTAGGAAATTTCTATCAGCCTCTCGCATTTTATCATATGGTATTTGGTCCTCATCAATCCAAAACACCTCTGCCTCAGCCTTATTTTCATGAATTGAGCCACTGAACTTTGTACTTTTAAACACGTGAACATAAAAATTCTTGGTTGGAAACTCTATATATCCAACTTCAACCGGATTCTCGATTTTCAAGCCGGTTTCTTCAAAAGTTTCTCTGATAACGCATTCTTCCATTGTCTCGTTTGGTTCTTTTTTTCCTCCCGGAAAATTAACACAACCTTGATTAATACCTCTTTGATGTTTAATCATCAAAAATTTGCGATTAACTTTATCTTCCACAATAGACAACGACGCTTCTTTTTTCATTTGTTTTTCTTTCATAATAAAATCAGATGTTTATTTAATTTATGTAATAATTAATATTTTGCACAACATGCTAATCTTATTTTTCAATATTTTCAAGGTTATTTTACCAACACTTTTTTAAGCCGACAGCTTACAAACATCTACCCAATTAGAAGATTTTGTATATGTTTCCAATTCATCGGGTGTCAGCTCAATTGCACTGTTTGAACTGCCGCATGCCGGATATACAGTTTTATATTTTTTCAAAGACACATCCAAACAAATATCAACATTATCAGGCACACCGAACGGGCACACCCCGCCAACTTCATGTCCTACATATTTAAGCACTTCGTCTGCCGTCAACATTTTTGCCTTAGCATGAAAAAAGGCCTTATATTTTGCGTTATCGATTTTGCAATCTCCAGCCATTACCACGAGCATAATTTTTCCCTTAACATCAAACGACAAAGTCTTGGCTATTTTTCCGGCTTCACAACCAAGAGCCTGTGCTGCCAAATCAACCGTTGCGCTTGAAACCGGAAATTCCAATATTCTGTTTTCTGCATTAAACTGACTTAAATATTTTCTAACACTATCCAAACTCAACTTCTAAAATCCTTCATTTTGATATTTAACAAAACAAATAAAATATCACACGCCCCATCTCAAAAGTCAACAATACTCACCAACAAAAAAAGCTCTCCGCAAGGGAGAGCTTTTTCATTGGTGGGCCCTGATGGACTCGAACCAACGACCAGACCGTTATGAGCGGCCTGCTCTAACCAACTGAGCTAAGGGCCCGCCAGTTGACAACCACGAAAATATGCTATTCGATTGTTATAGTCAAGAATTTATTTTCACAAAGCACAAAAAAAACACCTAAGAAAGATAGTTTCCTAAGTGCCATAATTAAAAACATCAAATTTTGCTGGATAACTCCTCTAATTTAGGCAAATACTTATTACAAAGAGCACATTCCTGTTTCTGCTCCTGCATAGTTGTCAATTTTACTCTCCAAATATCAACAATTCTACGGAAGCTCTTTCTGTCCTGAACTGAAAGAGAGTTTACACTGTCAACAAACTTTTCACCAAATCTACAAAAATCTGACAATTTCATTTCTAAATTTTTTTCCATAACAATTATATTTTTAAATAATAAAATAGCCGCGTCAAACTAGTTTTTTTTTATCCCCCTGTCAAGCAAAAACTCCGATTTCAAGAAATCGGAGTTTTTTATTAATTATCCAAGAAAGAACGCAGCTTGCGTGACCTACTCGGATGTTTAAGTTTTCTCAACGCCTTGGCTTCAATCTGGCGAATACGTTCACGAGTAACATTAAACTGCTGTCCTACCTCTTCCAAAGTATGATCCGTATTCATGCCGATTCCAAATCTCATGCGCAATACTCTTTCCTCTCTTGGGGTCAAAGAAGACAATATACGGGTACAAGTCTCTTTCAAATTAGAATGTATTGCCGAATCCAAAGGTTGCAAAGCGCTCTCATCAGCAATAAAATCACCGAGCGATGAATCTTCTTCATCTCCGACCGGCGATTCCAAAGAGACTGGTTCTTTGGCGATTTTCATAACTTTACGAACCTTTTCCAACGGCATTGACAATCTCTTAGCCAATTCCTCTGGCACTGGCTCTCTACCCATCTCTGCCAACATTTGTCTTGATGTTCTGACCAATTTATTAATAGTTTCGATCATATGAACCGGAATACGAATAGTTCTAGCCTGATCGGCAATAGAGCGAGTGATAGCTTGTCTTATCCACCAAGTTGCGTAAGTCGAAAATTTATATCCGCGACGGTATTCAAATTTATCCACCGCTTTCATCAAACCGATATTTCCTTCTTGAATCAAATCCAAGAATTGCAAACCGCGATTTGTATACTTTTTAGCAATAGAAATAACCAAACGCAAGTTTGCTTCAATCATTTCCTTTTTAGCTCTTTCTGCTTCTCTCTCGCCTTTTTTAACGGTATCGACCATGCGGCGATATTCGCTTATCGGCAAGCCGCATTCTTGAGCCATTTGAGCAATACTGTCGCGCAATTCTGTAATTTCCAAACCATACTTAGCCACAAATTCTTGCCAATGTTTATCTTTGATTTGAGCAATTTCCTCCAACCATTTCGGATCGAGCTCGGCTTTTTGATATAATTTTAGAAAATCTTCACGTTTAATCTTACAACTCATGGCATAACGCATTAATTTTCCTTCGAATCCCATGAGGCGTTTGTTGAGCTCATTCAACTGTTCAACCAATTGTTCTACTCTGCTGGCATTGAGGTGAATTGAACTCATCAACTCGACCAAATCTTTCTTAACTTCCAGATATCTTTTTTCGACATTAGCCGAAACTTTTTTTCCGGCAATAATAGCAGCCACGCGCTGATTTTGAATTTTTTTCAACTCGTCGTAATAACCGGCGATTTTGTTCAATATATCCAATACAGGTTCTTTAAGAGCTTCTTCCATAGCTGCAATCGAAGCAGAAGATCTTCCGGCACCGCCTTCCTCATCTTCTTCGCCACCACTGCTCTCGCCATCTTCGCCTTCACCGCTCAAATCGTCGGATGTATCTTCTTCCGCATCTTCATCAACCGGACCCTCAATTTCCATATCGTCATCGAGGTCATCGTCAATATCACCGAGGCTCTCTTTTTCATCCAACTCCTGTGCAACTTTGTCTAGGTCTTCATTGGCATTTGCATTAGGATCATCTTCTTCGAAAGCCATAGCATCGACATCATCGCCATACATCATTTCCAAATCGACGATATCTCTAAGTTGCATAGCTCCGTCTAAGAGCTCATCTCTCCAACCGGCGATAGCTTTAATTGTCATTGGGCTTTCACAAAGACCGTCGATCATAACGGTTTTACCGGCCTCAATTCTCTTAGCGATTGCAATTTCACCATCACGAGAAAGTAGTTCGACCGATCCCATTTCTTTCAGATACATTCTGACGGGATCATCGCTTCTACCCAACTCTTTCTCATCAAAATTGCCGCCCTCTTCATCATCTTCTTCATAATCGTCTTCTTCAATAGCATCGGCATCAAAACCTTCAGCATCGCTTTCCGAGATTATGCTAATTCCCATATCGGATATTGAAGTCATGATATCTTCAATATGCTCCGAGGACTCTCTTTCCGACGGAAGAGCTCTGTTTAGTTCTTCCATGGTAATAAAGCCTCTGGCTCGTCCTTTGTCGATTAATCTTTTGACGGCACTTCCCAACGAATCAATTAACGGTGCATCTGCAGATGCACCCTCATACAAATCAGAATTTTCTATGTCCGACATTAATGTTCCTAATAAAAATCGATTTTCATTCAAGCTTAAACTAACCTAAGTTAGTAATAATTTTTACTCTTTTTGTCAAGCATTAATATTTCGATTCGCACCCAAAAAAACCTCGGTTTGCACCAAAACAATCAAAAGCTGTCCGTTTCAACCAAGAGTTGATTAAATTCTTTTTTCAAGCTTTCAAACCTCATATAATCTTCATCGGTAAAATTTCCGCTATCAATCACACTCTTAGCTTCACGCATATCAGCTTCTATTCTTTTAAGTTGTACCTCGACAATTCTTTCTTCCAAGTGCTTACGCATTTTTATAATATCCGGACACTGTTTTTTCAAGATACGCAGATCAACTTCTTTTTTCCACTCTTGCCCCAAAACTTCATCCAGTGAACTGACAAGTTTACTTTCCTCAGATATGGAATCATCATTATGAACGATTTCCAAAATTGTCTCGTACAAATTTTTTAGTTTGTCATCTTTTATTGCAAAATCAAATAATCTTTCCTCATACTCATCAACCAGTTCCGGGTACAAAACAAAAGCCGAAACGATGTATCTCGCGACCAGATCGTCCAAATCTGTTTTTACTTTTTTTATCTGCGATATTTTATCTTTTTTAGGCGGTAATTTATTATAAGAAACTATCTTTTCAAAATGCGGCATAAATTCAGATTTTATTTTATTTTTCATCTCTTGGACATAATAACCGCGCACGGTTTCATCCGTAATTTTAGCGATTTCCGCCTTAATTTCTTTTTCGATTCCTGCTTTCTGCTCCGGAGTTTGTAATTGTTTATTTTCTGTTGTTTTATGCCACAACAAATCTTTGAGTGGCATTGTGTCGGTAACAGTCTTCAAAAACTCATCAACACCTTTTGCCTTCAAAAACTCATCAGGGTCCTGTTTATCGGGCAAAAAGGCATATTGCAAAGAATATGCAGGTTTTAATATCGGCAACACTCTATCAACCGAGCGCACGGCAGCTCTTATACCAGCCAAATCGCCATCAAAGCAACATATCGGTTCATTAACCACCTTCCAAGCCTCTTGAATTTGTTCTTCGGTCAAAGCGGTTCCCAAAGGAGCTACGGCGTAGCCTATGCCGTATTTATCCATGGCAATCACATCCATATACCCTTCACAAATAATCAACCTTTTGGCTTCATAGCCCTTTTCTCTGGCATTATTTAGGTTGTACAAGACTCGTCTTTTATTAAAGACCGGCGTTTCCGGAGAGTTAAGATACTTAGGCTGACTTTTATCCATAACCCTGCCGCCGAAAGCTATAACCTTTCCTCTTTTATCCATGATCGGAATCATAACCCGATTTCTAAAGAAATCATGCGGTCGATTATTTTCAGGAATAGTCAAGAGGCCTAATTCGGTCATCTCTGCATCGGTTATACCTTGTGACGACAGTTGTGCCTTTAATCCGTTATTATTTGGGGCAAATCCCAAGCGAAATTTTGTAATGATACTGTCATCAAAACCTCTGGCATACAAATAGTCCAGTCCTTCTCGCCCCACAGGAAGCCGTAAACACTTTTCAAAAAAGCGAGCCGCCATTTCCATAATATCATAAGCCGAAGCTCTTTTTTCTGCTTGTTCCTTGCTTTCCGGCGTCAATTTAGGCAACTGCATTCCGACTTTATGAGCCAGCTTTTCCACCGCCTCAATAAAAGTTAAGCCGTTTGCCTCCATCTCAAATTTAATAATGTCGCCATGGGCTCCGCAACCAAAACAATGGTAAAATCCTTTGGCTTCATTAACCGTAAACGACGGTGTTTTTTCACTGTGAAACGGGCAGCAAGCTTGATACTCTCTGCCTTTACGCACCAATTTCACCTTAGAGCCGACGACATCAACAATTGATATCTTGGCTCTAAGTTCGTCACAAAATCTCTGTAAATCGGTTGAAGCCATAAGTTACAATCTGCCTTAAGATAACAAGCCCTTTATTATGGCGTTGGCTTTTCCCATATCCATTTGTCCGGCGTATTTTGCTTTTAATGCCCCCATAACTTTACCCATATCTTTCATTGATGAGGCACCTGTTTCGGCAATAATTGCCTTTATTGCGGCTTCGGCCTCTGCCTCAGACATTTGCTTGGGCAAAAACTTCTCAATAACTGCAATTTCGGCTTTTTCTTTTTCGGCCAATTCCGGACGATTACCTTCAATAAACATTTTGATTGAATCATTGCGTTGTTTAATCATGCCTTGCATCATAGCCATCAATTCGGCATCGGTTGCTTTTTCCTGTCCCTTACCTCTGGCTTCGACATCTTTTTCTTTCTGTCCGGCAATAATCATTCTGATAGCACTGGTTGTTGCCGCATCTTTAGCAAGCATTGCTTCTTTTAGAGCTTTTTGCAAATCTTCTCTCAACATTTTTCATTCCTTTCTTATCAAAAAACTGCCTCAAGCATAAACACCTTGCCTCAAAAAATCAACAAGTTTATCAAGCTTAAAAATAATACCGTAAACCGAGCGAAAATTCTTCAGTATCATCGCCGTAATTATTTTCTGCAAGCACATTCCCGCCGATTGCCCAGTTGGTATCGAGCACATAATTTGCCTCAACCTTGTAGGTTATCTTTTGTCCCAATTTCTGACTTGCCCACTGTGGTTCAATTTCTGCCAATATTTTCCATTTTTCAAAATCAGCAAAAATTCCGGCATTTACATTCATTGCTAACCATGAATTATGCGGTATATCTCCGCCATATGTGATTTTGCTATTGATAATCATAAATCCCCACAGCCAATCACTAAAAGCATAAGTTCCGCCTGAACCGACACTTAGGTTGCTTAAATATCCGAATTTTTCATCTTTTGGATTTTGCCATCTTTCAACATTGGCTTTTATTTGAAAAGAAATCGGCCTAAACATTTTATCAATCGGCGAGATTGAGCGAATGGTCAACAAATCAAAATTTTGCAACACAAAATTATCTTGATTATCGTAGTGACGTATTTTTGTTTCCAAAAAATTTATCTCCGCGCCTTTAGGTAAACCAAAATTATTATCGGTCAACGATTGATATGCCGGACGATAAGCAATCTCTTGAAATGCTTCGCCGTTTCTAACTCCTGCTCCCGCAACGACACGCATTGAATCATGTGCTTTCAATGGCGAATTTCCATTTTCAAGCTCGGCAATACTTCCCTTTTCTTTTAATGCATTTCGGTTTCTCAAAGCATCAAAACTTTGTTTTCGATATTCTTTCAACTCCATTTTTCCGGCAACATATTGGTACTGCACAAATTGATAAGCCGTCTCATACACATCGACTTGCTGTGCTTTACTCAAATTATTTTCCGCATCAAAATTTCCGCTTTCCAAAAACTGACTATAAGCTTTTTTTTGTTCATCATTCATTAGATTGTAGCGGTGCTTTATTTTATTTTGCCGTGACGGACGATAATTAATTCCTTTAACCAAATTATCAGCTTTATATGCTGCCTTAAAAGTATCCAAAGGAATTGCATGAACCGGAAATTGTTCGGCAAGTTTTAACGATGGTCTAACCGCATCAAGCATTTCCATCAGCATATAAGAACAATTACGCGATAAAAAATAATATTTTGACTGTGTCTGCCCAATCTCCCACAAATGAGCTACAAAAAAATCCAACTCTTGCGGAGTTAGGTCTAGATTAAGTTCCCAGATATCGCGATTTTCAATATTATTATAGGTATTGATAATGTCATAGTACGGTTTAACGGTAAATCCGCCATAATATCCTCCGGTTAAACCCAATATAGCATATAATGCCCCCGGATTTTCGCCGGTAAATGCGCCATAATTTGCTCCGTGTGCAAGCATTTGCGTCCCTTTTCGCTTAGTATCGATTCTAAGCAAAGTATGACCAAACATTGATGATGGATTATTCATATAAGCATCGGTAAACAACAAAGTAACCCCGGCGGGTTGCAAATCTTGCCTAAATTTATCATACTCGGCACAATCCGGAAAATCTGTTTCGATTAACCCGTTTTTTTCAAGCAAAATATAACGCGACGGAAACAAACATTTTTTTTCATTATCATCAGAATTAAAAAGTTCAATGGTAGCTTTAAGTTCTGCTTTCGGATTTGTTTTTCCGTCTTTCGCCAAAAAGAAGTTTTCGGAATCTATAGAGCTTTTGTTATCATGATAATGTCCTACGGCCAACCACTCGTCACTCATGGCAAAATCATCACTTGCCGCCCAAGCTTCATTTGACGCAAACAACATCAATATCAATAAGCTCCACCGCATAAAAACCTCTTATTAAACAAAAGAGGAAAATATCATCAATGACAATATTTTCCTCACTTCAAACAAATATCAAAAACTATGCTTTTGCCAACTGCATAACCGACAAGGTCAAATCAACGGCATCAACATCGTTGCTGGCAAACAAAGTACCGAAGTTATTTTGTACTTTATTTGAAAATTCGCCTTCATCAACATTCAAAATACCGGCAACGGTAGTCAAAGTCTCACCCTGACCTGCTGCGGCATCCATGGCAAACTGTTCCATATTGTTTTCCAAAAATGCCAAAAGCATTCTGCCTGTTCCGCCGGTAACACGACCGTTCGGATCACAACCTGAAGTACCGGTAGAAATACCGAAAGTTTGTGTACCGAAAATACCGTTTGTTGTAGCAGCCAAAACTTGCGGCACAATACCGGATTGTCCTCTCCAGGCCATAGAGCCCAAACCGCAACCTGTTGAGTCATAAGCATTTGCATTTGTTGATAAAGCCATAGCTCCGGCAACAACCGCCGACAAAAGATATAATTTTTTCATCTATCATCTCCACAATAGTTTTACTTAAGTTATTTCACGATAGCATATTTTTATGACATGTATAGCAATTTAGCCAAGTTTTCCCCTGCAAAGAAAAAAGCTTGATTTATTTTTCATCAGTGCTATATAGAGAATATATAAAGTTTCAATTATCGTTCTGTGAAGGAGTTTTCTCCCTCGCAGTTCTTTTTTTCTAATATTTTTAAAGGAAGGTGAAGAAATGGAAAAATTTCCTTTGACTAAAGTCGGCTATAACGCATTGGAAGCCGAACTAAAAAATTTAAAAGCGGTAGAACGTCCGAATATTATTGCCGCCATATCCGAAGCTCGTGCCCAAGGTGACTTATCTGAGAACGCCGAATACTCTGCTGCCAAAGAAAAGCAAAGCTTTATTGAAGGCCGCATTCAGGATTTGGAAGCTGTTTTAAGCCGAGCCCAAGTAATTGACGTTCCTGCAATCAAAAGCGATGTCATTCGCTTTGGTGCTACCGTAATTGTTGCCGATGAAGATGATGAGTTAGAACGCTCTTACCAAATTGTCGGTGATTATGAAGCCGATATTGCCAAAAACAAAATATCTTTGTCTTCACCCTTGGCAAAAGCTCTGATAGGCAAAGAAATTGGCGATGTTGCAGAATTTAACGCACCGTCTGGACGCAAATCTTTTGAAATTATTGATATAAAATATATTTAAAATTGCAAAAGAGATATTATAATCAGACTGTCACTAAATGGCAGTCTTTTTTTAAGGAGAAACCTCATGTGTAACAAAAATGAAGAAGTAGCCGATGTAAACTCTTGTGATTGTGATGAAGACAATTCTTGCGGTTGCAGCTACCCCAACAACATGCAAGGCACCACTTGTAACTGCACCCCCGAACACAACTGCGGTTGCATTAAATATGATGAAGCAACCAAACAGTATTACCACGACGAAAGTGTTTGCACCTGCAACAAAAAATAGGTATTAAAAAGCCCTCACTAATAATGTGAGGGCTTTTTTTTATTCATACCTTAAAGCATTAATCGGATTTAAAAGAGACGCTTTATATGCCGGATAAAATCCAAAAAACAATCCTACCATACCGGCAAAAGAAAACGGCATTAAAACATAAATCAACGATACTTTGGTCGGCAAAGAACTAAATACTCCGACCAAATACGAGCCAAGCAACCCAATCACAACTCCGACCAATCCGCCGATTAAAGACAGCACCAAAGATTCGGTCAAAAACTGCCATCTGATATCCCAAGCCTTTGCCCCTATTGCCATTCTGATGCCGATTTCTCTGGTCCGCTCGGTAACCGAAACCAACATTATGTTCATAATACCGATACCGCCGACAAGCAAAGATATCGAAGCAATCGAACCAAGTAAGATAGTCATAACTTTAGTTGAGCTTTCCATCATCTCCATCATTTGAGTCAAGTTTCTAATAACAAAGTCATCCTCTTTATTTACGCCCAAATTATGCCTTTGTCGTAACAATTCTCTGATCTCTTCTTGCGCGGTATATGTACTTTGTGAATCAATAGCCTGCAACATAATCATTTTCACTTGGTCTGGAAAAGAAATACCCATAACTTTTTTCTGAGCGGTTGTAATCGGAATATACACCACATCATCTTGATCCATACCGTTACCCGACTGTCCCCTGGGAATCAACACCCCGATAACCTGAAACGGAATTCCCTTAATTCTTACTGTTTTACCCAAAGGATCGACATCGCCAAACAACTCATTCACTACGGTCTGCCCCAAGATTGCGACCTTGGCAGCACTTCTGATATCGGTAGAAGAAAACATTCTGCCGTAAGATAGATTCCACTCTTTAATTTCAAACATTCTACGATCTGTTCCGGTCACACCGGTAGACCAGTTGGCGTTACCATAAACTATTTGTGCGGTTTCTTCCAAAACCGGAGCAGCCAGTTTAATTTCGGGAATTTTTTCTTGAATGGCATCACCATCGCTTTTTTTCATAGTAGGTTTAGAACCATGTCCGCTTCTGGCACCCGACGATGTCGCCACACCCGAACGGATTATAATTAAGTTTGAGCCCATTGTTTTCATTTCATTTTGAATAGATGTCTGAGCTCCATGCCCTACCGAAAGCATAACAATAACCGCAGCCACACCGATAATGATACCGAGCGATGTCAATATCGAACGCATTTTGTTTGCTTTGATTGCGCGAGTTGCGATAGAAAAAATTGTCCTTGCATCAATCATTTTTCATTCCTCTCGTCAGAATGGATTTCGCCATCGACAATACGAATAATTCTCTTGGCATAATGTGCAATATCGTCTTCGTGAGTAACCAAAATTATTGTGCGTCCCAAATCTTCATTTAATCTGGTAAACAGATTCATAATCTCAATACTCATTTTAGTATCAAGATTTCCGGTCGGCTCATCGGCAAAAATAATCGGCGCCTCGTTCACCACGGCTCTGGCAATAGCCACACGTTGTTGTTGACCGCCGGAGAGTTGATTGGGCATATGATGCATTCTTTCCTTCAACCCCACCTTAGCCAAAGCCTTTTGGGCTCTTTCCTCGCGTTGAGCAGCCGGCACATTGGCATAAACCATCGGCAGCTCCACATTTTCCAGAGCCGAAGTTCTGGAAAGTAAATTAAACCCCTGAAAGACAAATCCGATTTTTCTGTTTCTGATATCAGCCAACTCGTCAGCCGATAAATTTTCCACCCTTTGTCCGTCCAAGACATAAGTTCCCGAAGTTGGCTTATCCAAACAGCCCAAAATATTCATCAATGTAGATTTTCCGGAACCTGACGGCCCCATAATCGCCACAAAATCACCTTTTTCAATATTAAGATTAATCCCTTTTAAGATTTTAAGTTGCGTATCTTCCAAAGGGTAAGATTTGGTAATATGTTTAAGCTCAATCAGGCTCATACTATCTTCTCCGCAATCTTAATTGTTCGGCTCTTTTAGCAGTCTCTTTTTTATCTTCCAAAATAACCTCATCACCTTCTTTAATCTGTTCTGAAGTAATTTCGGTTTTATCATCATCGGCCAAACCGTCAATGATATTAAATCTTTGTGGTTTTCCGTCTTTAAGAATCCACAATCCTTTATCCTGATATCTTTTTATGTTGCCGTTTTCATCGGTCACATAGAATCTTAATGCTTTATTTGGTACTAAAAGAACATCTTTTTTCTCAGCCGTAACAATGCTTACATTAGCGGTCATGCCGGGCTTTAGGCGCAAGTCTTTATTATCAATGCTGATGATCACTTCATAGGTTACGACATTTGAGGTTGTAATCGGATTATTACGCACTTGCGTTACCACCCCCTCAAACACTTCATCAGGAAAACTATCGACCATAAATTCAACTTTTTGTTCTTCTTTTACCTTGGCGATATCGGCCTCCACCACAGATGCTTCAATTTGCATTTTGGTTAAGTCTTCGGCAACATTAAACAGGGTTGGAGTATTAAAACTTGCTGCCACGGTTTGACCAACTTCGACCTCGCGAGATATTACCACACCGTCAACCGAAGAAATAATTCTGGTATATTCCAAATCGATTTGAGCTTGTTTAAGAGCCGCCTCGGCCTGCTTTATTTCTGCCTCCTTAAGAGCTTTTTGCGCCACAGCGTTACTGTAATCTCTTTGTGCCGACTCGAGTTCTTTATCGGTAGAATATTTCGAGCGATTAAGTTTTTTGGTTCGATCTAAGTGTTTTTTATAATATATTATATCATTTTTGGTAACTTCCAACTCAGCCTTTGCAATATCAAGAGCTGCCTGTCTTTGATCTACCGTAGCCTCAAAAGTCTGAGGATCGACCAAAGCCAACAACTGTCCTTTATCAACCTTAGAATTATAATCGACATAGATTTCGGCAATAATACCCGATATTTGGGTACCGATATTAACGGTAGAGATTGGATTGATAATACCGGTTGCGGTAATTTTTTCTACAATATCGCCTTTAACCACCTTAGCCGTAACAAAATTATCATTCTTATCACACCCGCCCAAAGATGAAGCAATAATACCTGCCACAACAGCCAAGCTAGAAATTTTCCAAAGTTTTTGCATGTTTTTATCCTTATGCCAAATATATCTAAGATATAATAACGACAAAACCTTAAAAAAAGTTTTAAAAAAAATTCTTGCTTCTGCATTTTTTTTGTCTATAATTGACAATGCATATTCTTATTAGTTAAATAATATTATTAAACCGTCGAACTTTCCCGCACCCGAATATGCATGCGGCAAATATTAGACACAAAAAAAATCATATGGAAAAAAATTTAAATTGCTGTGACGAAAAAGTAGTCGTAATGAAAAAAATCCAAGCTCTTTTGCCGGAGGGTACACGCACCATTAATAAATATCCGGTACAAAAGGAAATCAGAAGAAAAAACTCTTATGATTCTTTTACGGCCTGGACTTGCTGGGTCAAAAATGCCGGGAACCAAACCTTCTTGGCTATTTTAAGCCATAGCGAAATAAAACTCATTTCTGAACAAGAAATAAGGGACAACTTTAGTTCTCGCAGCATAAAATTGATTTAAATCAAATTATTATGGCAAAAAAAGAAAAATTGAAACTCACGAAAGACCAGTACTTGCAGCTGCAAGGACTGGATCTGCAACAGAAATTAGACCTGTTGCATGACTGGAAGAAAAGTAATGAAGTAACCGCTCAACAGTTCAACCACTTTTCGAATCTCTGGATTAGCCGAGAGACGAAAAAAATTATGGACATAAAAAATCCTTTGCGAAAAAGCAAGGATGAGGACCGTCCCAGCTCAAGTATGAGAACCGTGATTGAAGGCGATATAGAGCTTTTTTACAACCGCCTTCAGGGAAAACTCAACTACTATCTGGCCAACCGGACAGCGATAGGGTTGAGTGAACGCGAGCTGGAATTATTCAAAACCTACACCAGCAAATACAGGCTCTATAAGAGTTTAATAAACAATTTGCTGGTGATTGGACTAAGGTTCCCCGATAAAAACCTCAACAAATATTGTGAGGAATTTATCAGAGAAAATAAAATGTACAAAGACTATACCGATGTACATTTCTGGTCCTCGCTCTGGGCCGACAGCAATCTGGTTCCCATGGATGCCATACGCTTGATGCTCACAAAGTCAAACGACGGATACCAAATAAATCCTGTGTTTGATAAAGGACTAATCGGATTGTTGGTTCCTATGTTTGAAGTCCAAAGGGACAAAGAAGTTCAGCGGCTCAAATGGGCTCAAGCATTGGAAAATGATACCGAGAGAGAAAAAGAGCTCGCCCGCAAGACAAAAAGGCTCAATGCCTTCAACATCTTGCTCCAAGCGGCACAAGAGTATCTGAAATAACATAGCAAAAAAACCGAAAGCTTTTCATTGAGCTTTCGGTTTTTTGTCTAAAAACAGCTTGCCAACAATCGTTTTTTGGTGTATTATTGATAATTGGTTGAATATTAAAAAAAGATTATTATGGAAAAGAAAAAATTATTAAAATCGGCCCGCCCGATTACCAGAAAATGGCTTTTTGCCAAGTTGCAAAACCAAAAAGTTGATGCAGAGATTCAAAAATCATTTTTCTATCTTAACACTGTAGAAGGAAATATTATCACTAAATGGCACCAAAATGTTCTTCACCGTATGGTTGCCGTAAAGTTGCACGCTTACGAGCCTGAACTTTTTGAATATATTTCCAAACCGGAAGTAACGGTGGCTCAAGCTCTGGCCAAGGCACGCAAAAGCTACGCCAAAGCCATTAGCAAACAGCATCAAAAGCAGATAGCCAAAATTATTGCTATCCTGCAACAACTGTTTGACAGTGAGAAAGAACTATATGACAAAGCCGGAGAACAACTGTCTCTCGGCAATGTCGAAAATGTTCTGGAAAACATTGCCGCAAAGATAGAAGCTAAAGATGAGGTTAGTGCCGAATACTTGCTATATACCAAGCAAAGCATCAAGCACTATAACCGCTTACTAAAGCTCAAAATCAATCCGAGCATTCATGAACTGTATCAGGCTCTTGACCCTCGTTTTGCCGGTGATCCCGACATCTACACCAAACAGATAAGTGTCGTCTTATCAACTTATCGCGAAGGCGAAGATGTTGACAAAGCTGTGAAAGACATTTGTTTCGATTTCATCAAAGACAGTATTAAATATTGTGGATACATACATGTTAATTTAATGGAGTATATATTCAAAAATGATGAAATCAGCGAACGCGCCTATCAGCTTTTCTGCGATGCGGAAAAACAGATTAGATCCAAAAGCATGTCGGTTTTGCCGGCGGCATTTGCTGATCGTATAGCCAAGAAAAAAGGGCTGTATGAGAAAACACCCGAAGATTTGACGGCTGCCGAAATTCGCATTCTTAAAATCAAAGAAATGTTCTCTTAAAAAAACACCCAAGCAGGATTTTTCAAACTCTGCTTGGGTGTTTTTTCATCTTCTGCTTAATTAAAAGAATATCCTCTTAGCAATTCTTCTGCCGTCATGGCTTTTTTACCTTGCCTTTGTATCTGCAAAACTTGCAAACACCCATTCTCACATCCGATAAACAGCTTATCTTTTTCTGCTCTGATTTCCCCGGCTTTCAAACCATAAACATTCTCTATCGCATTACATTTTAACAACTTAAATCTTTCGCCGTTATGCTCAAAAAATGTTGCCGGATACGGATTAAATGCTCTGATTTTGCGTTCCAACACCTCGGCAGATTGCAAAAAGTCCAAACGACTCTCTTCCTTATCAATTTTTGCGGCATAAGTTACCAAGCTCTCATCTTGTTCTTCCGGCACTATCTTATCTAAATCAGCCAAAACCTCAATGATAAGTTTTGCCCCCAACTCAGCCATTTTATCGTGCAAAATTCCAACCGTCATATCCTTATCAATAATAATTTCGCCCTTTTTATACATTGCACCGGCATCCAATGCTTCTACCACCTGCATAATGGTAATACCGGTTTTGTCATCTCCTGCTTCAATAGCTCTTTGCATCGGAGCAGCTCCACGCCATCTCGGCAACAAAGAACCATGCACATTCAAAGATTTTTTGGGGCATGCCTCAATAATTTCTTTAGGCAATATAAGCCCATACGCTGCCACGATTGATATATCGGCATTAAGCGCGGCAAACTTGGCTTGTTCTTCGGCATTTCGCAAAGTTTTGGGAGTCCTAACCTCAATTCCGTGATTTTCCGCCCAAATATGCACCGGAGATTTTTGCAACTCTTTACCACGACCGGCTTCTTTCGGAGCTCTGGTGTAAACGCAAACCACTTCATGATTTTTATACAAAGCTTCCAAAGTCGGCACCGCAAATTCCGGTGTTCCCAAAAACACTACTTTCATAATTACCCTCTTTTATTTATAAATTATGCTCTGAAATCCAAGCCCCAAACATTATAACGACCGGCATCTTCCTGCCAGTTTTCTCTAACCTTTACAAACAAGAACAAATGCACTTTATCTTCAAACAAATCTTCAATTTCGCGTCGAGCCGCCTGACCTATTTTTTTAATCATGGCTCCGCCCTTACCCAAAACAATAATCTTTTGGCTGTCACGCTCAACATAAATGGTCATTTCTGCTCTGATTGAACCGTCATCTCTTCTTTCCCAAAGCTCGGGTTCAACGGTTGTTGCATATGGAATTTCATGTTGCAAATACAAAAACATTTTTTCTCTGACAATTTCTGCCGCCAGTAGTTTAAGCGGCATATCAGACATCTGTTCTTCGGGATAATACCAAGGACTTTCCGGCAAATTATCAGCCAAATACTTATAAAATTCTTCAATATTTTTTCCGTTTGTAGCCGAAACAAAAAAAGTCTCTTCAAACTTATAAAAATCATTAAGCTCTTTGCTCAAAGACAACAAATCTTTTTCTTTAACCAAGTCGACCTTGTTGATGAGCAAGACAGCTTTAGTATTTTTCTTTTTCAAACCATTGATAATAGCTTTGGTTTCTTCATCAAAACCTTTTTTTGCATCTACCACCAACACCACGATATCGGCATCTTTTGAGCCATCCCAAGCCGAAGCCACCATAGCCCTGTCGAGCCTTCTTTTAGGTTTAAAAATCCCCGGTGTATCCAAAAAAATTATTTGGGTATTTTCAAATATTCCAATACCTTTAACGGTAGTTCTGGTTGTTTGGACTTTTGGCGAAACGATAGATACTTTAGAACCGACAAAATTGTTGGTAATGGTAGACTTTCCGGCATTTGGTGCTCCGATAAGAGCCACAAACCCGCATCTGGTTGCATTTTCACTCATTACTTTAACATCTCCAACATAGCCGCAGCCGCCGCAAACTCGGCAGCCTTTTTGCTGGTTCCGCTGCCGGAAGCTTTCTTACCGTTTTCCAATATCACTTCCATTTCAAACATTGGCTTATGTTCGCTACCCGAACGTGACAACAACTCATACCTCGGAGTACCCAATTTCAAGTGATGTGACAGCTCCTGCAACTCGGTTTTACTATCCTTTGGCGGCGCAACATTTCTATCAATCAACTCTCTCCAGTGATTGTTCACAAATTCGATTGCGGCATCAATTCCGGCATCTATATAAATAGCCCCGATAATGGCTTCCGTAACATCACACAGCACATTTTCATTTTTGCGCAAATCATCTGATGCCACATTCATATATCTGTCGAGTTCCAATTTTCGTGCCACATCCGCCACGGTTTCTTTACATACCAAACCGACAAACCTTTGCGACAAATTACCTTCCGGTTCTTTAGGAAACAGATTGTAAAGCAAAAAAGCAACCGCTACACCTAAGACTCTGTCGCCCAAAAATTCCAATCTTTCGTAGTTATTAGCCACATCGGCATCAATACTGCCGTGTGTAATGGCTTTTTTGAGCAGTTTTTCGTCTTTGAAATTATATTTAAGTACCTGTTGCAAAGTTTGCATCAAATCACCTATTCAATACCGTTAAACAAGCGAGACCATCTTATTTTTTTAGGCCAAGTCCAAGGCATATACCAAGCTTTTTGATCATTATGAGAAAAGAATAAGAAACGAGCCTTACCTACCAAATTTTCTTCCGGCACAAAACCTACATTTACTCTACTGTCATCAGAACGATCGCGATTGTCACCCATCATAAAGAACATTCCATCGGGAACGGTAACTTCTTCAAAATTATCATTATCTTCCTGATCTGATACCTCCAAAATGAAGTGTTCTTTACCCTCGGGCAATACCTCAACATATTTACGATATCTTTCTGCACTTCCGAAACGGCTACGGATTACAAATTCTTCTTCATTTTTGCGTTCCAACATCTTGCCGTTAATAAACAAACGACCGTCTTCCAATTTTATTTTATCACCCGGCAAGCCGATAACTCTTTTAATATAGTCCGTAGAATTATCTCTGGGATTTTTAAACACTACCACATCGCCTCTTTGCGGTTCATCATACCAAATTCTTCCCTCAAACAAAGGCAAACTGAACGGAAAAGAATGTTTTGAATAACCATATGTATATTTCGAAACAAACAAATAATCGCCCACGTAAAGCGTCGGATACATCGAACCGGAAGGTATCTTAAACGGTTCAAACCATAAACTTCTGATAACTAAGGCTATTAATACGGCATAGATAATGGTTTTTATGGTATCAACAAAACTCTCTTCTTTTTCCATTTTAACCCCAAACAACACTATAATTTTGCAAAATCTAAGCCATCATACAGCATATTTTGAAATTAACAACTACATTTTTCAATAATAACAACTGCTTGAGCATAACCATCATCATCACTGATAGAAACCAAAACATTTATATCATCTTTTTTTGTCTGATTATGCAAAATTTCAAAAGCCTTACCGTAAAACTCCAACATCGGTCTACCGTTTTCATCGTGGATTAATTCCACATCTCTAAACCTTATACCTTTAGCAAAGCCAACACCCAAAGCCTTAACTGCAGCCTCTTTAACCGCCCATATTTTGGCAACTTGTTTTGCCTTATTTTTATTTTGCCCGTTGATATATTTTTTTTCTTCATCGGTACAAATTTTTTCCACAAAATCATCACCGCATTTTTCCAGTAAAGCGGCAATTCTTTTGACAGCCACAACATCACAACCAAGCCCTGTTATCATATCATTTTCCTTATTGATTGGCTCTTGCTACATAAGATACCGATTTTGAAGCCCTTAATGTTGTTATAATATCGGTCAGATGCTTCAAATCCCTAACCTCAATATCGACAATAAGTTCAAAATAAGTCATTGTTCTGTTGGTTATGTTTAGATTTGCAATATTACCTTCACAACGAGCAATCATATTTGACAAATCGCCCAGAGTTCCGGGTTCATTAAGCAAAATAACCTTCAATCTACCGATATGCGATCCTTCTGTTGCACCGTCACCCCAAGAAATATCAAGCCATCTTTCCGGCTCAGAGGCATATCTTTCCAGTGCCTTACAATCAATTGAGTGCACTGCCACACCTTTTCCGGTTGTAACAATACCGACAATTCTGTCCCCGGGCAACGGATGGCAACATCCGGCAAAATGCACCGCCATCCCCGGAATAAGTCCTTTAATTTGCACCGGATCGGACTTTGTTTTTTTATCAGATTTTCCAAAACCTCTAACCTTAAAGGACTTCACGACTTTTCCGAGTTTTGATTGTTTATAGCTTGGATATACGGCCTTCATCACATCCCAAGCGCTAACCAATCCCTCACCGACTTTTGCATAAATATCTTCAACCGATTCGGCTTCAAAATTCGGCAATACACCGACCAATCCTTTTTCGCTGAATTCTAAGTTTTCTCCCTTAAAAGTGCGTTCCAACATCTGCTCGCCCAAAGCGACAAATTGCTCGCGTTTATTGGCTCTGACATAACGTCTGATAGCGGCTTTTGCCTTACCGGTAACTACAAATCTGTCCCACTCCGGCGACGGATGTTGTGCTTTGGAGGTCAAAATTTCGACCTGATCACCATTTTGCAATACCGTACGCAAAGGCTTTATTTCACCGTTAATTTTAGCCCCCACACAAGTGTTGCCAACCTTTGAGTGTACGGCATAGGCAAAATCGACCGGAGTTGAATTAATCGGCAAACCTATCAAATCGCCCTTAGGAGTAAAACAAAATACCTGATCGTTATACATCTCAAGCTTTGTATTTTCCAAAAACTCTTCAGGATTTGAGGCCTCTTCCAAAATCTCCAACAGCTCTTGTATCCAGCGGAAATTTTTACCGACCACTTTCTCGCCTTGTTTATATGCCCAGTGAGCTGCCACACCTTTTTCATTAACCTCGTGCATTTCCTGAGTTCTGATTTGAATCTCAATACGAGTATTTTCAGGCCCGATAACACCGGTATGAATTGATTTATAACCATTGGGTTTCGGGGTTGAAATATAATCTTTAAATCTTCTCGGAACCATGTGATACTTGCTGTGAACAATACCCAAAGCCTGATAACAAGCCGCCACATCATCAACAATAATTCTAAAAGCCATAATGTCGGAAAGTTGCTCAAATGAGGCATTTTTCTTCTGCATTTTACGCCAAATCGAATAAGGCGATTTTTCTCTTCCCGAAATTGTAGCCTTAACTCCGCCTTCCTCCATATCTTTTTCAAGTTGTTTGATAATGGCCGGAACCAAATTGCTGCCTTGTTCACGCAAAAAATTCAATCTCGCGGTAATAGATTCGTATGCTTCTTTATGCAGTTCCTTAAACGCTATTTCCTCTAATTCGGTCTTAATTTCCTGCATACCGATTCTCTCGGCCAAAGGAGCATAAATATCGAGAGTTTCTCTGGCAATTCGCATTCTTTTTTCGGGAGCACAAAAATGCAAAGTACGCATATTATGCAATCTGTCGGCCAATTTAATCAGCAACACCCTGATATCTTCGGACATTGCAAGCAAGAGCTTTCTAAAATTTTCTGCCTGTTTGGTATCTTTTGACTTAAGCTCAATCATTGCCAACTTTGTTAACCCGTCAACAATCTGAGCCACTTGCGGCCCAAACAATTCTCTGATTTCTTCAACCGTTGCATCGGTATCTTCCACGGTATCGTGCAACAAACCGGCAATAATTGATGTTGAATCAAGTTTAAATTTTGTAAGAATACCGGCAACTTCCACCGGATGAGAATAATACGGGTCTCCCGAAGTTCTTAGCTGTGCGCCATGCTTTTTCATGGCATAGACATATGCTCTATTCAACGCATCTTCATCTGCATCGGGATCATAAGATTTGACTAAATCAACAAGTTCGTACTGTCTTAACATTTTTCTGCTTCACCAAATAAAAAATCAGCTATTTTTTTAAACTTATATCAAAGATTACTTAAATTAAGTTTAAATAGCTGATTTTTTTCTTGCAAGATTTTTTTTAAGAATCAGAGCTTATTCATCAAAGTCATCGACATCATCAAATCCGTCATCGACCGAAATATCATCCAAGCCTTCATCATCTAAATCATCAGACATTTCATCGCCTTCTGCATCGGCATCCATATCCAAGCTGTCATCCTCGCCGTGTATCTGCATGGAATCTTTCAATTCATCTTGTGACAAAAGTCCGGAGAATTGTTCATCCAAATCAGCCAATTCTCTTTCGGCTGCCATAATTTCCAACTCTTCCTCTTCAGGCTCTTCAACCTCAACAAATTTCTGCAATCCCATAACCAAAGAACGTTGTAATTCTTCAATACTAACGGTTTCGGCGGCAATTTCACGTAAAGCCACTACCGAATTTTTATCATTATCACGATCGACGGTTAACGGAGCACCTGCGGCAATATCTTTAGCTCTCTGAGCAGCCACCATCAACAATTCATAACGATTAGGAATTTTATCAATACAATCTTCCACCGTAACACGAGCCATTTTATCCAATCCTCATAAAAACAATTAACAAAAAAACGCGATTCGCCAATGGTATAAACACTTCATTTGCAAAAAGCAACAAAAAAATTATTTTTTCATTAAAAAACAGATGGTTATTTTAATACCTCACTATTGGGTAACCAAACAGATTATAATTATGCTTTTGCAATTTTTCTTTAATCTGTTGCCGATTCTTTTTTACTTCCATAACATCTGATAATGGAGCCTTATGCGCCTGAATAATCGACTGCATTGTTGCAAGACGAACATTTTGTGTATACTCGCTCAACATACTCAATTTTTTATCATACACGCCGCTTCTGTACTCTCTGATTGCTCTGACCACACCGCTTCTAATATTTGCCAAACGATATGCTTTCAAGGTTTTATCGCAAGTATAAGCCCATTCATTTAGGGTAAATCCTTCCTCTGCAACAATCTGAGCCAATTCACGCTCCTTATTTAATATTCTTGCTTTTTGTACCAATCTTGCACAAGGATTAACCATATCTTTCAATCCTGACGGAACATATTTGCCGATACCCTGTTCTTTTTCATACATCATCCACATAATGCCGATTCGCGTAAGCAAAAACTCATTTTGCGGTTCTTTAGCCCATTTATCAACTGCATCAATGGTTGCCACAAAGGCTTTTACATCTGCAGATGTCAGCAAAGTATTTTTATCTGGATTAAGTGTCCTCAAATCACTCTTCGAGGCTTTTTCTTTTTCCTTATACCCCGGCATATATTTTTCGGGTTTTACCAATTTTTTAATAGCAGCATAAAACTCAGGATTATATTTTACTTTGGGATAATAAGGAGTTATTTGCGGTTGCTCTATATTCATTTCATACCCAGGCCAAGCCTCCGGCATCAGCAAGAAATACAACGAAGGCGACATAAATTCCAAATTTTCTACATCTTTGAGTTGCTCGGCAATTCTGGTCGGAAACTTATTTTTGGTTTCTTTAATCCCCGGCAGATTCAAAATTTTTTCCGACATATTCGGCACTTCAAAAAGCATAGGTCCCAAATACTGATAATATTTTTTAGGAATCATGGAAAGAAATTCAAGATAAAGATCTTCGCTCTCACCCTTAATTCTTTTTTCTTGAGTTCCATAAGTAGCAATAGTTACATAAAATTCTCTATCAAAATCGCCTAGAAGATCATAAAAATTACTGTATTTTTTGTTATAGTTATCATACTTTGCCAAAGATTTTTCCAAATCTTCCGCACTAGGCAATTTATCTGTTTCGATATTGATATCAAAAAAATCGGCAAAATCAGCCACTCCCAGAGCCGATACATTTCTGCTCCACATAATCAGGCATACGATTACCAATATTTTTAATAACTTCATTCTACCTAAACTCCGCACACTTATTTAAATAAAAATAGCACAGTAAACTCTAAAAAATTATAAACAAACCAAAAATAAAAAAAATATGCTAGACTCTGATTTATAATTACCCTATTATGCGGACATAGATTGAATTTAATGTTTTAAGGAGATATCACATGCCCTGGACAGATGAAATGGTCGAAGAGTTAAAAAGATTGTGGGCCGAAGGCGTTACAACCGGGGAGATCGGCCGCCGTCTTAACATATCCAAAAACTCTATTGTCGGAAAGGTTCACCGCTTAGGACTTTCCGGTCGTCCTTCTCCGATAAAAAGAAAAAATGAGACAGATAACAGCAAACCGGCTGCCAAAAAAGAGGCTGCACCTAAAGAGAAAAAATGCTGCAAACAAAAAGAAGCCCCTAAGAAAGAACCAAAGGCTGAAGAAAAAGCAGCACCCAAAGCACAAAAGCCGGAAGCTCCCACCAAACCGGAAGTTAAAGCTGAGGAAGCTCCGATAAAGAAACCAGCTCCGGCAAAAGCCTCAATTTCTCAAGATGATGAAGACATCAAGTTAGCCAAGAGCATGAATATCACCTCAGATACTCCTGCTCACAAAGGTCATTTTTCATTAACCGATCTAGACAATCACACCTGCCGCTGGCCGATAGGCGATCCCAAAGATGAAAACTTCCATTTTTGCGGCAAAAAAGTTCGTATCGGACAAACCTATTGTGAAGAGCATGCTGCAATAGCTTATGTAAGAAACAATAAGAAATAAAAAAAGCAAAAAGGCGAAATCAAAAAATGATTTCGCCTTTTTCTTATTCCCATATAATTGCTACCTCACCTTTGTGAGTTGTAATTTTGCCTGTGCGTCCACAGTCATTCACCAGTACTTTTTTTCTGCCCTTTTCCGGAACAACATTCCGCCACGGAAATTTCACCGGACATACATAAGCATGACGAGAAACAGCTTCCAATATAAAGCATACTTCTTCTTTCCGCTTTTTTCCGATTACTACCCAGATCGGGCCGTCAGTAACTTCATCGGTTTCCACCAACTCTGCTTGAGGAGCAAATTCGACACCTTGCCAATCATTTTCAAAACATGACTTTAACATCAAAGCCACGCTAGTTTGGGTTTCAATTTTTTTCATAATAATTAATTAAATTAAACAAAATATAAGATTATCTAAGTAAATAGATAGCACATTTTAGACAAAAGTAAACAAATTTTTTATTCTTTAAAAATATTTAACTTTTATTACATATATTAATGCGTGTATTTATCAACCTTAATTAAGGAATATTATCATGAGCAGCCTCAAGCCATACCTTTTTGCCGTATCAGCACTTGTTTTAGCATCTTCGCAGGCCTTTGCCTCATCAAACAACGAAGACCAATTTTTACAACCCGACAACTATCGTTTTCCTCGTCTTCGCGGCATAGGAGCCGATTATCTGAAATTCAAAAAAATACTCAAAGAAAAATATGGCTTTGATTACTCTTTTACCACATCTTTTACCGGTCAATACGGCGCCCCCGGAGGTCATGTAACATCACTACAAACAGCTCTCTTTCCGTCATTTAGTTGGCAATTCTTAAACAACGAGCATGGTAAGGCATCACTCAATTTTGCCTATAACATAGTGCAATATACCGGAGCCAATTCCGGCACCATAGATAACAATATCGGCGTAGTATCATCAATTAACGACTTTGATGAAAAAACACACGAACTCCCCAAATTCTATATTGACTACACTCTTCCCGCATCAGCAGATTGGCTTACTATCGGTTTTGGTCAATATCCGATATCAATGTTTGATTCCATATCCTATGCCTCCTACAAATCTGAAAATTTTGTAAACTGGAATTTTTCGACCAATGCCTCTGCTTCTTATCCTTCGGCCGGTGTCGGTACATACTTTCGTATAAATCCCGAAGATACCTGGAATCTTGTTTTAGGCTTTCAAGATGCCACCAATGTTGACGGCAATGACTTATCCGTTTCCAACCTAGGTGAAGGCCACTATGCCACTTTTGGAGTAGCTTCCTATACCCCAACATTCACAAACCTCGGTGCCGGACAATACTCACTTATGCTCTACCACCAACCATGGGTCAAAGCCCAACCCCAAACCACTCAAGGCTATTCTTTTAGCATGGCTCAAAATCTGGGGGATAAATGGACCGTGTTTGGCCGCATAAATGGGGTAAGCGGCAATGTCGAAGATATTAACCGAGCTTACCTTTTAGGTGTTGCCGTAAACAATCCATTCAACCGCAATCCGCTTGACCAAATAGGCTTTGCCGGAGCCCTCAACCATATAGATAAAGACGCTCTGTCAACTCCAGCCACACACAACTACGAAAAAGTATTCGATACATATATGACCTTTGGCGTATCACAGTGGATGACCATAACACCTGATTTTCAATTTTATCTTGATCCGGCAGCTAATCCGACATCAGATACCGCCTTTGTCTTTTCGCTTGATGTCTCGTTATTCTTTTAAAAAAAAGATAAAAATCTTGTATAAAACCAGGTCGGTTTTAAAAGTTTAACTTTACAACAAGTTTTGATTCGCGTTAAATTATGGCAAGTTTGATTATCGAGGAAAAGGCTTAATTTATGAAGAGAATTTTTTTATTTATAGCCTCTTTGGCATTAGCCTCTTGCCAAAGCAAGATTGAGGAGGCACCGATGGTAACAACTCCCGAACCGCAAACAAAACAAACCGTAAGCGACTTAAAAATAATCGGCGGAGTCGAAACCTTATATGTCTTGCCCATAAATATGCCTTTTCAAGCTCGCATTGACACCGGAGCCGAAACATCTTCCATAGATGTGCAAAACATGCGTCCTTTTGAAAGAGATGGCGACAAATGGGTTTCTTTTGACATCATAAACCGCAAAAACGGCGAAAAACACCACTTTGAGAAGCCGGTAATACGTCGCACCAACATAGTTCGTATAGAAGATAAAGAACACCGCTATGTAGTAAACATGAGTATCAAAATGGGTGATGAAATCATCAGCACCGAATTCACTTTGGCAGAACGCGAAAAATTTACCTATCAGGTACTAATCGGCCGCAACATCTTAAACGGTCGTTTTATTGTTGATTCTTCCCAACAAAACACTCTGCACTAAAGGTCTTTAGACACATGAAAAAACTTATATCTGTCCGCTTACTCTTATCAATCGGCTTAATATTATCAATGATTTTTGCCGGCTACAGCATATACTACAAAGTTAAGTATTGGGGTTTCAGCATATCACCCAAACAAAATGCCAATGTCTGGGCAATTGAGGCCAACATTAACTTTATTGCCGATGGCACTCCCATCAAAGTAAGCTTGGGCATTCCGACCAAAAACAAAGGCTTTAAGATATTGGAAGAAAATATTATTGCCAACGGCTATAAGACCCAAAAACATGCCGACAGAATAGTTTTTTCTACCCACAACATGATTGGCGAACAAAATCTTTATTACAAAATTATAGTTTTTGACAACATCAATACTAAAGACAAGCTAAAAGACAAAGCTCCCAAGGCTCCGTTAATGCCTCAGTTTGACGAGCAAAAGATGGCTCAAGCCCGCCAGATATTAGAAATTGCCGATAAATTATCCGGCAAAGACAAAGTCGAAAAACTAATCAAACTATTCAATGAAGAACCCTTAAATCCGGCTCTCAAATCTTATATTCCGGTACAAAACACCACCAAGAGCAAAATAAACCAAATGCGTGAGCTTTTGGCTATTGAAGGAATTTCCACCCGCATTGCTCGTGGTCTAAAGTTAGAAGAAGGACAAAAAGTAACTCCTGATATGATGCTCGAAGCATACAATAACGGAGCGTGGAGAATATATGATGTAACAACCGGAAAGATTGGTTTACCCGATAACTTCTTACTATTCCAACGCGGCGGCGATTCTCTGCTTGATGTTGAAGGCGGCACGGATTCTTCGGTTAAGTTTTCGATTGCCAAATCCATCACCTCGACCATGAATCTGGCCAGTCAACGAGCCAAACAAGCTAAAAAAGCCGGTTGGTTTGACCACTCGATTTACAACTTGCCCTTAGCACAACAAAACACCCTAAAATGGTTGTCGGTATTTCCGATAGGCATTCTATTGGTTGTCCTCATGCGCAACATTGTCGGTGTACAAACCATGGGTACCTTTACCCCGATGTTAATATCCATGTCTTTGGTCAAGACCGGATTTATCACCGGACTGGTTTGCTTTTTAGCCATAATTCTGCTCGGATTGGGTATCCGCTTTATCATGTCTAAACTCAACCTTTTATTGGTTCCGAGAATTTCGGCAGTGGTAATTTTTGTAATATTGATAATCCACGGCCTAACCTTTGTCGGTTATAACTTTGACATCAAGATAGCTCAAGCCTCGGTATTTTTCCCGATAATCATTACCGCTTGGGTTATTGAAAGAGCTTCCATTACTTGGGAAGAAGACGGACCGCTTAATGCCGGAACCGAATTGTTAAACAGTTTATTGGTAGGTATTATTGTCTACTTTATAATTGCCAACGACTATGTTCGCCATATAATGTTTGTATTCAACGAACTCAACATCGTAATCTTGTTTATAGTCATGTTGCTTGGTACCTATACCGGCTATCGTTTAACCGAGTTAAGAAGATTTGCGCCGTTGGTAAAAAAGGTAAAATAAACAATGTTTGATTGGTTCAAGAAATTTACATCTCCCAAGCTGTTACGAGCCAAAGGCGTACTTGGCATGAACGCCCGCAACTTTCATATAATAAGCCGGTACAATCCTCGCCGATTATATCCTCTGGTAGATGATAAAGTCCAAACCAAAGCACTGGCTCTGCAATATGGAGTAAACACCCCCAATTTGATTGGTGTCATTGAGCACCAGTTTCAGGTAAAAAACATCTTAAAGATGGTCGAAAATCATAGCGAATTTGTAGTTAAACCCTCACATGGCTCCGGCGGCAAAGGAGTGTTGGTAATTAAGGGCTACGCGGAAAATTCTTTTACCCTTCCCTCCGGCAAGACCATAACCTACAACGAGCTATACCAACATATTTCCAATATTTTAAGCGGCTTATATTCACTTGGCGGTCGCTACGACAGTGCCTTAGTTGAAGAAGTCGTCCATTTTTCAGACATTTTTAAGGACTATAGTTATCAAGGGGTTCCCGATGTCAGAGTTATCGTCTACAAGGGCTATCCGATAATGGCGATGAGCCGCCTGTCAACAGCCGAATCCGGCGGTCGCGCCAACCTGCACCAAGGTGCCGTAGGAGTAGGATTGGATATTAAAACCGGCAAAACCCAAAAAGCCGTCCAACACAACATGCCCATAACCTACCACCCCGACACTAAAGCCGATTTAAGAAAAATTGTCGTACCTTTGTGGCGCGAACATTTGCTGATAGCCGCCAAAGCTTACGAAATGACCGGACTGGGATATTTCGGAGCCGATATTGTGCTTGACGCCCAAAAAGGCCCAATGATGTTGGAACTCAACGCCCGCCCCGGCTTAGCCATTCAAATAGCCAACGGCTTAGGATTAAAAAAGGCAATTAAGCGGGTTGATAAAAAATATCCTTCCGGATTAACCGCCGAGCAACGCGTTGATTATGTATTGGCTTAAAAATTTGCATTTAGGCTTTTGGATACCTATATATAATATCAGACAGAATAATAAAATTAGGAGGCAAATATGTCAGAAGTAAAACAAATCAAAAATTCCGAAGCCAAAAAGATAAGTGACAAAAAGACCAAGAGTTTAGCCGAAGGCAATACCAAAAAACTCACTCAAAGCAAGACCAGATCCAAAAAGATAAAACATTCCTACAAAGTCAAAGATGCCGAAAACTCTCTGGTTCTAAAACTAAAAGACGGCGATGTCGTAATTGAAATGTACCCTGATGCCGCTCCCAACCATGTTGCCAGAATTAAAGAGTTGGTTCGCCAAGGATTTTATAACGGCTTAAAATTTCACCGTGTTATAGACGGCTTTATGGCTCAAACCGGATGCCCCTACGGTACCGGAACCGGTGGTTCGGGCAAAAAATTAAAAGCCGAATTCAACCGCAATCCGCACAAACGCGGCACGGTTTCGATGGCTCGTTCCATGATGCCTGATTCTGCCGACAGTCAATTTTTTATCTGCTTTGCCGACTGTCCGTGGCTTGACGGACAATACACCGTTTGGGGCGAAGTCACTTCGGGCATGGAATATGTTGATATGATCAAAAAAGGTGACGGAGCCAACGGTGAAGTCAAAAACCCCGATGAGATTATATCAATGGTAGTAGTTGCCGATATTTAAAATATTAAATACCCCAACACCCAAAAAGACCGCTTTTTAAGATTTTGCAATCTCAAAAAGCGGCCTTTCTTTATTCTTTGGTTTCCGCATTAAACGGCATGCAGAAAGCAAATACAACTGCGGGAACCATCATCCACCAAAACGGATTACATCCGAACAAGTCGGCTATAACCCACTTTGCGATAATTAGTATAGCCAAAGCTATACCCATTATCATGTGGACTGGAGTCCCAATTTTTTGAGACTGGTGATATGGTATATCCCTACCTGCACACATCAGGCAAGCAATCACCACGAACCCCAGTCGCCACCAACCGCTTTCGGCTGATATGCAAAACATACCAACGATAAAGACAGCGATGGTCAATAACTTATTAACGGTATCACCCTTAATGAAAAAGGTAATAACGGCTGCAATAAGCAATAACGCATACGGCAGCAAATTTAATATATCCATATCTATAATCTTTAGAACTTTATTATATCACAAATTTAGCCCATAAGCAAAACAAAAAACTTACTCTTCTCTTTCAATCACCGGCCATTTACCATCGGCGATCTGCTCCAAAGTTTTGTTAGGCTTGCCAAACCGCAAATTATAAATCCAATAATTTGCCATCACTCTTTCAATATAAATTCTGGTTTCTGCCGCCGGTATTACCTCAATAAACAATAGCGGATCCCCGCCATACTTGGCATTTTTTTGCCATTTTACCAAATTTGTCGGTCCGCCGTTATAAGCCGTCAGCATATAAAACAAATTTCCCTCAATAAACGGCTTGTTTAACAAATAGTCCACATACATCTGCCCCAGCTGCAAATTATATTCCGGATTAAGCAATTTATCCTTATTTTGTTTTACCGACTTATCACCACTGACATGATATGCCGTATTCGGCATCAGCTGCATCAATCCTCGTGCACCGGCTCTGCTGGTCGCATTGTCCTTAAATGCTGATTCCTGCCTGATTAAAGCCAACACCAAAGCCTCATCAACTTTTAGGTCTTGCTCATCATACCACTTTGGCAACGGATAAAGCTCTTTATCATATTTTCCGGCCGGCAACGCTTCCCTCTTACTTCTGGCAATGGCAATCACCAACGAATGCATTCCTTCTTGTGTTGCAATAAGAATCACCGCTTCTTTTTGCTTATCACTCAAGTTCTCATACACATTCCAAATTTCTCTCTCTGCCAACTCCTTCTGCTCAATTTCAATCAAGAGCAAAAATCTGACCATAGCTTCCGATTGTGTAATTTCATCAATATAATCATAAGTATCAAAGTCATTAATATAGCTGTCATCATCAAAAGCAAAATCCAAATTACCGCTTAATTTATAAGCCGCCAATATCCCGTAAAAAGTATATTTGTATTTAGCCGCCTGTTTTAACATTTCTTGCGCTTTAAGGATATTCCCCGTTTTTTCATAAGCTCTTGCCGCCCAAAAAGCACCGGCAGCTACCAACCACTCATCTGAATTTTTAGAATTTCCCAATCTGGCAAAATAACTCGCCGCCTTTTTATAATTTTTCAACTTCCACGAGGCCAAACCGGCTACCCAAGTTGCCGTTCCCGAATTATGCCTTTTTGAGGCTTTAATTCCCCATTCCAAAGCCTTTTTATCATAATTGTCTACTAAATATTTAAGCGCCAGTGTCGCGGCCAATCCATCCCAATAAGGCTTTGGCGCCAATTTTTGAAACCTTTTATTTTCCAAGATTTGCCTTGCCGGCAAAGTTTTTCCTTTGGCAATATAAGAGCGGAATTTTTTACTCTGTTTAACCAAAAAGTTTCTATCAGAGGCACTCAATTTTTCTAAATATTTCAATGATATCTTTTTGGTTTCATCAACCTCCGATTCAAGATTTTTTTCACCTTGTATGTATGCGCATTTTTTGCGTTTACTCAATCGATAAAGCCTTTTTGCCTGCGGAAAATCTTCATAACCGAGCAGCCAATCCACCAATTCATCACAAGAAGTTTTATATTTGGCATGCAAATATTTTTCGGCCAACACATGCCCGAGCAAAATTTGATTATCAATTTTTGGAGTTAACTTATCAACTTTTTCAAAATCGCCTTTTTCAATATAATCAAACAGTTGTTTATATTTTTTAATATCGCTCTTTGACAAATCAAATTTTTCGGTAATTTTATCATATACTTCAGGCGTCAACACATTGACGGCAGCACGCCCATCACTTGCCAAAAACGAGCAAAGCAAGAACTGGATAAAGATTAAAAAGCTAAAGTGTTTCATTAATCTATTTAGACAACCAAACAATTTTATTTGCACATTCGACTGCAGTCATTCCCTTAACCCGACAACGATTTACTATAATATTCGGAGCCTTGTCCATGTTATAGCAACCATCACCGATTAAGGCATAGTTATAATAAGTCTGAGTATTTGGCATAACATCAGAAAAAGAAAGGGTTGTTGTCATATCCGGCCATACCAATTTTACATCTAAGCTGGTAATCTTTTGATCCAAATTTGAGAGTATATTAAACCTAACATTACAACCGGCCGCAGATGAAATATAATTAGTGATTTCAAACTGATCATAAAACAAAAAGATATTTGAAACCTTCTTCATTCGCCCTTTTTCATCGACCTCAACAAAAGCCTGCCCACCTCTTTGCGAACCATCTACTGTCGGTGTATTCAGTCGATAAAGTTCGCCTTCGGGAATAAAAACATCTTCCTCTTCATTTTGCGGCAAAACCGGCCTAGGCGGCTCGGCATTGCCAAACCTCATTTTAGCATTAAACAAATCCTCTGGGTTAACTCTTTCTGTTTCATCGGTAACAAACGCATTTTGCACATCTAAAACAGTTTTATCAACAACTTCGGGCTCCTCTTTCTTTTCAGGTGCTGCGCTTGGTAGCTTCATTGCCGGCGCAATCTTTTGCGGAGCAGACAAAGTATGTGCCGAGAATGTCTGCGCATAGGCTAAAGTTGCCGCCATAAAACCGCAGGTTAACGCCACTCCGCCAAGCAGATAGGATTTCACCACCTTTTTCAACTAGTTTCCCTCATTTGTAGAAGTTGTAGTCTGACTTTCGGAAGCACTGTTTTTATCTTCCTTAGTCGTAATACTTTCAATAGTTGCAGAAGCATCGGCAATCATTTTATCAACTTCTTTTCTCATATTTGCCATTTCTTCGTCTTCAATGACGATTTGTTTATCATAAGAAGTTTCTTTAAACTCGGTATAATACTCCGGCATTTTTGGACTTACATATTGGAAGATATTGGCGCACTGATCTTTACTTGTTTTTCCGCTCACGGCCAAAGTACCGCAATTATTTACCGTAACTTCCATATCATTAAGCAACAAGAAGCATCTATCGGTATCGACTTGAGTTTTCATAGATATTTGTTGCATTGATTTAATCGGTGGCAACTTAACATTAAGATCGATTGTTTTAGAATTAAAGCTTGCCGTAGAATATCTTGAACGAGCAGCTCTCGGAGCGATTCTTCTTTTTTCTTTATCTTCTCTTTCTTCCAAATCTATCATATCAGAAACGACTTCGTCTTCCCAACGCAAAGTAATTGACATATTTGAAACATCGGCATTGGTACGATTAAAGAAGGTAGCACCTATATTGCAATGTAAAACTTTTCCGTCGGCATTTTTTTCAGGAATGACATCATGAATTTTAAACAAAATCTCTCCGACGCCAGTATCTTCTTTTTCTGCAGCCAAAGCCGGATTAACCATCAGCACGGCAGCAGACACGCCCAACATTTTCACAAAAGAATCAAACCCTTTAATCATATTTGCGTCAACTCCTTAAACTATAAAAGACCCATTACAAACATAATATAAGAAAAAATCTAAAAAACCATTAAATATTAAAAAAAATGCTATCTTGTTAATTGTTTTTATCAATTTCGTTTTTAAGCCGCAACACATCTGCCCACATTTTAGCCTTTTGAGCAGGTGTTCTCAGCAAATAAGCTGGGTGATATCCGACCATGACCTTAATATTTCTGCCGTCATCAGCGGTATAATCCATCCATTTTCCTCTTAGTTTTGAGACAGTCTCCGAAATTTCCAACAGTGAATTAGCGGCAACCGCTCCCAAAGTAAAAATATAATTAGGCTTAACAATCTCGATTTGTTTTTTCAAAAACGGCAGGCATATTGCAATTTCGGCATCAGAAGGAGCTCTGTTTCCTGGCGGACGCCAAGGCAATATATTGCATATATAGCAATGTTCTCTATCCAAACCTATGGCCGCCAAAATTTTATTTAACAACTGACCGCTTCTGCCCACAAAAGCCTTTCCTATCATATCTTCTTCGGCTCCGGGAGCTTCACCGATAAACATAATTTTTGCCTTTGGATTACCATCGCCGATAACTGTATTTTTAGCATTATATTTCAAAGCGCATCCGTCAAAATTTTCGACAATTCTTTTAAGCTCTTCCATAGATGATATATTTTGACACAATGCCGCAGCGCTTTTAACCGATTCGATACCAGCCACCGCAGAATAAGGAATTTTATTTTTTGCGATTTCGATTTTTTCTTCCGGAACAGGCTTCATACAAGTATACGGCTCATCACCGCAAGTTTCATCAACTCCGGACAAAATATAAAAATCCAAACAATCTTTCAAATTCAATGTATTCTCACTCATGCGTTAAATTTAAGTCAAATATAAGCCATAAGCAAGAATAAACATTTATTTGCACAAATTTAATGATATATTTATAAAGGTATTGTATGATTGCAAAACATTTGTAATAATAGTTGACTGTAAACAATCAGAAAATCACGAGAAATTTTGACAATGAGCAAAATAAGTTTTTTATCAATTTTAATGGTCTCCACGGCTCTTTTTGTATCATGCTCACCGATTGTAAATGAGCATGACACAACTGTACCGGTAAAACAAGAAACGACAGCACAACTAGATTCCAATTCTTACGGTGCCTATCTATCCGGAATGGTTGCTCAAATACGCAAAGATTACGACGGCGCAGCCGATTATTACAAAATTGCCAGCGACAAAGATCCCGACAACATAGAATTGATAAATCGCCTCTACATTTTGCTAACATCAAAAGGACGCGTTGAAGAAGCTGCCGTCTACGCCGACAAAGCCATAGCCCTAAACACGGACAATAATTTTGCCCACATTCTTGTTGCAGCCAAACAACTCCATGACGGCAACTATAAAGCTTCATTGACAACGACAGAAAAGATTAAAGAACCCACCTACAGTGCTCTTATGGTACCTGTTATAAATGCGTGGAACTATGCCGGCATGGGCGAAGAGAACAAAGCTTTTACTGAGCTCAAAAAACTAAAAAAAGAAAAAGGCTTTATTCACTTATACAACCAACAACGAGCCATGCTCTTAGACTATTTCAATCAAACTACTGAGGCCGAAAAGGCATATGAGAAAATGCTACAAGACAAAAACGGCGAAATATCGGTAAGGATGCTTGAATTAGTAACCAATTTCTATATCCGCAACAATCAAAAAGACAAAGCCGTTGTTATGATGAACACAATGGTTAATGGGCAATATCTCGACAACCTTCTGGGAGCTCTCAAAAATAAAGTAAACAAGGCCGAACCTGAGAATACCAAACCCATACTAAACAGTGCTCAAATTGGTGCTGCCGAAGCTCTGTTTTCCATTGCATCTTCTTACTACCAAGAAGAATCTCTTGATGTTGCACACCTATATACCGCCCTTACCATATACATGAATCCCGACTACCACACTGCCAAAATTTTAATGGCTGATATTTATGAAACGAGGGAAATGTACGATGATGCCAACAAGATATACGACGGCATTAACTCCGATGACATTGCATATTATCCGGCGCAACTAAAAAAAGCCCGCAACATGATTAAGCAAGACGACTACAAAGGAGCCGAGATATTACTTGAGAGTCTAAACGAGGACTACGACGATATCAACATATATATGGAACTTGGAGATGTTCTAAGACTAAACGGTCGCAATACCGAAGCCATAGAATACTATGATAAAGCCATAAGCAAAGCCGACAACAATGTCACCCTATGGGTTCTATACTATGCCAAAGGCATCTCGCTGGAAAAACTTGGTCGCATGGAAGAAGCCGAAGAATATCTGCTCAAAGCCTACAATATAAATCGCCACTTTTTAGTACTAAACCACATAGGTTATAGCTGGATAAAGCAAGGCAAAAAAGTAAATGAAGCTTTTGAAATGATAGTTTCGGCATACAACCAAGCTCCTTTTGACCCCAACATAAACGACAGTCTGGGTTTTGCTTTATATAACCTAGGCTATTATAACATGTCGCTAAAATATATGGAAAAAGCAGCCGATATGTATCCATCTTCTGCAGTTATCAACTCACACTTAGGCGATGCTTATTGGTTAGCCGGTCGTAAAAACGAGGCCAGATTCCAGTGGCAACATGCTCTTCAGTTAAAAGACGATACCGGTGAATTAGACCGCAAAGAAACAAAAAATAAACTCCGCAACGGCATAAAAAAAGCTCCGGAATTGAACTACGATAAAGACAAGATCGAACAGGCCATAAAGAAGATTCGAAAAACCGGCAAACAATCATCCGTAAAACTGTAAGTATTTTACCGCCTTAAATGGGTTTTCTGTATTAGTTCCCCTTTATACGCCGTTTTAAAACAAACTCAAGACACTGCGTGCTGATTGCGAGGCTAGAGATAGTGAATTAATCGCCAACTGTTGACGAGTCTGTAAGGTTAAGTATTCGGCGCTGGCTTCATTCATATCGGCCAAGGTTAAATTATCGGCTCCGGTTTCCAATACATCGGTCATAGCTTCAGTAAAATTAATACGGGTTTTAATTACCGAATAATGATTGCCAAATTCTTCTTGAAACGAACGGATTGAACTAACCGCTTTGGTTATTTCTTCCAATGATTTTTTGATTGCCGACATATCGGATAATGTTCTCGTTTCTAAACCAAGCGACACACTGTCTACCAAAACACCGGCAATGCTGTATTTACTAGAACGACTTTCGTTAAAAGTAACTTCCAAATTTCCACCCTTGAGCAGATTAATTCCCTGATACGAGCTATCGCTCAATAAGTTGTCATATTCTTCCAATATCTTTTTATATTGCTCGGAATATTTTTTATTTGTTTTATCGGCTTGATACTCCATCACTCGCGAGCTGTTTTCCGCCAACATATCCGCAAGTCCTTCCGGCTGTGCTACACCAGTCGCAATCACAGTCGAATTAGGCGGTTCTTTTATTGCAGATGCTGTAATATTATCATTAACATCATCATTTATTTCATAAACTTTTCCGTTTACCGTAATTTTAGCTCCTTTAACTGCCTGAAAATTTGTTCCTCCCGATGGTGGGCTAGCAACAAAAATATTAGAAATGTTTAATTTAACTTTTGATGAAGTTAAATTTATATTCTTCACACCATAAAAAGCCCAAGTAACATTCATTTCAGCAGATGACTTATCATAAAAACTTATACTTTTATATGCAACACCCGCACCACTTGATTTTAAAAACAATTTGCTATTATCATAAAAATTAGAAGTACATCTCACCAAACACCAACGACCAGCCGAAACTTTTAACTGCCCATCATTATAAGCATTAACAGTACAACTATTTAATCCATAAGCATCCTGTCCGCGCAAATCAATTTCCAAACTACCTTCAACATTTACAACTGCCGAATTTAACCCTTGCGAAGTTGCTCGCACATTACTTTTTTCATAAATAGAATTATTTCCAGTAAAGGTCAATTGTCCTGCATATATTCCTGTAGTATTACTATTAGTTTCCATCATCAAATCAAGATTATGAATAGCAATTTCAGCATTATAACTATTTGCTTGCAATACCTGTAAAGCTTTACCAGCCGCCGATACAGCCTTAACCGATAAATCACTGATTTGATTATTACCATTAAGTCTTATGGCATAGTTTGTAGTAATATTATTTGCCGCAATATCAAAACTAAGCTGCGAGTATTTATCTTTATCGGGTTGAGCAATACCGAATTTACCAACCCCAACTAAGTTTTGCCCATCTTTTAGGGTAAAGCTTTCTTCGCATTCTATATTGCCGTAAATAACAATATCGCCCTTAACACCGGAATTAATCGCGGCTTTTAGCTCTTGCCAGTTAGATACCACCGCCGCCACTCCATCTTGAGCTGCAAACCATTCTTTTTCCGGCACCGCAACCGTCATCGCCTCATTAACTACCGCGGTTGCTTGCTCCAAAAATTCCGCTCCCGAGGTCAATCCTTGGGTCGCCGCTTCGATAGTTTGGATACCTTGGCTCATGGCGTCGAGCAACGCGGTTAAATCAGCCGCCCGATTGGTCAGAGAACGAGCTTGGTAATAGGCGGACGCATTATCTATCGCCGAGTTCACTTTCTTTCCCGTCGCTAATATCAGCTGAGTTTTATCCATTTGTTTGGAGATATTTCTCAAACTTAGCAAATTATTGCGCATTGAGGCGTTTAAGGTGATATTGTTATTCATCTCTCACCTCCCGCCCATTCGCGATAAATCATATCATTTTGGCTAAGTCGATTCGCATGTATTTTAAACGCAACAAAACTTTCCGCCATATCATAGCAGAAAGCCCACAATTCCTCATTACAGAGGCTATGTCTCAATCCTTGTGACAACATTCTTGTTGCGTCCTTATATCTTATTTCCTTAAGAAAATCCCGTATGGATAGCTACTCCATACGGGTCAATTATACCAAATTTTTATTTAAAAAGATATTAATTTTTATACCATTTTAGCCATCAAATCCTTTGGTATTCTAACCGGCTTTTTAGTAGCAAGCGACAAATGCGCCGCCTTAACATCAATACTTACCAAAAGCTCGTTATTTCTGGTAATTTCTTGATGCATAATTACCGTAACTCCACCCATATTCGTAATCTTGCAACTAACCAACAATTCGTCATCAAGTACCGCAGGTTTCAAATAGTCTACTTCACAATGTCTGACTACCCAACCTGTCTTTTCTTCTTGTTGCAAATCTTCTTGTTGCTTAGCCCCCAAATAACGCAAATATTCCGATCTTGCCCGCTCGGCAAATTTAAGATAATTTGCATAATACACAATTCCGCCGGCATCGGTATCTTCATAATATACCCTAACCGGAAACAAAAAAACTCCGTCAACCAATTCGCCGGTAGTCGGCATAAGCGGTTTTACTATCATATCTCTAACCTTCCAACAAATCTAACTGTGGTGAATATTTTTCTTTTTTCAATTTCGGTACACCCAAATATTGGCATCCCAAATCAGAAATAACTCTGCCGCGGGGTGTTCTTTGCAAGAAACCAAGTTTTAGCAAAAACGGTTCGATAACCTCTTCTATAGTATCTCTTTCCTCAGACAATGCCGCCGCCAGAGTATCAGCTCCCACCGGACCACCGCCGTAATTTTGCAAAATACAATTCAAGTAGCGCCTATCAAAAGCATCAAGACCGTAATCATCAACATCAAGCCGCTTCAATGCATTATCGGCAATTTTATTATCAATTTCTTTAGCTCCGCACACCGCACCGAAATCACGCACTCTCCTAAGCAAGCGTCCGGCCACACGCGGTGTTCCTCTGGATCTTTTTGCAATTTCCAAAGCCCCAATATCCGAAAGCGGCATATTCAAAAGCCTTGCTCCGCGTAATACGATTTTTTGCAAATCTTCCGGAGAATAAAAATCCAATCGCAACGGAATTCCAAACCTTTCTCGCAAAGGTGTCGACAACATTCCCGAACGCGTTGTTGCCCCCACTAAAGTAAAAGGTTGCAAGTCGATTCTAACCGAACGAGCCGAAGGCCCTTCCCCGATAATCAAATCGAGTTGAAAATCTTCCATTGCCGAATACAAAACTTCTTCAATTGCCGGATTAAGTCTGTGTATCTCATCAATAAACAACACATCATTGCGTTCCAGATTGGTCAATATTGCCGCCAAATCACCGGATTTTGAAATCATCGGAGCCGATGTTGCTCTAAATCCAACTCCCAACTCTTTGGCTATAATCGAGGCCAAAGTAGTTTTTCCCAACCCTGGAGGACCAAACAGTAAAACATGGTCCAAAGCCTCTCCGCGTTCTCTGGCTGCATCGATAAACACTTTCAAGTTTTCGCAAGTTGCCCTTTGTCCCACAAAATCACTCAGCGAATTAGGACGCAAACTCACCGGATTAGCACCATTTTGCTCATCTTCGTTTTGTTTTTTAGGGCTCACAATTCTTTCATCAATCATTTTATCTTAGTTCCTTGCCGCAAATTCCTTTAGTGCCAGCCTGATAAGTTCGCTCATATCGGCATCCGGTGCCTTAATCAAAGCCTGATTAACTGCCTTATAGGCCTCCAATCTTTGATATCCCAAATTAACCAAAGCCGAAATTGCATCTTCAATCTTGGTCGGATCATCATCACGAGCAGCTAAATTATCTTCATAAGCTTCCGCCTCTTCTGTTGCCTGTAGTCCATTATCGTCTAATGCCATATTAATATCCTTTGCAACTTCAACGATTGGTACGGTTACGATTTTATTCTTAAGCTCGGTCACAATACGAGCCGCCAACTTTGGTCCCACGCCATTGGCTCTGGTAAAAGAGTTCTGATCTTGTGCGGTAATTGCTTGAGAAAGTTGCATTGGAGTTAAAGCAGACAATATACTCAAACAGACCTTGGCTCCTACTCCCTGCACTTTGGTTAAAGTAATAAACCATTCTTTTTCCAACGCGTCTGCAAAACCAAACAAAGTAATACTGTCCTCTCTGACCACGGTTTCAATCAACAACGCTGCCGGAGATTTTAGGGTAAGTCTGCCCAACGTTTTTGCCGAAGCAAACACCAAATATCCCACACCGTTAACATCAATAATGCAGTAATCTTCGCCTATTGTATCGATTATACCTTTTAATTTTGCAATCATCTTATCTATCCGCTGTTTTTTGTTTTTAAAATATACAATAAAGCATTTGCTTTCAAGCTTATTTTTGCACTTGCGGACAATAATAAATTGATATTATTTTATTTCACCGGCCAAAAAACTACGCAAAAATTCCAACCAGTCTTGAGCATCATTTTCGGCAAAAAAACCTTCCAAAAAGTCAACCATTCTATTATGACGCACCAAGGCTTCTTTTTTACCGGTTTCCGTCAGCATCAAATCCTTGAGCAACAAGGTCTTTTCAAAAAAATGGTTAATACAATTATCTGCCTTACGCCCTTTTCTTTTATATTCCTCTGCCGACAGATTAAGTTCTGGCCAAACATCTTTGTCAAAAATTTTAATTCCGTATTTTTGTTCTCTGAAAAATGCATAATTCAAAGTACGGACAATTCCATTAACCCCGAGAGCATCGAGCATATCGGCATCAGAAACGATTTTTCCTTCCAAATTTTTGGGTCTTACGCCGGCCAATAATTTAGAATATCCCATATTGGCAATTATATCGCAAACTGCATTTTGCACCTCAAGCGAAACATTGCAATCTGCCATAATTCCTTTGGCATTAGTTAAATTATCGGCGACTTCTTGCCCAAATATTTTATAGTCATCAACATCGTGCAACAACGCACTCAACGCAACAATTTCTTTATCTCCGCCTTCTTGGGTTGCAATTTTTTCAGCCATTTTTTGCACTCGACATGCGTGATCGAATCCATGTCCGGAACAATCGCGCAATAAAAACTCTTCCACCTTTAAGGCAACTTTATCAGCTAAACTCATTTATATTTTATCCCATAAGCACCACGATATTGAAAATGACACAATGCGATTGCCAACGCATCGGAGGCATCATTATTTTTAGGCTTACACCCTGGAAGCAAAATTTTCACCATGGTTTCAACCTGAGTTTTTTCTGCTTTTCCCACCCCGACCACGGCTTTTTTAACTTTATTCGGTTCATACTCGGTAACGCTTATGCCATACAAAGCCGGAGCCATTATTACCACTCCTCTGGCCATACCGAGCTTAATGGTTGAGGTTGGATTAGAGTTCAAAAACACTTGCTCAATAGCTGCTTCGTCAGGATGATAAGTTTCTATCACCTCACCCAAGGTTTTATTTATCATAACCAATCTTTCGGCAATCGGGGTTTTGGTATCTGTCGGAATAAAACCGTCAGCCACATATCTGACTTTATTATTTTCCACCTCAATCACACCCCATCCGGTAGAAGACAAACTAGGATCCAAACCTAAAATTCGCATATTGCGCCCCCGCAAAACAAAAAAATCTCCGCTTATTATAAAGCGGAGATTTTAATTTACAAGCTATCAGGCAAACTATTCACCTTCCAAAGCTTTCAATACCTCGGCAGAAAATTCTGCATTGTGATAAACTTTTTGAACATCGTCATCATCTTCTAAAGCATCAACAAAATCCAAGAATTTCTGAGCTGTTTCCAAATCGGTAACATCGGTTTTAACCATCGGTTTCCAATCCAAACGCGAAGCTGACGGAGTACCGTATTTTGCTTCCAAAGCCTCGGTGACTGCATTCAAATCATCTGGCAAGGTCTCAATATCATGATACTCTTCATCACTAACAACATCATTGGCACCGGCTTCCAAAGCGGCTTCAAACATGGCATCAGCCTCTGCTGCGGCCAACGGATATTGAATAAAGCCGATTCTCTCAAAGTTAAAAGTAACCGAACCGCTCTCCCCCATAGCTCCGCCGCGTTTACCAAAAACAGTTCTGACATTACCTGCAGTGCGATTTTTATTGTCGGTTAAGCATTCAACGATAACGGCAACTTTTCCGGGACCAAAACCTTCGTAACGAGTTGCTGTATAATCATCACCTCCGGCAACCTGTGTAGCCTTAGCAATAGCTCTTTCAATGTTATCTTTAGGCATACTCTCAGCTCTGGCGGCAGCTATTGCCAAACGCAAGCGAGGATTTTTATCAGGATCGGGCATACCGGACTTTGCTGCAATGGTAATATCTCTGGCCAACTTTGCAAAAACTTTAGCTTTTTTGGCATCTTGAGCACCTTTACGGTACATAATGTTTTTAAATTGGGAATGTCCTGACATTTGTAAAAACTCCTTACAATTTTAAATTTTATCAAAAATTTTTAAGGTCTTATACAACAATGCCGTCACTTGTGCAAGATTTTTTTTACAGCTCTGCTACATCTCAATTAAATTTTTAAAATCATTAATATCTATCTTGTCAGACAAAGCAATTCCGTTTGGATATTTAGGCGAAAATAAAATATATAGAGGCAAAGAGTTTTTCATAAAAGTTTTTTGTAATTTTTTTGCCAAAGTACTATTAGGCTCAATATCATACTCCCGCACCTGATTTTTCTGCATTCTTTCTTTAGTATCTGTATCATCAAAAACCATCAGATCATTATACATACAAACCAAACACCAGTCACTGTCTATTTTTACCAAAACTTTATTTGTCAACCTTACTTCGTTTTCTATATTAAGCATAGTTGCCGATATTTCTTTTTGAGCAAATATCTCATTTGATAATTTTCCTGTTTTTAATATAGTATACAAAGCAACCAAGCTTATCAAAACAGCTACTACAAGTTTTGCTCTTTTCACCAATACGACCGAAATTTTGGCGCTATAAGATTTTCTGATTTCTTGCTTAAATATTTTATAGGTATACAAAATCAACCACACTACGCAAAAATATCCCAACCAAGCAAATTTTATTCCGCAATTAAGCACTCTTCCCAAAATCGATACAGTCAAGAAAATATTTATGATAAGAACAGCGACAGCAGCATTTTTAAACATTGCTTGCCACTTATCAGGATCTGCAAAATAAGATGCAAGTTTTTTATACTTTAGCACCATAAAATAAGGTAACGCCGCACATACTCCCAACAATGCCAATGTAAATGGCATCATCCACGGTTTTTGATTTAATATGACAACAATATCTTCCATATAAGGAGGTGTATAAACCAAAGCTAAAATTGCCGTTAATAAACCACTTAAGACAGCTGCCGTTTTTTTGTATTTATGCAGCAATAATGTCAAATCAAATAATTTCCAAAAACCAAGCAACATAAAAATTTCGACCCAAATTATTGCTGTCAAAAAATATGGATTTTCAAGATGTGCACCCCATACAAAACTATATCCGCTCAAGTTTAAAATGCTTAGCGATACAATTACGGCACCAAAAAATGTCAATACGCCCAAAGCCGCATATCCAAACTCATATTTTACACTTTTTGCCCCCCCAAACTCCGATAGCTTCATCATTTTTGCAATGGTTATAGGTAATGCTCCCGGCATGATAAACAAAGCCAATCCACAAACAACAACCATCAGCACAAGGCCAAACATATTATCGGTTTTCGGCATAATGCCATCACCTGCAACAACAGTCTTCTCAACGATGCATTGATTAACCCCGCTATCGCCGACCCACATTTTCAGTGTTTTTCCTAGAGGATTAAATGATTTGTTTTTTAGCACAAAACTAGCCGTAACAACATTCCCGTCAATCTGTAATTTAGGTTGAGAAAAATTATCTGCTTTATCGCCATAAATAAATATTTCAAATTGAGATGCTCTGCTGCTTTTGGCCCTTAGTGTCAAGATATCATTTTTTTCATCAAATTCTAACTCGCTAAAGTCAAAATTTCTAATATTCTTGTCTTGCGGTACATTTCCCCTCACTAAAGCAACATGAGCCGAAAAAGTTGTTTCGTATATATTTTCGGTTACCGGAATTTCAGTAACAAGTTTCAAATTTTCTTCGCTGCACATATAATCTCGACAAACATTAAGCTGTATTTTGCAATCTAACTTTAATGGCTTTGTCACATCGTTAACTTCAGCTTCAAAATAAACAGGAAAACTATTTGCATATCCCAACAATAAAGAATCATCTTTGGTTTTAACCATAAGCGGAGCCGTAAATTTTACTTCTGCTTTTTTCAAATTTTCCGAAGCCGAAAAATCGACTTTTATCCCTTCGTAATTTTTATATTTTTGCAACAAGACCAAAGTCTTTTCTTTTGGCTTTATTTCAATTGTTCCCGCAAACTTTCCATCTTTTCCGACACCGGTATACTCTGATAAAATTACAGCTTTAACATTTTCATTTTTGCTGTCGGTTGCTAATTTCTTACCGTTAAACCTTTCGGGTAAAAGATCACGCCAATCAAAATTAAAAACAGCAGCCCAATCTTTATTTACAAAAGCTTTCTTAAGCTTAGCCATTGCCTCTGATGGTCTCTCAGAATTACTATCTATAGCCAACTTTTCTTTTACTGCTAATCTATCTTTCGGAGAATTTGAATAAGACACAACTTTTTTAAAATCGTGAATGACAAGTGGATTATCGGCTGGAATATATTCCTCGTTTTCCCCCATCTCATACTGACTATCATCAAACCGTAGCGGTGTTTCTACACTAGCCACCCAGTCCACTACCTTTTTTTTGGCCTTTTCATACCACGCATAAACTTCTGCACCATTTTTCAAATACTCCTGCCATTTTTTTGCGTGTTCCTCATCAAAATACGGATATTTATCCATAAGCTCTTCTGTAATATCCGCTTCACTGTTTTCATCAAAAGTTTTAATATATTTTTTCAAATCATTAACATAATTTGCACTGGTTTCCAATACGCCTACATTTTCCGGATAATAAACATCATCGTTTTCCGCATTCAAAATCACCCGTCCCTGAGCTTTTGCGGTGACCGGCGTAAAAACAAGAAGAAACAAAATTAAAAAACAAACATACTTTTTCATAAGCAAAATACAAAAGCAAATTGATTTTAAGGCCAATATATCCTATATTATAATATAGATATTGTATACATAAAGTTAAAACAAAGCAGGGACTATGGATAAAATTGATATTAAAAACCTCACCGGCAAATGCTTGATATCACTAAACGATTTTAGTGATGAATTTACTAATGCATTGATATATATTTGTGCTCACAATTCAGACGGAGCTATGGGATTTATAATCAACAAAAGAATCAAAGATTTCATGCCGTCAGATTTAATTGCCGATTTAAACTTTAATGTGCCAAATCTTTCGCTTCCGGTTGGCCTATATAATGGCGGTCCGTTGGAGAAAGCCAAAGGTTTTATCATTCACTCAAATGAGTACCACCGCCACGACAGCATCGACAACGGCGGCGGTATCGCCATATCCTCATCATTGGAAGTTTTGCAAGACATCTTTACCGGTCAAGGCCCGCAAGAAAAAATGATTGCCTTAGGTTATGCCGGTTGGGCTCCTCTGCAATTAGAAAAAGAGATTGCCGAAAACCGCTGGCTGGTAACCGAAGCAACACCGGAGCTAATTTTTGCTCACGATGATGCCTCCAAACGCAACCTTGCACTGTCTTATTTGGGCATTGATTACGAAAATTTCACCCCTAATATCGGCAGAGCATAAATAAAGCTATATTTTTTTCCAGGTTGTACCTTGCGGTGAATCTTCAAGAATAATACCTTGTTCTTTCAAATCATTTCTGATTTTATCAGCCAAGGCATAGTCTTTATTTTTCTTAGCTTCGGCTCTTTGGGCTATAAGTTTTTCAATTTCTTGAGCCTCATCACCTACTGAACCCTTAAACCATTCTTCCGGATTCTGCCACAATATTCCCAACAACTCTGCAGACTTCAACAAAGTAGTTTTAGCTTTTGCCTTATCAGCATCGCTTTCGGCCTTATTAAGGGTATTAACCAAGTCATGGATGTAGCTCAAGGCTAATGGCGTATTAATATCATCTTCCAAAGCATTAACGATTCGCTCATCAGCCACAGAGCTGTCACAAGCCACATCTTTTACTCTGAGTAAAGCATTATAGAACTTATCCAAAGTTTGTTTGGCTGCTTCTAATCCTTCAAAAGTAAAGTTAAACGGCTGATGATAATGAGTTGTCAAAAACAACAAACGCAAAGCCTCTGCCGGAGCTTTTTCCAATACCTGATCTATAGTATAAAAGTTGCCCAAAGATTTAGACATTTTAACACCGTCAACCATCAACATACCGCCATGCACCCAATAGTTGGCAAACTTTTCTCCCGGATGAGCGCAAAGCGATTGAGCACATTCATTTTCATGGTGCGGAAAGATTAAATCAGACCCGCCGCCGTGAATATCAAAAGAGTTACCCAAGAGTTTTGAGCTCATTGCCGAGCATTCCAAATGCCACCCCGGACGCCCATATCCCCAAGGGCTGTTCCACCCCGGTTGATCAGCATCAGAAGGCTTCCACAAAACGAAATCGGCCGGATTTTTCTTATAATCAGCCACTTCGATTCTGGCACCTGCAATCATCTCTTTCATGCTTCGCCCAGATAAAAATCCATAATTAGGCATTGAGTCCACATCAAACAAGACATGACCTTGCGCTTCATACGCATGCCCTTCTTTCAGCAACAGTTCAACCAACTCTATCATCTCGTTGATATACTCGGTTGCTCTGGGGCGATAATTCGGAGAAAGCACATTAAGTTTAGCCATATCATCAACATACCACTGATATGTTTGCTCGGTAATTTCTCTGATAGACTTACCTGTTTCCTTATGCTTGTTTAAGATTTTATCGTCGACATCGGTAATATTTGACACATAAGTAACATGGTCTTTTCCGTACTTATTACACAATACTCTAAACAACACATCAAACACCACCGGTGTTTTGGCATTTCCCAGATGAGCTCTGTCATAAACCGTAGGTCCGCAAACATACATTCTGACATTATTCTCATCAATCGGAACAAATTCTTCTTTGCGTCGTTTCAGGGTATTAAACAAATACATTTTAATTTTCTCCGTTAAGCGGTTATTCCCATAAGGCGATTATATGCTTTATTGCGTCCGATTAAAGGCAGCAACAATTTCAATTCCGGTCCGTTTTCTTGTGCTGTCAAAGCTTTACGCAACGGATGGAAAAGCTCTTTACCTTTCTTTCCGCTGACATTTTTAACTTCATTTACCCACTGACTATAGGTATTTTCGTCCCACGGCTCCGGAGGTAATAATTCAGCAGCCTTTTTGGTTAGGTCTGCATCTTCAATCAGCGGAGTAATTTCTTGGCGGCAAATTTTTTCCCACTCATGCACTTCATCAACGGCATTTAAGTTGCCTCTGACAGCATCCCAAAAACTTTCGTCAACATCAACTCTGGATTTCACATTTTCATAAGGCATCTGTCTGACAAATTTATGATTAAAGAGCTTGAGTTCTTCTTCGTCAAACTTTGGTTGGGCTCTGCCGATTTTTGCAAAATCAAGCGATTCGGCAAGAGTTTGCAAATCATAAAACGGCTCAATTGCTTCCGATGTACCGAGCTTTGCCAAGAACGAGCAAATAGCCATAGCTTCCACACCTTCGGCTCTCAGTTCACGAACACCGAGCGAGCCCAATCTTTTAGAAAGTTTTCCTTCCTTACCGGTCAACAGCGGTAGGTGTGCAAACTGCGGTACTTTTCCCCCCAGAGCCTCAAACATTTGAATCTGAGTTGCCGTATTGGTCACATGGTCTTCGCCTCTGATAATATGAGTAATCTTAAAATCAAAATCATCTATCACCGAAGGCAAGTGATAAAGATAACTGCCGTCTTCTCTGATGATTACGGGATCTGCCAAATTAGCGGCATCATAATGGATTTTGCCTCTGACCAGATCGTCCCATTCAATAACCCCCGGATTAAGCTTAAAGCGGTAGTGAGGCTTGCGACCTTCGGCTTCATATTTTTTAATATCTTCGGCTGTGAGTTTCAAAGCACCTCTATCATAGATTGGAGGTCTGCCCTGAGCCATTAATTTTTTACGCATTACCTCAAGTTCCTCGGCTGTTTCATAGCATGCGTAAACTCTACCCTCAGCCTTGAGCTTGGCAACCACTTCGTCATATCTGGCAATTCTTGCAGATTGTCTGGCTTCTTCATCCCATTTAAGACCGAGCCACACCAAGATATCAAGAATAGCATCTTCATATTCTTTTTTCGAACGCAAAACATCGGTATCATCAATTCTCAACAAGAATTTTCCGCCCAACTTTTTAGCCAACAACCAGTTAAACACGGCAGTACGGGTATTACCGATATGCATAAAGCCTGTGGGGCTCGGAGCAAATCTGACTTTCACATCACTCATATAAAAACAACCTCTGTAAAAAAAATAAAACAAACTTCTGACGAGAGTAGCTTTTTTAGTTTTGAATTTCAAGGGATTTTTGCTGATTAACAGCTTTTTCCCGCAAATTTAATTCCATTGAGGCGGTTATATCGCTCAAATCTTCCAAAAACCAATCAATTTCACCATCATCTTGGGCAATCATTTCATAAAATTTTCCTCTGTAAGCCAAAAGCAAGCTGCTTTCTGCCACTTTTACATCCACCGCCTTTATTTTGCCATCAACTTTGTGCAGCCTAAACACCAAAGTAATTACTTGCTTTTCTTCACCCAAATTTACTTTTACATTAGTTATGACATTGGTAAAATTTCCATCAATTTCGGCATTTTTGATTTCGTACTCCACATTTTGGGCATAATCAAGCGGCAAAGTTTTATAATAAGCCAGTCCGTATCGCAAAAACAACTTTTGATAAGCTTGTTTTTGCTCTTCACTCATCTGCCGCCAATATTTTCCCATTACAAAGCGGCTCACATAATCCACATCGATATAAGTTACAAAAAGCTCATCAAGCTTTTGAAAACGCAAGTTTAAATCCGGCTCCTGAAAAGCCATCAGCAATTCTTCGCCTTTGGTCGCGGCAAAATTTAAGGCTTCATCTTTACTCAAAATCTCCGCAGAATTAGCATTTGCCGCAAAAATCAAAAACAGAGCTGTGATAACTTGCAAAATTTTGTTACTTTTCATAAAAAACTTTCCTATAATCCAAATATCTTTTTTATGGTATATACAAATGGTTAAAAAAATGACTCTAAAGTCTTTGTTTTTTATTTTTTGCGGAGTTCTGCTCAGCGGTCAAGCTTTCGGAGCTCAAGCTTTCTCTCAAATTAAAGAGCGGCAATATGTTGCCTGCGGCACCAGTCGCGATTATCAGGCGCTTGCCTACATCAAGGACAAAGAGCTCAAAGGCTTTGACGCCGATTTGTGTCGGGCTTTTGCAGCAGCCTTTTTAGGCGACCCCGGCAAATTTAAGCTTATCCCCGTTGCCAAATCAAATATCGGTCAGGCTCTAAACTCCGGCAAAATAGATGTTATGTTAGGCCACAGTTCGCTCACCTCATCAGAAGAAGCCAAACAATTTGTAACACCTGTCGACACCTTGTTTTTTGACCGCCAAGTTTTTGCTTCAAGAACCGCTAAAGATGCCACATCAATGCGAGATTTTGCCGATACCAAAGTCTGTGTTTTACGCAACTCCGAAGCCAAAACATTTTTAGGTGAGTACAATCAAAAATATGCCCTTGGATTAAATATCATAGAATTTCCCAATCTCACCAAATTAAAAGAAGCTTTTTACCTAAAAAGATGTGACTTAATCACCGGTGACGAAATATTTGTAAAGAACATAGTTTCATCACTCAAAGCAAAAGAACCGGCACAAGTATTGCCCGAAGAAATAGCCTACATCCCGATAAAAGCCTATTCTGCCGGTAACAATCCTTCTATCAATATTGCCATGAGATGGATTATCAATGCCCTAAAATTAGCCTCGGCATCAAAAATAACTTCGCAAAACATAAATACCTATGCAGCAACCAAAAGCCCGTCGATACAAAACCTGCTCGGAATAAAACCGCAAGCATGGCAAAAACTGGGGCTTACCCCGTCTTGGGCCGATTACTACATTAAATCCTATGGCAACTACACCGAGATACTTGACCGCAACATTGGCCAGAACTCTGAGCTAAAGCTCGATATTAAACAAAATGATTTAATAGATAACGGTGGATTTTTGAGCTACCAGCAATTTATTTAAATTCTTGCTTTTATAAATTCTGCGGCCTTCTGCACCGACGAGGAGTCGATTCGGTGAGAGCAATCCTCAGCCACAAATTTTTGCACACAACACCCCAAATCTTCCAAGGCTTCACTTGTAAACTCCAAAGCCCTAAACCTAACCGTATTGTCAACATTACCATGAATTAGCAACATATCCGGAGTCGATTTCAAATGTTTTTCAACATATCCCTTAGCGGCCAATATTCCGCTAAAACTAACCACTCCGGCCATTTTATATGGGCACATCAATCCCAAATGAATGGCGAGCATCGCTCCTTGAGAAAATCCGCACAAAAACAAATCTTCATAACTCAATCCATATTCATTTAACAGGTTATCAATATAATCCAACAAATAGGACGAAGCTTCTTCCAAGCCTATAGTCATTCGATTATAATATTCAATAAACTCATCCCAAGAATTTGTAGAACGACGGCAATCATCAGGATCAAATTGGTGCATGGAATACCACTGTCTTTTGGTAGCATCAATTTCATTCCAATATGGAGCCTGAGGAATATGCAACGCAACATCTTTAATCTCGAGCAGAGCTTGAGATTTTTTATCTATATGTTCGGCGGTATCCTGATATCCGTGCAAAAAGACGATTAATTTTTTAGGGATACCGTTTATATGAACAATTTCTTCCGAGATCATTAGCTTATTCCGATTCCCAAATCAACTAGTCCTTCTCATAAAACAAATAGTTAAATAAATCGTTAAACCCTCGTTACATAATTGCAACGAGGGTTTGTTTTTTTAGATTAATAAACTGAAGTTATTCGTCGGCAGTCAAAATCATATAGGTTAAAGCATCATCAGAAGCTTCCAAGATTCTAAAGCCATTACCGTTAATCATAATCAACCCCGGTTTATTAGGAAAACTTATTTTTTCAAATTCTCCGACATCTTCATCATCTTCAAAAGCCAAGTAGTCGAACCATACTCTATCCAACTTCACGCCGGCATATTTTATCTCATAGCCGCCATATGCTTTACCGGAACTTGTAGAAGTTTTGATTACCTTTTTCATCTTCAAGTCCGACGGATAAACAAACACCGGCTCATCAAGCAGTTTAAGAGTTCCGTCATCAATCCAACCGGCCTTATTATAAAAGTTTCCCTGATTATCAAACAAGAAAACATAATCATCCAATCCGCTCGGCAACAAATTATATTCCTCACCGTCTACCGACACCGTTCCCCAAATTTTATACTCTTGTCTGTTAGACAACCTTGTAGGAACTGTTGTTGTTTGCAAAGTACCTTTTTTGCTGGGAACATAAGCTATTGCTTCATACATATCCACGACAAAAAACTTATCACTCAATACCGTCTCACCTTTTTTAACGGTCAAAGCTTTATTCAACACAAAATTATGCTCTCTTCTGTCTTCACTTCTAAGCAACATTTTTTCGGTATCGGCAAAATTAATGGTATAACCGTTAACCATATTAAGGATTTTTTTTCTAACCGGAACCAAATCATAATCACCGGCTCTGATGCATCCGGATACCAAAAGCAAGCAAATCAACGACAAAATTTTTTTCATTTCAGCAATCTTTATATATAAAAAGCGGTTGTATAAATTTATTTTTAATTATTATATCATAAAGTCGATTTAGTAAACAAAATTATAACAATATACAGGATAAAACGCCATGACTTCTACTTGTTGGCAAATAACCTTTCAGGCACAAGAACAATATGATGAACGATTCTCCGATTTTATGGAAGAATTTTTTGAAGTTACCGCCCAAAACTATACCCCTGATAATTTAGACCAATACATTGGCTACACTTCCGGAAGTTTTGATGAAGAAGGCATGAAAAATCTTGCCGCAAGTTACGGCATAGAGTTGCCTGCTTATGATGCCAGCGAGCTCAAAAGCGAAAACTGGCTCAAAGATTATGTAATAGAATTTCCGCCTTTTGAGGTAGGCAATTTTTGCATCTACGGCATTCACGAAAAAACAGCCCCTCAAAGCGACAAAACCTTGCTTCAAATTTATGCTGCCACCGCCTTTGGCTCCAATCACCAAACCACCAGAGGCTGCATTGAGGCCTTGTGCGATTTAAGCTCTGACGGTTTTGCACCTAAAAAGATTTTAGACATTGGTACCGGCTCCGGCATTTTATCATTATGCGCCGGCAAGTTGTGGCCAAATTGCAAAATCATAGCCTCCGACATTGATGACGAAGCCGTAATCGTAACCAACGGCAATGCTCAAACCAACAAGCTCGAGGCTCAAATAACCGCCGTATTAAGCGACGGCTACCAAAACAAAATAATCAATGATTTTGCCCCCTGCGATTTAGTTTTGAGCAATATATTAGCCAATCCGTTGATAGCTTTTGCCCCCGATTTAAGTTCTCATCTAAAATCCGGCGGTTATTGTATACTTTCCGGTTTTGTAGACAATCAGGTCTCCGATGTCATCTCGGCTCACGAAGCAAACGGACTAAAGCTAATCAAACTTTATTCTCACGATAATTGGCGTGCAGCTCTTATGCAAAAAAAGGATTAATAATATGACTTCGATATCATCTGTTCAACAATACCTAACCCAACACAAAATCGATGCCTACATCGTCACCCGCAACAACATGTTTTTAGGGCAAGATGTTTTAGACGAAGAAAACAAGATAAAAGAGCTCAGCGGATTCACCGGCTCTGCCGGCAACATGATAATATTCCGCGACAAAGTTTTTTTACTGGTCGACGGCCGGTACGATATTCAAGCCCGACAACAGACCTCAGGACAAAATATCGAAGTTGTCTGCACACGCGATTCGATAGGTTCGTTTATCCAACACAATATCGAAGAACCCTGCAAATTTTTGTATGATTCGTGGTGTCATTCCATTTCCGAAGTAGACTACTGGAAACGCGCTCTGCCCGACCACGAATTTATAGAAGACAAAGACAACATTTTAGGCTCAAGAATAAGCTCTCGTCAGGGCGAAATTTTCGAACTTGAAGAAAGCTTTAGCGGCATATCATCGGAAGAAAAAATTTCTTACCTGACCAAATTTTGCCTTGATAACAAACTCGACGGTTATTTTTTAAGCGAATGCGATTGTGTATCATGGCTGATGAATTTGCGTTCCGATTTAATAAAATACACGCCGATTATCAGAGCCTTTGCCCTGGTTTCCGCAAGCGGTGAAGTAAGTTTATTTATCAACGACTTTTCCAAACTTGAGCAAGAGTTAGAACTTTGGAAAGGCAAAAAAATCGGTTTGAGTTACAACCGCACCTCCAAAAAACTACAAAGTTTAATGAAAACCCATCGCATTTGGCTAAGCAATATAAACAACCCCGTAAACGAATGGAAAGCTTGCAAAAATCCGGTTGAGATTACGGGAATAAAATCGGCACACTTGCGTGACGGTGTAGCAATGTGCAAATTTTTATCTTGGCTTTCAGCCAACTGGCAAGGACAAGACGAACTTTCCGTCGCCGCCAAGTTAGAAGATTTTAGAAAACAAGGAGATAATTACTATTCTTTGAGTTTTGCCACCATTGCCGGCTGTGGAGCCAACGGGGCGATAGTCCACTATCAAGCCGACGCCAAAAGCAACCGCGCATTGACCGAAGGCTCACTTTTGTTGCTTGACAGCGGAGCCCAATATTTTGACGGCACCACCGACATAACCCGCACTATTGCTTTAGGAAAGCCGAGAGCCGAATGCAAATCAAGCTACACTCAGGTTTTGAAGGCTCACATAGCCGTATCTTCGAGCCTGTTTCCGCTTAATACTCCGGGACTTTCGCTTGATGCGGTATCAAGAGCGGTTTTATGGCGCTATGGCAAAGACTATGCTCATGGTACCGGCCATGGGGTCGGACACTTTTTGAGCGTTCACGAAGGACCGCAGTCACTATCGCTAAAGAGTTTGGCTCCTTTGCAAAAAGATATGATTGTTTCGATAGAACCCGGATTTTATAAAGAAGGCGAATACGGTATCAGAATTGAAAATCTGGCTATGATTGTTGAGACCTCAACCGAATTTATGTCGCCGATGCTAAAGTTCGAACCTTTGACTCTGGTTCCGTTTGACCAAGCCTTGATTGATAAAAGCTTGCTAAATGCCGAAGAAATACAATGGCTCAATAACTATCATCAAAAAGTTTGGCAAGAGGTATCTCCTCTTTTAGACCCCGAAAACAAAAATTGGCTACAAAAAGCCTGTGCCGAAATTTAGATTATAGCTATTTAAATTTTCGATAAATGTATTATTTTGATTCTTGCAATAACAATCACTCCAAGGAGAAAAAGAAATGAAATACTTTTTATGTTTAGCGGCATTTTTAGGTTTTTGCAACTTTGCTTATGCTCAAGACGGCAACCAAATGTTACAAACCGAGGTCGAAGAAGAATACTACCAACAAGAAAATCAAAGTCCCGAAAAGTCTAACATATATATTTTCTTCAACAACCAACCCTGTCAAAATTGCCCGCAAGCCATTGCCATGATAGAAGAAGCATACAATCAAAACTTTTTGAATCAATACAATCTCTACACCATTGACTATGCCGATGACACCAATTCCGGATTTGTACAAATGTTTGCATTGAGCAATCCCCTAGAAGTCGTAATGGTACAAATGAACAATGGCGAAATGCAAGGCTACCAAAAGATAGAAGGCATTACCGACATGGTACCCGACCCGATGGCTTTCAACGAATATTTTGTTTCGCAGGTTAACGGCTACTTAGGCGGCGAATAATAAATAATTCGAAAAAACATTCAACTCCGCACAAAACTTGCGGAGTTTTTTTTGCTTTACCTGCTTGACAAATTTTGCCAAATACATCATTAATAGAAACAAGCAAATATTTTTATTAAACTATTAAAAAAATAATAATATGGAACTAAAAAATTTAACTTTAGATGAAGCAAAACAAGCCTTATGTTCTGCTCTCCCGTTTGGAGATGATTTTATAAAACTTTGTAACGAAATCGGCATCTCCGATGTCCAATTACAAAAACTGGAGACAATCAATCCGGTGATTACCGAAAAGAGAGCCTTTTCCAGAGGACAAAGCTTTTATGCGTGGACCTGCTGGCACAAACGAAAAATATATTTCGTTATCCCCGGAGAAGATGAGGTTTCCATTTCCGGTGAGCAAAACTTTCGGATAAGCCACCTCAAGTTTGGCGAAAGTGTTCCGGTGGTTATTAAAAAAGATGTTTTGCAGACCCAAACTGCAAATTATCAGCTTATAGCCGACAGGTTTGGCAGCAAAAGATTAGTTCCCGAATGGTGGCTTGACGCAGAGAGGGTTAATGCCTACTACTCGTCAAACCCTAAAAAGACTAAACATTGCCTGCAAGAGATCGTAATCGGAGATGATAAATTTCTTGCCTGGCGCTTTGCATCGGCAAAACCATGTGCCGTGCATTGGTTTATCATCGAAAACGGAAGCTTTGTTTCCGCCTGTGACAGCCAACGGCATCATTTTGCCCTGCCGCAAAAGCAAAAAAATGCTTTTGTCTTAAGCGGCAGCATTTTACGGTTTAAGTAAAAAAAACACCTGCAAAACTATTGATAGTTTTGCAGGTGTTTTTTATTGTCATTCTCGGGCTTGTTTTTCTTCTTTGTCATTCTCGGGCTGTTTTTCTTCCTTCTTTGTCATTCTCGGGCTTGTCCCGAGAATCTAATAAAACAATATGCCGTAGCTTCTGAGACCCTCGGAATAAATCCGAGGGTGACGGTATAGAACAGACCCTCGGGTCAGAGCCCGAGGGTGACGGGGTGTGTGGTGGTCGAGGGTGACATAAAAAGAAGTGTCATTCTCGGGCTTGTCCCGAGAATCTCTTTCCACATCTCAACACAAATTTTTTCAAAACGGTGGAGAATGAGTCAAATAATAAGAAAACTTTTTTAAGGCGACGGGAGTGTACTGGCGGTACATGACCTAGCCTTTAAGAAGTTTTCTGTATTAGTTGTCCATTATACGCCGTTTTACTGTCATTCTCGGGTTCGTGTTTTCCTCTTTGTCATTCTCGGGCTTGTTTTTCTTCTTTGTCATTCTCAGGCTTGTCCCGAGAATCTACCTCAACAAACAAGAAAATAACTTTTAAACAAAAAAACGGGGAACGCGCTTCACAGCGAATTCCCCGAAAAAGAGTCTTTTTACGCATTTTAGAAAGAAAATGCATATCCAGCAGTCAGGCTGGCATTTAAGCCGAACCCATTGCTAGACTTACCACTATAATCGGCACGTCCGGTAAAAGACGTTCCAAAATTATAATGGCCACCGAAGTTACCAGTTATTTTAATCTGGTGTCTTCCGAAATGGAAGTTTACTCCGATGAATGCACCTCCTTCAACTCCCAAGGTATAGGCTGCGGCAGCCATCTGGAAGTCTCCAGACTCTGTGCTGCCGCGCTCTATCTTAGAGTATTCACCGAGTCCGGCTTTCGCTCCAAACTCGAACTCCACGATAGAGCTAGCCCCCCATGGGAGTATTCTATAACCACATTGGCCGTAGATATGGCTTGTGGTTATCTTATCAGACCCAAAGATCTGATAAGCACCCAAGCCATATACAGCGCCGCCGAATGCGCCACTCCTGTTAAAATGCAGGAGTTCTGCACCGGCGATCCACCCCTCGTTTCCAAGGAATGAATATCCACTATAGGCTCCTCCCTGCCAACAATTATCCCCCGAAACTTGTGTTTCGGTGAATATATTGTATGACAAGGAAAGCCCTACAGCCAAACGGTTATTTGCCCACTGGGTTGGGGTTACGTTCCAACCTTCCGGCATCTCCACCTTGTGGTTGCCGGAATTGTTGAAAGCATACAAGTAACGTCCCCAAACGGACAACGTTACTTGTTTTCCAACCATCACGCCTAGGCTGAGCTGTGCTCCAGCCTTAAAACGCCACAAACTATTATAATAGTCGTGGGTTTTTTCATCTTTCCACGCGTGATCATGGAAAGACAATTGACCGGCTCCGGCCATTGCGTCCAGTCCGACGTGGACTGTGCTACCGAGGCGAACCCCGATAAGCGCCAGCACGTCGGAAGTCGCGCCATAATGATTGGCGTAATCTACACCAACCATCCCACCCCAGCGCCAAGCAAATGCCTGGGTTGGGGTGTATACGCGAGTTGCGGACAGCTCAGCGCCGCCGGAGATATATCCCCCAAACGACGCGTGCCCACCGACCGCAACTTCGGTGTGCACTTTTTCAGCTTCGGTAAACCGCAAGTTGCGGTTACCGAAGTGGTGCCCGTAGGCGGTTGCTATTGGATCTGTAGCAAATGATGCCACAGATACCAATAGCATAAATGCTATATTTAATATTTTTTTCATACCCTAAAGGTTTTTAGGGACCTTACTCATTGAGATATTTACCGCAATCAATCGACTGTACCGGGCAGGCCTTTCATCCTAGATGAAAGTCAGAGCCCTAGCAAAGCTCACCCACTATCTGCAAAGCATCCTCCGATCTTTGCTCCCACCACAGTCAATCTCTTGCGATATCTCAATTTTCAGGCATCCCCTAAAACCTTTTCAGGCTCTCGGGGATTAAATTAAACAAAATACCATGTGAACCCGCCGTAGCTGATGGTCCACACGCTATTAGCTTGGCTACCGGTTGCCTTCAACGGTTCCGCAAAAGAAACACCATTTAAAGCTGCTTCAGCATCGCCAAGTATGTTCATCAACACCCCACCAAAAGAGTGGTAGCTGATAACATAACCGGTTGATGCTTTGTTTGCCGTTATGTATGAAAGCACTCCTATTTCATAAGAGCCACCGTTCCATACCCACGCCGGAGCCTTGCCCGCTTCCATTAACGCCATAGCGTTGGAAGCAGAGATCTCGGTTGCAGTCCAAGATGTCGAATTTACCGGACGAGAATAAACGGTATATGTTCCGTTATTATTCGTCAGCACATGCAAGTCAGTACTTGTCAAAGTTCTGCCTTGATATGCATCGGTAATCCATACACCGAGGACTTCACCGTTAAGATCTTCCGCTTCGATTATGTTTATAGAAATAATAGCTTCCGAATAATCAGAAGAATTATTTTTATCTTCGAAGCGGACTGTGGCCGTCGTCACACTTGTGATAGTGATTGTTTTTGCAACCACCTCACAAGCCGGAGCATTTGCACGGTAGTCCTTGCCGTTGTGCATAATCGCACTACCCTGACGGTTAGCTAAACTTATGCTAACGTTTTTCCCTTCAACAATGGCACTGCCATTGTTGAAGTTGTATGACTGACCGAGCATATTGGAAATGTTGTTGACAACGAATGTTGGCACAACATAGCTGAAATTATTAACTACACTGTAGTTAACATTTGCAGTTTCTGTTGTGTTGTCATTATAGTTGTCAACGAAAGTTGCCAAATTATCGCAGGTAACTGCGATATTAGCTCCAGAAACCTCAGCATTGCGACGATAAGCTACATGATTGTAGCTTTCATCGGTGCTGACAAGACGACGGTTTTCTTCCACCGTAACGATAACGGTTGTCTCTGCATAGTCGTTGGCGTCGTTGTCATAAAATTTGACAACTGCCTCAGATGCAGAAACAAAGGTAATGGTTCTGGCTTCAACTTTGCAAGGAACGATTTCGCTTGCGTAGTCTTTTTCACCATGCATTACCTTATCGTCAACAGCTGCAGATTTCCAAACAGCAGAAACTGTTTGATCGGCAACCGTAACAACACCGTTTTCAAACGAGAAAGTCTTACCCACAACAGTATTAACATCCTCCACTTCTATTACCGGAGCAGTAAAAGTAAATTCGTTAGATACGGTGTAAGCAACTTCCTCTACATTCTTTCTGCTACCATCGCTGTAGATATCAGCGAAGTTTGCAACATTGTCACAAACCACGGTAATGATATCATCATTAACGGAAGCAGCACGGCGGAATGCCTTGTGAGCGTAGTCCCACTCGGTTCTATCCAAAACCGGCGGAACATAGCCTTCCTCAACCACGAATACTTGAGTAGCCGAAGCTAGCTCAATTCCATCGAAATCGAGGATATACTCTGTCTCCGACAATTCATAGTACGGAGACTCAACAGAGTCTATCGCACTATGACTGCCAGAAACAGTCATCATGTCCGCCTCAAGGCAGTTGAGGTGTCTTACCGTTGTAGACATAGTCCACAACGATATTTGCCTTAACTACGTTTTTAATACCGTAGTTATAGGCAAAAGCCACTACCTCCTCTGCCTTTTTGCTCAACTCCTCGGCAGGGGCAACAGGCTGATTTCCACCAACTTTGATGGTGTCTTCAACCGTGAGACGGAATTTCCATTCCATCTCTTCTTCAGTTTCATCGTCAAAGACGATGAATACTGAATTATCTCCCACTGGGATGTACCCAAGTGGGATCTTTTTGTTCTCCACTTGGGGTATGTCTTCCCCAAGTAAGAGACTTTCACTGCAGCTGGTAAAAGCTGCAGCAAAAGTTAACATCATAGCTATGGTTTTTAAAATTTTTGCCATAACTTTAATATCTTTTCCCTTTACTCATAAAAACAATTCTTGTTACTCAATTACTTTTCCGGCAGGCAAGATATCATCAGATATCCAGACGGGATAGTAGCTACTCCTATCCGCTCCACTTACTGTATCGCATCTTTTCATGACCGATACTCCTTACTCAGTAATTTTTGGCAAAAATCATTTTTTCTGAAGGGCGGGCGTACAGCATCATTATTCATGATGGTCACCCCTTATTTTGTTTAATTTTTTTTAGTTTTATTCACGCTAGAATAAATCCGGCAGAAGAGTATCTCCTTACGGCTGGCGTGGCATTCGTATAATTTCCCTGAAAACATTATTAAGATATGAAAATCAAAACATATAGAGGCAATTTAAAACGAAAACGTTATTTCGTTACACAAAAAACCCTTTTTTTAATCATCAATAATTTAAATAATGGCTTCCAACGATAATACTTTTGCAATTCTAATATAGCACAATATCTTTATTTTAGCAAGCAAAATCACAAAAAAAATCGTCAGCTAACCAACTGATTTGTATATATTTTTTAAATATTTTTTAACCAATTCATTTTGCGTGACAAAAATTTGTCAATTTTCGTCCCTCACATCAACGCCGCTTATGTCATTCTCGGGCTTATTTCTCTTCTTTGTCATTCTCGGGCTTGTCCCGAGAATCTCTTACCATATCTCAATACAAATTTTTTCAAAACGGTGGAGAATGAGGCAAATAATAAGAAAGCTTTTTTAAGGCGACGGGAGTGTACTGGTGGTACATGACCCAGCCTTAAAGAGGTTTCTGTATTAGTTGCCCATTATACGCCGTTTTACTGTCATTCTCGGAATAAATCCGAGGTTGACTACAAAAAAAGCACCTGCCCATCACGACAAGTGCTTCCTTTTCTTTAACCTAAATTTTTTATTCTAGAAAGTAAACCTGATACCGCCATACCATTCGTGAGCATTGACCTCTGCCCCTTCAATCTTACCCAAAGTATGGTATCTGTAACCGGCATCAATATTCAAACAACGATTAATTCTCAAGGTCAACCCTGCACCGATTTGCCAAGAGAACTTACTCTCTTCCCATTTTTCGTCGCTGGTTGCAGCTGCCACATTATCATTAACCATCTCAAGTTCAGTATAACCGATACCACCGCCAAAATACGGGCTAATCCAATAATTTGGCATCAAATCAACATACATATTCAACATATATGATTTTGATGAAACAGTCATAGATGAAGTATGCACACCGGAACTAACAATGTCTTCTTCGGCATCGTCTCTGGAAATATACTCCAATTCTGCTCTAAAATATTTGTACTTATAACCGATAGCTCCCGAGTACATGCCCACACTATCCAAATCACTTATTTTTGCCGCAGTAATCGAATCGTCTTTTGTATTAAGATTATTCCAGGTCATACCGCCTCTGGCCGTCAAATAAAACCCGTCTCTGGCTTCTGCCACATTGCTCAAACCAAGCACCAAAGCTACTGCCGAGCAAGCTGTTACTATAGTTTTTTTCATAAAATCGTCCTCTCGATAGAGTTATCTCATTGTCATCAATTTAACATCTAATTCTTATTTATTGGTTAACATTTTTACATAAGCGCACAAAAAATCAACCAACTGAAATAAATTGACAATCAACAATAAAAAGAATACACTCACATTAGTTTAACAATTAAAAATAAATTATTATGAAAACAAAAAAATTTTTATCAGCATGCTTTCTTGCCATAGCTTGCAGTATCATTATCGGGTGTTACGCAATAATAACAAATTTTGTTAACAAGCAGTTGACTCAAATCAAAACCATTACAATTGTTTCGGTACGTGCTGATACCGAAATAAAGTATTTTGAAAACACCCGCGGAATCATTGATCCCGACACTATAGTTAACTTCTACGAGGTTATCTACGTAGACGAAAATGGGCACAAGTCCGACTGGACAAAATGCCCCAAACCGCCCAAACCTCAAATAGGCAAAACAAAGGCCTATTTTTATAATGACGAGATCGTCTGGCAAACTTCACTGGAGTGAAAAAAAAGCGCCCGTTTATAAAAACGGACGCTTTTTCTTTTTGCTAAAGAGCTATATTAGCATGCTTTTTTTAAGCAGCAATCAGCACCGCTGACAACCATTTCACTGTTGAATTTAAAGCAATAAAAGCACCAATCTGTATTGGTTAATAGCCATTAAAACCAACCTTTAGTAAGTATTTTTGCGCAAAATCAATAAATTTTACCAAAAACTTACAAAAAGAATTTGACAAAATAAACAAAATATTTTACCTTCAATACAAATACCAACTTTTAATTTTATAATTATGAAAACAAAAAAGATCTTATTAAACATTATGTGGGGAGTCCTGTTCGTCATTCCTGTTTCTGCTGCCATCTTAAACGATGCCCGCATAAATAAGATGAAACAGGAAGTGGAAATCACCCAAATAACTCCCGCGACAGCAAACAGAAACGGGAAAGTTATAACCTCATACTCCGTAGTCTACAAAGACAGCCTCGGAGTACTATCCAACCAAATTCCTGTCAAATTGGGTATTGAACCCAAAACTGGCACCGCAAAGATAATCGTAAAAGATAATAGGATTATCTTGTTGGAACCAGTCGAAGAATAACCCAAAAAAGCGCCCGTTTATAAAAACGGACGCTTTTTCTTTTTGCTAAAGAGCTATATTAGCATGCTTTTTTGCAGCAGCAATCAGCACCGCCGACAACTCTTTCGCCTTTGAATTTAACTGCAGCCTGAGCAGCAGCCAATCTTGCAACAGGTACACGATACGGTGAGCAAGAAACATAATCCAATCCAACCTTGTGGAAGAATTCGATAGATTTCGGATCACCACCGTGTTCACCGCAAACACCCAAGTGCAAATCAGGGTTGGTTTCGCGGCCTTTGCGGCAAGCTCTGGCAACCAATTTGCCCACACCGTCAACATCGATAGATGCAAACGGATCAGCTACATAAACGCCTCTGGCTCTGTATTCATCCAAAATGGCACCGGTATCGTCACGGCTCATACCCAAAGTTGTTTGGGTCAAGTCGTTAGTACCAAAACCGAAGAAAGCAGCAGATTCGGCAATTTCTTCAGCCATCAAAGCAGCTCTCGGCAATTCAATCATGGTGCCGACGATATAGTTGATTTTAGCGCCTTTTTCAGCAAATACTTTTTGAGCTGTAGTATCGATAATGTCTTTAACAATATCCAACTCTTTCTTAGAACCTGTCAACGGAACTTCGATTTCAGGAATAACTTTGATTCCTTCTTTCTCGCATTCCAAAGCAGCTTCCAAGATAGCTCTGGCCTGCATTTCGGCAATTTCAGGATAGGTAATCGGCAAACGACAACCACGGTGACCCAACATCGGGTTAGCTTCGTGCAAAGCATTTGCTCTGGTCTTAACTTGTTCCAAAGTCATACCCATCTTGTCAGCCAATTCTTTCATTTCAACATCGGTATGAGGCAAGAATTCGTGCAAAGGCGGATCGAGCAAACGAATAGTTACCGGCAGACCATCCATGATTTTGAACAAATCTTTGAAGTCTTGCTTTTGGTAAGGCAACAATTTTGCCAAAGCAGCACGACGACCTTCTTCGGTATCAGACAAGATCATAGCGCGCATATCACCAATACGGTTAGCATCAAAGAACATGTGTTCTGTTCTGGCCAAACCGATACCTTGAGCACCAAAGTCACGAGCGGTTTGAGCATCTTTCGGAGTTTCGGCATTAGCACGAACTTTCAAAACGCGGATTTCATCAACCCAGCTCATCAATTTACCAAAGTTACCGGTGTTGGTATCAGCCTTAACGGTCGGGATTTCACCTTCGATAATCTGACCTTTAGCACCATCCAAAGATACCCAGTCACCTTCTTTGATAACAACACCAGACTTAGTTGTCATGGTTTTGTTAGCATAGTTAATAGTAATATCGTTAGAACCAGAAACGCAAGGAGTACCCATACCACGAGCAACAACGGCTGCGTGAGAGGTCATACCACCGCGAGCGGTAATAACACCTTGAGAAGCGTGCATACCACCGATATCTTCCGGAGAAGTTTCGTTACGGATCAAGATAACTTTCTCACCTCTTGAAGCCCAAGCTTCAGCATCTTCAGCATTAAATACTGCACGACCAACGGCAGCACCCGGAGATGCCGGCAAACCGGTAGCAATAACATTTTTCTTAGCTTTAGGATCGAGCATCGGGTGCAACAACTGATCCAATTGATCAGCACCAACGCGCATGATAGCTTCTTCCTTGGTCAACATACCTTCTTCAACCATCTCAACGGCCATACGAACGGCAGCAGCAGCGGTTCTTTTACCGTTACGGCATTGCAACATCCACAATTTTCCGTGTTCGATAGTGAATTCCATATCTTGCATATCTTTGTAGTGTTCTTCCAATTTGTTACGAACATCTACCAATTCTTTATAAAGGTGAGGCCATTTTTCTTCCAAAGAAGTACCGTCGCCTTTAGAAGCCATGGGTTGCGGAGTACGAATACCGGCAACAACGTCTTCACCTTGAGCATTAACCAAATATTCACCGTAGTAAACATTTTCACCGGTAGCAGGGTCACGCGAGAAGCAAACACCGGTAGCGCAGTCATCACCGGCATTACCGAATACCATGGTTTGAACGTTAACGGCTGTACCCCAGTCACCCGGAATATTGTTGAGTTTACGATAGGTAATGGCACGAGCAGCCATCCAAGAACCGAATACGGCACCGATACCGGCCCACAATTGCTCCCAAGGATCTTGCGGAACAACTTTACCGATTTTCTGACCGATTTCTTTGTATTCTTTAACCAATTCTTTCAAATCTTCGGCGGTCAAATCTGTATCAGATTTATAGCCTTTAGATTTTTTCATATTTTCCAAAGCTTCTTCATACAAATCCAAATCTGCGCCCAAAACAACGTCAGAGAACATTTGCAAGAAACGACGATAGGAGTCATAAGCAAATCTTTCCGAACCGGAAGCATTAGCCAAAGCTTTAACTGTTTCATCATTCAAACCGAGGTTCAAAACGGTATCCATCATACCGGGCATCGAAACTCTGGCACCCGAGCGAACCGAGAACAACAACGGATTTGAAGCATCGGCAAATTTCTTGCCCATAATACCTTCAACATAAGCAACAGCTTGCTTAACCTGATCTTTCAAATCAGCCGGATAGGTTTTGTTATTGTTATAGTAATAAGTACAAACTTCAGTAGTAACGGTAAATCCTGGTGGTACGGGCAATCCGACAGTATTCATTTCTGCCAAGTTAGCACCTTTACCGCCGAGAAGGTTACGCATCGAGGCATCGCCTTCGGCTTTGCCGTTTCCAAATGTATAAACCCATTTACTCATGGTAATTATAGCTCCTTTCGTAAGCTTTTGTTAAAACAATGTTTTAGGGCCAAAGGCCCCCAACACAAAATTATCGGCGTTAGGTTATATCAAGATTTGCGATTCTACAAGCAAAATATGCAAGGTATTATTAACTTTTATCAATATATTACTCATTTTTGCGGTTTTTAGCGACCACTTGGGTATAATCTTTATGATAACAAGTCTAAAAAAGACTCAACACACTTTGTACCGATTGCGAGGCAAGCGATAGAGAATTGATTGCTAACTGTTGGCGTGTTTGCAAGGTGAGATATTGTGCCGAAGCTTCATTCATATCGGCTAAGGTTAAATCATCGGCACCGGTTTCTAAAACATCGGTTAGCCCTTCGGTAAAG
>CASFRM010000006.1 GCA_949297185.1 uncultured Pseudomonadota bacterium
TGATACAACGCTACATTGAACACCAAGGGCGCGAAGATATGGGGCAAGCTTGGCTTGAACTAAAATGATACCACCGGCATTAGCCGGTGGAGTTTCATATCCGTCTTCTCCACCGTATCAAGAGAGCGATATATTTTGCACACTCAAAAACTAAGGCTAACAATATGACACCGGAAATAGCAATTCCTACAGCCATTGCGTAGCGTTCCTTGCACAGTAAACTAAATGCCAGAACGCAAGGGATAACGTTCCATACATCTTTGCCGCTCTCTTTTAATACCTTGAGCGCTATTTTCTCTTTTTCCATACCTTTTTAATAATATTTATTTACACTATATTTGCATATATGAACAGATAAATAAAATCTAGAACCCTGCAATTTTTTAATTTGCAGGGTTCCAAATTTTACAAATGTTTGTAAAACATAAAGCAATTGCCTTCATTCAAGAATTGATTGATGTCAACGGTTTTGTCAGCACAACCAACCAAGTCATACATCATCAAATCTTTTTTGTTGACTTCTTTTTTGGTAAGCGGAATGACATATTCCGGCAAATGGGGAATCTCATATCCAAATACCGCCATTTTCTCCACCAGCTCTTTATATTTTTTGCGATTTCGACGCAAAATGTCGGCAGCCTTTTTACTCAAAGGCATAGCCCGCGAGCTGATATGCTTAGCAAAATCAAACACATCTGCTGTCATTACAGATGAAGCGGCCTCTGCTTTATTGAAAGTTTTTACATAAAAAACCGCATTTTCAATAATTATGGCATGCGGACGTCCCATGTTTCGGGATATCTCTTCTGCAGCGAACTTTTTGCCGTTTTTTTCAAAGATTACCTCAAAAGGTAAATCGCTTGCTTTCCACTCCAAATAAGCTTTTATATCAGAAATTTGGGGTTGGCAGGCATCAAAAATGCGAAAGATTTCATGTTGTTCCATAAAAAATTATTTTAAAAAATTAAACATAATAGTATCTAATTATGTCAGCTAAGTTATTTTGATATATGTTTTTTGTCAAGCTAAAGTTTTAATGCCGGCGGCAGTTGCAGTCTTTTGAAAGCTTGGTTTTCATATCTTTTTATAATGTTTTCAACGGTTACGGCATCAAAACCTTCGGCTGTTATCTGTGCCGCAGTCTGCTTTTTATCCAGATAGAGACTAAGTATTTTGTCCAGTAGTGAGTAAGGAGGCAATGAATCTTCGTCTTTTTGTCCTTCTGCTAACTCGGCCGAAGGCGCTCTGGTTATAACCTCTTTAGGCAAAACAAAAGATTGCGAATTTCGCCATTTTGCCAGTTCAAAAATTTGTGATTTGTATAAGTTTGCAATCGGAGCTAGTCCGCCGCAGGTATCCCCGTAAAGGGTGCAGTATCCCATGGCAATTTCCGATTTGTTGCCGCAGGCCAAAACCAGATAAGAAAATTGATTGGCATAAGTCATCAAAATTTTGCCGCGTTCACGAGCTTGCAAATTTTCTAAAGTAAGTTTTTTGATATTTTGTTGCCAATTTTCTTGCAAAAAATCTTTTTGGTAATCAATAAGCGGCTGAATATCTAAGATGCGATAATCAAGGTTATTTAATTTGGCAATCTGTACGGCAATTTGCAAGCTAAGCTCGGAAGTAAATGATGTTTTCATCATCAGTGCATGCACATTTTTTCCGCCCAAAGCTTCTGCCGCCGCTATCGACACTATTGCCGAATCAAGTCCTCCCGAAAGACCTAAAATCACCTCGTTAAAATTATTATGAGCGCAAAAATTTTTGATTCCGTCGGTCAAGTTTTTCCAAATTGTTTGCATTTTAGATTACTCCTTTTTGCGAAGGTTGATATTCTTCAATCATGGCGTGGATTTCTTGCGGTACAAAATTTTTCCATCTTTTATCGCCGATTTTAATCATATCTCGCACCATTGAGCCGGAAACATACGGAAAATCGTAGTCGATTCTGTTCTCAATAACAATATGCTTAAACACTTTTCTAAACCATTGAGCATCATATTCGCTTCCGGCATAGTAAACTTCCGGCCTAGGATGGTCAGGTAGTGATTCTTGCAAAAAGTCCAGCACAAACTCAGCCCATTGAGATGGATTATTTATATCAAACATGCCCAATACGGTAATTTGCGGATTGTCTTTATATACTGTTTGAATCATCTTTTTTCTGACCACATAAGGGTAGGGATTTCGCTCCGTTCCCTGTTCCTGCACCGAGCCTAAAAGAATAATCACCTTTTTGCACTCATCTAGCATTCTGTTTATCAGTTTAATATGTCCGATATGCAGAGGTTGAGCTCGCATAACCGCTAATCCGGCCTCATATTTCTGTTTCATTTTACCCTCCGGTGCTATACTCATTTAACAAAATTATATAAACGGAAATTGCTTTTGCCAATAAAATTATTGACTAAGAACAAAGATAGCTTAAACTTTGTTAAACAGATTAATTTTCGGAAAGATTTTATGCGTTATTTAGCTTTTGTTTTTTTAGTTTTAATATTTTCTTACTCTGCGTATGCCAAAGAGTTTGACTATGGCATCACCGGAAGCGTCAAAGGTCTTTATGGCTATTCCGATATCTCCGACCACAATCATGCCAACGCCGACGGGCATATATCAAGTTATGTAAGCTACGATTTTAATGCAGATACCACAGCCACGCTTTACCTTGATTTAATGGGCGGAATTGATAAAGAAATTCAAGACTACAACCAAGGTAGTTGGGGTGAAGAAGTTTATGGCGAAATAAACTCGGCATATGGTATTTTAATGATAGGCCAAACCTGGAATGTGGCCTCGCTTTTTCATGACGGAGCTTCGATGGTAGGAGCAATAACAAGCAACAATGATATTGTTGACTTTATTGCTAATCCCAACTGGCAAAGAGATGATAAAAACACCATCTTTTCAACCCTTAACTCAACTGACATCAATACCGACGGTGTTGCTCCGAAAATAAACTACATTTCGCCGGAATATTTCGGTACGGCAGTTGGGTTTTCTTATATTCCCGACAGTTATAATCGCCGCGGCTTAGAAAATAAACACGCCGGCTACGCTCATCATGATGCTTTTGTTGCCGCACTTTATTCCGACCACGATTTCGGTTGGTTTTCTGCCAAAACCTCGGTCGGCTATGGGCAATATCACGGCAATGATAAAGATTACTCGCTAAGCCTGCGTTTAAGCCGTGGTAATTGGTCTTTGGGCGGTGGTTTTCGCAAAACCTATATAGACGGCGAGGACAAATCATCACCGGCATGGAATCTGCCATCAGATTTTGATACCTATCGCGAAGGCCATGGATGGAACATTGGTTTAGGTTACGAGATAGGTCCTTTTTCATCAAGCCTGACCTATTTTAATGCCAAATCCGATAAGTCTGATAATTGTAACAAAATCGTTGCCTTTTCAAATCAATATGAGTTTAATAAATATATCGATATATATTTAGCCGCGGCCTACGCTGACAATTCATCAGCCCAAGAAACCGTTCATGGTTATGCCATTATAAGCGGTATAGGAGTTAATTTTTAATGCCGAACCTGTTATTTTTATCCGACAATGAAACTTTTAAGGAAGATATCTTGGGGCAAATTAAAATCTATGCCTCGGACTTTGTACCAACAAATAACGATGATGATGCCGATTTAATAATAGTTGATGACAATGTGGCGTTTCTTAATACATTAAAATCGGGCATAGACAATAAACCCTTAATTTATCTTACCTCAAAAGACGATATTTTGGCCGAAGCTTATCAGGTTATAAATAAGCCTTTTTCCTTAAGCACTTTTATAGATGTTATAAAATCGGCAATAAATACTTTTGAAAATTCCCAAGAAGGCAGCTTGGAATTCAACAATTATATTTTATACCCTGCTGCCAAAGAGATAGTCAACTTGCGCAACGATAAGGTTACCAAACTTACTGAAAAAGAAGTCGCCATCATAAAGTATTTATACAAAAACAAAGATAAAATAATCGGTAAAAATGATTTAATGCAAGAAGTATGGGGGTATGCGGCCGATGTTGCCACCCACACAGTGGAAACCCATATATACCGCTTGCGGCAAAAGGTTGAGTGTGATGATTTATCAGCTCAACTTATTCTTACCTCAATCGGTGGCTATCAGCTTAAAGTATAGAAAAAGGCTCCTTTTTAGGAGCCTTTTTTATTATTTGCCTAAGCAACCATGAGTTTCTTTGGCGTATTTAGCATAACATTTATAAAAGTAATTTAATCCTTGTTGGACGGCGTAGTTTACCGTTCCTTTAGGATAATTACCATGTTTGTCTGCCTTTCCGGCCTTAATTCCGGTCAATATCTCAATACCGTCATCAACGGTATCAATGGCATAGACATGGAATTTTCCGTCTTCTACTGCTTGCAATATATCTTCTCTAAGCATCAAATCCGGCACATTGGTTCTTGGAATAATCACGCCATGCTCGCCGGTCAAGCCCTGATGAGCACAAACATCAAAGAAGCCCTCAATTTTTTCGTTAACTCCTCCGATCGGTTGAATCTCACCAAACTGGTTGATTGAGCCGGTTACGGCGATGCTTTGTTTTATCGGAATGTTCGAAATTGCCGAAAGCAAGCAATAATATTCGGTAGATGATGCACTGTCTCCGTCTACTCCGCCATAAGATTGTTCAAAAACAATCGAAGCACTCAAAGACAAAGGAGAGTATTTGGCAAATCTGTTAGCGAGCAAACTTTCAAGAATGAGGACACCTTTTGAATGAATTGGTCCGCTCATCTCCACTTCACGCTCAATGTTTACGAATTCACCTTTACCGATTCTTACCTGAGTGGTAATTCTGGCCGGTTTACCAAAAGAGGTTCTGGAGAAATTATATACGACCAAGCCGTTTATTTGCCCCACTTTTTTACCGGAAATATCAATCAAGATAGTTCCCTTATCAATTTGCTCCAACATCATATCTTTGATTCTGCTGTTGCGGTAGATTTGGGCATCTATAGCCTGATCAATATGGTTTTTACCGATATGATTTGACTTAGATTTTCTGGCCCAATAATCAGCCTCACGGAGCAAATCGCCGATAGAAGAAATATGAGCAGTTAATTTTTCAGAGCTTTCGGCCAAACGCGAAGAATGTTCGATAACTTTTGCCACCGCCTGACGGTTAAGGGAACGCAAATGCTTTTTCTTTGAAAGAGAGCCAATCAACTTAGCGTATTCCACTTCATTTTCTTCGGTTCTGTCCATTAACATACCAAAATCGGCTTCGACCTTGAAATAGTCCGAAAAATCAGGATCTCTTTCGCTCAATAGCTCATAAAGTTCGGCATCGCCGGTCAAAATAATTTTAACTCTCAAAGGAATAGGCTGCGGATCGAGAGATATTGTTGTGAAAGAAGTTTCCTCACTTGGAGCTTCAATCTTAATCAATTTAGAAGCAATGGCGCGTTTAAGAGAGTCCCAAGCAAATGGTTGCATCAACATTTTTCGGGCGTCGACCAATAAAAAGCCGCCGTTTGCCTGATGCAAGGCACCGGCCTTAATCAAGGTAAAGTCGGTAAGAAGAGCACCATATTGTTGGATTCTTTCAACTTTACCAACCAAATTGCCCTGCGTGGGGTGGTCAAGGTGAATAATCGGGGCACCGGAACCGGGCTCGTTTTTAACAATCACATTAACCTTAAACTTAGCATATTTGTCTTCTTCCGGCTGCTTGATTTTTGACAACAAAGCTCCTAACGGATCTTCGCCATCAGCCGTGGTTGTAGTCTCGGCAGTCGGCAAAAATTCTTCTACATTTTCCAAAATGTATTTTTGGATTCTTTTTAAGAAAGCATTAGCTTGCTTGTGACCTTTGTATTTTTCGTGCAGTTCATCAATCGGACCTTTTACCGTTTCTTTTAAGAATTTGGTTCTTAAGCGATTAGTTTCTTCGCGTTGCTTATCTTCCCAGGCCGGTAAATCTTGAGCCGATTTTTCTATCTCGGCCTGCATCTGATTTAAATCATCTATCAGTTGCTTTTTTTCTTCTTCCGGTAGCTCCTCAAAAGCTTCCGGACTCAATACTTCTCCGTTTTTAACCGGAGCAACCACCAATCCCACCGGCATATGCAACAAAGAAACGCTCTTACCTTTAGCCTTTTTTTGTAAAAGTTTGATATATTTTTCTTTAGATTGTTTATACTTTTCCTGAATAATATTAACACCGGCTTTATACTCTTCACTTTCAAATATTGTAGGGATTGCGGTGGAAAAAGTTTCAATTAGCTTATCAATATCTTTGGCAAAGTCGGCAGCAGTTCCGGCCGGAAAAGAGATAGCCTGCGGTTTATACGGTTCATCAAAGTTATAAATATAAGCCCAATCATCAGGTGTCGGGCGTTTTTTAGCTTCTTGAGCCAACACTCTTTTTACCAAAGAACTTTTGCCGGTTCCTTCAGGTCCCAAGCAAAATAGGTTATACCCCTTTGATTGAATATTAATACCGATTTCTACGGCGGCTAAAGCTCTGTCCTGCCCCAAAGCCGAAAGTCTTTCTTCCAATTCGGCGGTAGAGGCAAAAGAAAACTTTTGCGGATCGCATTTGGTATACAACTGACTGGGGGTAAGTTTGGTAATGCTCATGATAAAAAAACCCTATACAATAAAATTTAGCTAATCTATATTGGACATATTAGAATAATAAAAACTAATTTTGAGTAAATAAAAGTACAATGTCGAATTTTATTTTTATCGCGCTTTTAATAATTTTAGGGATATCCCTAGTATTTGCGTACCATAATTTTTTTGCCATCAAGCAAAAATTCCTAATTAAACATGTGCGAGACAAACTTATTAACCAAAAATTTTTTTCATCGATTGTTTCTGATAAAACGGCAGAATATTTAGCCAAACTACCCACCAAAGAAAGCCGATATATATTGTCATGCGATGTATCGCAGTGGCCCAAACAAATAAAAGACGAAGCTACGGCAGAAAAATTAAAGTTCATGTTGATGGGGAAAATTGCTAAAGAAGATAATAAAAACGAGTTTTTTATGCTCTTGTCGGCTCAATTTGCTGCTTCAGAGGGGTTATACGAGAAAGCCGGAAGCATAATTGAAAACATCAAAAAAAATAAGAAACAACCTTATAAAGCTATACATGATTTAGTATCGGCACAAACTTCTTTATATGAAGGAGATTTGGAAACCGCAGTTATAAAAGCTTCTGCAGCTCTAAAAATTTTCAAAAAGTTTAATTTGCTTTACGAAGAGGGCATGGCCTATTTTGTCATAGCCTCAATTTACCGTATAAGCGGTATGTATGATAGTGCAGATATTATGTATCGCTCTGCGCTTAAGGTGTTTAAGTTTTTATCAGCTACCAGAAATATTGGAGAAGTTTTAGGCAGTATGGGAATGCTTTTTACAGCACAACAACGTTACGAAGAGGCAGATGACTACTTTAATCAGGCCATAACACAATACCAAGATATCAAAGACAAAGAAGGCGAAAGTTTTATAATCAATCAAAAAGCGCTAACCTCCTTATTGCGTCAAGATTACGCCTTAGCTCAAAAATTATCAGCACAAGCTCTTAAATCTCACAAAAGCATAAAAGGAAAGTCTTTATCCGAAGAAATAATGGCGCGAGTAGCTCATTTTCAAGAAGATTGGATTAATGCCATAAAACACTCAAATGCAGCTGCGGCAGGCTACAAAAAAAGCAAAAATTATGCCGGAGTTTATGAGAGTCTGTATATAAATGCCGAAGCACAGGTAAGAGTTAATAATTTGGAAGAGGCCGAAAGATTGTTGCGCGAAATTATAGCCATGGAAAAAAGGCATAAAAGCTGCTTTCACATAGCAAATGTCTACACATTGCTTGGCATAATTTTCTTTCGTCAGCAAGATTATGAACGAGCTGAAGGAATTATCAACCAAGCACTTAAGTATGAACTTTATAACGAAAGGGATAAAGGCGCAGCGGTTGATTATCTTAATTTATCAATAATCGAAAAGGCCAAAGGAAATATGATTGATGCCGAAAAATACTTAGAACAGGCATTGGAACATGCCCGTGCATCAGATAACAAACTTTATGAAATGATTAAGGCTCAACAGAATTAAAAGATATTGTCCAATTAATACTTTGACCGTTATGTTGCAAATTTTTTATCCCCATTTCATTAAATCCCAAGATATAAAATCCCGGTAAAGAAAAAATATTAAAAGGATTGCTATTCGTCAACAAAATGCGATTTTTTACGGACAGGCCTGAGGAATTCATCATTTTTCTAAAAGGAAATGTCCATGCCGGAATACCAAACTCTCCAAATAAAACCACCGGATGGTTTTGCATTTTTAAGAAGGCAGAAAGTTGCTCAAACACTCTATTAAGGTCTTTTTTGTTAACATTTCTAAAATCAACTTTAATCAAAGTTAATGGATTTTGAGGTTCAACGGTCATGTATTCAGCAGCATACTTACCATCAAACAATACTTCTCCGGCATTTATAATTTGACTATTATTAAACTGCGCAGACAAATTTTGAGAAGCATCAAAATAGAGGTTTAACTCGCGCGAGCCGTTAAAGTCTTCAGAAACAAAGATATTAGCATTTGCAGAAATAAAAGTGAAGTTTACAACAAACAATAAAAAGAAAGCAAAAGAACACTTATACCTCTGTCGCCACAAAGTATAGATGGTAAGCAAGGCAGATAATGCATATAGGTGCAGAGGGCTCAAAGCAGACGGGCAAATATTTTTAGCAAATATTCCGCAACAAGTCATCGCAGCCATTATCGCTATAGCAACAACGCAAAACCAAGATTCTCTGCGCAAATGTTTTTTTTGACTTAAGTAACCCATTTTTAATTTGTTTGTGTTAAATTTCATCAAAATATACTTTATTATAAAACAAAAAAAGTTTTTGTAAATGGTTGAAAGACATGCTGGATAAAATATTATCATCGGATTTTTTTATAAAATACAGCGACAAATTTAATACAATGCTTGACAATGCCGAGCAATATATTCGCGAAACCGATAACATAAAGATAGTATCATTTTCTCTCATGACTCTGGCCGGAGTGTTGTTTCTGTCTTTGATAATCATCATATATATCAGAAACATTATTTACTTTGTAAAGAGCAACAACCCTAAAGAAGACCAAGAAGAAAGAGAAGATAATTACATAGTTTTATCAGCAGAAGATGCCAATCTGGAGCTAGAAAGAGAGTTGCAAAAAGAGCTTGAGATGGCACAAGCCGAAAAACAAGCCAGAGAGCTTGCAGAGCAAGAAGAAGAGGAAAAGCGTCTTGCCGCAGAATTACTGGAGGCAGAAGAAAAAAAGAAAGAAAAGAAAAAAGAAGAAAAAGAGTTTCGCAATCAAGAAAATACTAATAAAACACAACGTCAAAAAAACAATAAAGAAAAAAAGGGTATAGATCTTGATTGGCAAAAAGGTAAAATTCCACCAGCCAATGACATGGAAAACACCATGGTTACGCAGAGTATTTCCACCACTTATCAGCAAAGTCGCAAAGAGTTACAAGACTTGCTGGGATTGCTTTTAGACATGTTGGGGCGCGGAGTTGACGACTTGAAAATTGCTCAAACCCTAAATTACAAAATGCAGGGGATGGGAGAAGAAAGCGATATTATCAAAAGTATTGATGCGGTAAAGATATTCATATCTCTGTGTGTATCGGGAAAATTTACTCAACTTGAAAAATTCGCCGAATTACCGGGAGAAGAACAAGCTTTATATAATTTAGCCAACGGAGACCCTTCTTTGGCTCTTGCTTTGCTCGAATGCCTGATGGATAGCAGTATAGACAAGGCAAACGGAAGCGCTTCGGAAGAAAAAAGGCAACAACTTTATCAAGAAGTTTCTGTTTATGCCTGCTGTTTCGGAGCCTTGGCCGAACTCAATGATATTATGCTTGCTACTTCATCTTACGAGTTGGCAATAGAGCTCCAATCATCAAATGTTGTCGCATGGAACCGCTTGGGAGATGTTTATCGCAAGGCCAGCTCTTTACCAAAGGCTGCTTGGGCATACCAAAATGTACTTAATTTTGCTGATGGCGAAATAGATGCTTTAGAAGTTGCCAATGCCAATAAACATCTTTCGGAGCATTTGTATGCCGAAGGTAACAGTATTCAAGCAGCCAAGCTCTATAATAGTTCAAAACAATATTACGATTCTTTAGGAATTAACCGCCGCCTTGACAGACAAGAAATTGATATAATATCAATTATCGAAGAAAATCAGGCTTCTTCAATATCCGAAACCATAGCAAAGTTGTTATCTCCGGAAAATGTTCGCTAGCCTAGTTCTGTGAGGAATCAAAGTTGATTCTCGGATCAACTAAAGAGTAAGTTATATCGGAAACCAGCTTTAATATAAGTCCTAAAAATGCAAATATATACATTGTTCCGAATATGACCGGATAATCCCTCGTCATAATTGCCTGATAGCCCAATAATCCCAAACCATTCAGTGAAAAGATTACCTCTATCAGCAAAGAGCCGGTAAACAACATTTTTATCAAGAGCGAAGGAAAACCGGCAATAACAATAAGCATGGCATTACGAAAAACATGCCCGTACAAGACTTGATTTTCGCTTAGTCCTTTTGCTCGTGCCGTTAATACATACTGTTTGTTTATCTCATCAAGAAAAGAGTTTTTTGTAAGCATCGTAAGCGAAGCAAAACCTCCTATTACCATCGCGGTTACCGGCAAGGCCAAATGCCAAAAATAATCGGCGATTTTTCCCAGAAAAGAAAGTTCATTCCAGTTATCGGAGGTAAGGTTATTAAGCGGAAACCAGCTAAGATATGTTCCTCCGGCAAAAAATACGATTAAAAACACCGCAAATAAAAATACCGGAATTGCCGAACCTAATATTACCAAAAAAGAAGTTAGTGCATCAAATTTAGATCCGTCGCACACGGCTTTTTTAATACCCAAAGGTATGGCAATAAGATAGATTATAAGAGTAGACCACAACCCTAAAGAAACCGAAACCGGCATTCTTTCGGCAATTAGTTTGGCTACCGATTTATCCTGATAAAAGCTTTTGCCGAAATCAAACAAAGCATAGTCTTTTACCATCTTTATAAATCTTTCCAAGGGCGGTTTATCAAAGCCAAATTGCTTTTCAAGTTCTCTAACCAGTTCTTCGGGTACTCCCGAAGCCCCTTGATAGTTGCTTTTTCCCGTTTCGGTAACGGCGGCCCCTTTACCTGAGATAGACGCGGTTGCGTCTGTGTTCATACCTCTGTATTGCGCCAAAACATGTTCTACTGGGCCTCCCGGAGCAAATTGAATAATTATAAAGTTGAGAGCCAGTATTCCCAACAAAGTAAAAGGTATCAGTAAAATTCTTTTGATTATATAATTACGCATTATTTCTCCTTTACCCACCAGGTATTAATATCAGCCCCGACTTTTACTTCTGTCTCAGGATGAGCAAGTTTGTTATTATATGCAATTCTGTCATGGGGCGAATACCAATTAGGAATAAAATAATGTTCGTTCATGATAATTCTATCCAAGGCCTTAACGGCAGCCAGATATGTTTCTTGGTCGTTTGCCTTAATTATTTGATCAATTACTCCGTCAACGGCAGGATTTTTAATACCCAAAACATTAAAAGAGCCTTTCACATCGGCAGAAGCCGAACCCCACAATTCTTTTTGCTCGTTCCCCGGCAAGTTGCTCAACCTAAATGAAAGAATAGCCATTTCAAAATCAAAATTATCCAAACGATTCTTAAAAACATTAACTTCCAAGTTTCGAAAATTAAGCTTAATTCCTATTTTGCGCAAATTTTCAATAAACGGCAGCATTACGCGAGTAAAAGTAGCACCGTTAGCCGAATTGCTCAGTATTTCAATCTCTAAAGGTTCTTTTGTTTCAAGGTTTACCATCTTGCCGTCAACAAAGTCATACCCTGCTTCATTAAGCAGCTTTACGGCCTTCTTAAGATTCTGTCGTAGTTTTTGTGGAGACGAATTGTCAGGTAAGCTAAAAGGGAATGTAAAAATTTCATCAGGCAAGTCATCTTGGTATTTTTGCAAAATTTGTTTTTCTTTTCCTTGCGGGAGGCCCGAAGCTGCCAAATCGGTGTTGCTGAACAGACTGTAGATTCTACTGTATTGGTTGTAAAATAATTTTTCGTTAGCCCAATCAAAATTAAATGCTAGGGCAATAGCCTCGCGTACTCTGCGGTCAGAAAATTTTTTCAATCTGGTATTAAAGCCAAAAAATTGCAAAGTCGCCGGATTGTGGTGCTGAATTTCTTCTTTTATTATTTTTCCGTCTTTAACCAGTTTATTGTCATATCCGCTGACCCAAATTTTAGCAATATATTCATCTCTGGCATCAATATTTCCGGAAAACAGCGCTTGCAGAGTTACGGTTGTATCTTGGTAGAACTCGTACCTAATGTTGTCAAAATTATAAAAACCTTTTCTTGTCGGAATATCCTTGCCCCAATAATCAGGATTTCGTTTGAGGTTTACATATTTATTGACCTCAAAACCGTCTACTCTATACGGTCCGCTGCCCAATGGTGGAACCAGAGACGGTGTTGCAAAGTCTTTACCCTCAAAGTCTTTTTTTGAAAATATTTTAAACTGCGAAAGGATAAGCGGAAGTTCGCGGTTTTGACTGCCTTTTTTAAAATAAAATCTGACATGATTATCAGCAACTTTTTCTACATTTTCGACATCGGCATAATATATTTTATAAAGAGGAGCGCCTTTTTCTATTAAAGCATTAAAGCTGAAAATAACATCATCGGCGGTTATTTTTTCGCCATTGGAAAATTTGGCTTTGGGGTTGATGAAAAAGCCGATAAAGGACTTATCCTCAGGCACTTCAAATTTCTCGGCAATCAGAGGATACACCGACATTGGGTCATCTGGCGACACAAATCCCAAGCTTTCCAAAGAAAGTTCGGCGGCTTCCGGAAAGGCAATCCCCTTAAATATAAAAGGATTAAAACTGTCAAAAGTGCCATAAGCCGGCAGAGTTATTTTTCCGCCTTTTGGCGCATTGGGGTTAACATAATCAAAGTTGGCAAAAGATTGTTCGTATTTTGGTTTATCATAAATAGCAAACACCCCTTTAACCTGAGTTTTTGCCCAAACATCAATTGGTGCCAAACACAAGCATAAAGCAATCAAGCTATTTTTTATAATTTTCGACATCGGTCCAACTGCTGAACGGGTAGGTTAAATTATCGGTATCATCAGATTTTTTCTGGGTTTCTGCAGAGCTCAGAGCTTGCCACTCTTTTCTTAGAGAAGCCAGAGTATTTTGCGTACCGGTAAATCCGATATCATCTTTTTTTGTTTCCGGTAAACTCTCAACGACCGGTTCTGCATAGACTTCGGGTTTGTTTTCCTCGCCTAAACCATATTTATCATTATCAAAAACCGGCTCTTCTCTTTTTTCTGTCGGTTCTGTCTGATTTCCAAAGCTTCTTTCCAAGGCTAAAGAAAACGGATCTTTGGCGGCCGGAGTTTGAGTTTCGGTAGCCTCTTTGGCAGCAATTGAAGTAATTTTACTAAAGAATTGATTTACTTTTTCTTTTATCATCGGTTTTTCTGGCTGATAGGCTTTAATAGCCTCTTGCACGGGAGTTTTTACTTCCGGCGCTTTTACTTCTTCATCAATCAAATTTTCTTCTTTGGCAATTTGAGTGTTTTCGCGTTTTCTTCTGGCTTGGTCTGCAATCGGAGCCAAAATAGCAAATACCTTACCGAACACGCCGGTTTCAATAATATTAAGGAGTACGCGTTCTTTATCGTGTTTTTCAAGCAAGCCGAGCAAGGTCTGATATCTGGCGCAAAATTCCATAATTGTGCCGGCCAGCAGAGTGTCAACCATTGCATCATCAAGAATTTTTCTCTGAAAGTTAGGCTGCTGATTATAATTTTCGATAACTACTTTGCCGAACGACCACTTTCCGCCGTTTTGCACTTTGGTCCACAGGTGTTCGATTTGGTCGATGGAAGAAAGTCTTTCTCTGATTAAGAATTCGCTCAAAAGTTCGTTCATATCGGCAATCAAAAGGTCAAATCGATTAAGAGCAAAAGAATTTTTGATGTTCTGTTCGGTTTCGAGCATGATTCTCGCCAAAAGGTCCGAATATTCTTGATTTTTTTTCATCTGTCCAAAGAGCCTGAACATTTGGCGAGACATTGACCTGTTGTAGATATATTGGTTTACAAAAGCAAAAATAATCCAGATTAAAAGGATGGGGAGCGATACAAACAGCACATATAGCAAAACATTAAGAATTCCCGCATCAAAGAAGGACATTCCGCTTAGTGAATCAATAACAAAACGCAGAGCGTAGGCAAGCCAAACCAACGAAGAAAAAACAGCTGCCACCAAAGAAAAGGTTAACATAATCAACTCCCTAAAATCTTCAATAAATGCATGATATTAGAAAATATCGTTTTTTCCAACAACATTTATCACTTCTTACACAAAAAGAAAAATGAGTTGGCAATTTTGCAAAAGCTATGTTATAAAAGGGCATAAACAAACTGATGGGTGATGATTAGATGGAAAAATCAAACACGGTCAATCTAGATTTTGAAAAAACGATAGCTGAAGTTGAAGAAAAAATATTACACCTCAAGGATATAGAGCTCGGGGATGGTGTAAATATCGATGGTGAAATAACTCGCTTACGGCAAAAGTCCGAACGATTATTAAAGCAGCTTTATTCTAAGTTAACACCATGGCAAAAAACATTGGTGGCCAGACATCCCGATCGTCCGCATAGTATTGATTACATAAATTTACTGATTGAAGATTTTGAAAATTTAAGCGGTGACCGCTGCTTTGCCGATGATTTGGCAATAATCGGAGGGTTGGGTAAATTTAACGGACGCTCTGTTGTTGTGATAGGACAAGAAAAGGGGCGCGATTTAGAAACCCGAGTTAAGCACAATTTTGGTATGGCAAAACCCGAGGGCTATCGCAAGGTACAAAGACTGATGGATATAGCCGACAAGTTTAATTTGCCGGTTATAGCTTTTGTTGATACTTCGGGAGCTTTTCCGGGGGTAGAAGCTGAGGAAAGAGGGCAAGCACAAGCTATTGCTTCGTGTATAGAACGATGCCTCAAATTAAAGGTTCCGTTTGTTTCTGTGGTTATCGGCGAGGGAGGCTCCGGCGGAGCCATAGCTGTTGCTACGGCCAATCGCATAATAATGTTGGAGCATTCGATATATTCTGTAATCTCACCCGAAGGATGTGCTTCAATTTTATGGCGTTCGGCCGATAAGGTCAAAGAAGCAACCGAGGCTCTTTGCCTAACGGCACAAGACTTACGCAGGCTTGGAGTTATTGACGAGATTGTTGCTGAGCCGACCGGCGGAGCGCAAAGGCATAGGGAAGAAGCTATAAAAAGAGTTGGCATGGCTGTTGCTCGCCATCTAAAAGAACTTGAAAACCAAAGCGGCGAGGAGTTAAAGCGCCGTCGTACGGAAAAATTTTTGAAAATGGGGCGTCATCTTGCAAAATCTGAATAGTTTTATTTTAGAAAATTTGGGGCTTATAATATTTTTTGTCCTACTTTTGACTGTGGTTAACGCGGCATTTATATTCTTTCGCAAAGAAAAGAGCGGGGTTAAAGAGTTGTTTTTGCAGTCGCAAGGTGAATTAAGCGGGCGCTTAGCTGCATTAAGAGAGGCAAACGCCCAAGAGCAAAGCCGACTTTTTGCTGCTTTGAATGAGCAAAGAATAGCGGTACTAAAGCTTATGGATGAAAAACTTTTGGCTGTAACCAAAAGCGTCGGCGAAGGTCTGCACGAAACCACGGTCAAAACCAATGCCACTCTTTCTGACTTAAGGGAAAGATTGGCCAAGATAGATGTGGCACAGCAAAAAATATCATCGCTTTCCGAACAGGTTGTTTCTTTGCAGGAAGTATTATCCAACAAACAAGCCCGAGGTGCTTTTGGCGAAATTCAACTTAATGATTTGGTTAGTTCGATTTTGCCTCCCAATGCCTACAGTTTTCAATATTTGCTCAGCAACGGCAAAAAGGCTGACTGTATGCTCAAATTGCCCAATCCCCCCGGTTCCATAGTGATAGATGCCAAGTTTCCGCTGGAAAGTTACTATGCTCTGCGTAATGCTTCAAACGACAGGGAGAAAATCGAGGCCGAAAGATTTTTTAAGGCTTCGGTCCTAAAGCATATCAAAGATATATCCGAAAAGTATATTATTCCAAACGAAACAGCGGAATCTGCTTTGATGTTTTTGCCGAGCGAAGCCATATATGCGGAGCTGCATGCCAACTTTATTGAGGTGGTTGAAAGTTCTTATAAGGCAAAGGTTTGGATAGTTTCTCCCACTACTTTGATGGCAACTCTAAACACGGTAAGAGCGGTGTTAAAAGATGCTCATATGCGCGAACAAGCCGGTATTATTCAAAAAGAAGTCGGAGTTTTGATGGAAGATATCACAAGGCTTGACGAGAGAGTGGAGAATTTGTCAAAGCACTTTAAGCAGGCCGGAGACGATATCGATTCTATCAAAATATCCTCAGGCAAAATCTCTCGCCGCATTCAAAAAATAGAAGATATAGAACTCGGCGAAGGAAATACTCAAGCCTTGGAACATTTATCCGGCAAGGACTAAAAACTTTGGATAAAAGGGAAAATAGCCCTTGGCTTTTTGTAAATTTGATATATTGATAAAATAAGAAATGTTTAACTAAATTAAAAAGGAATAAAAAAGTGACCAGATCAGAATTAATAGAAAAAATCGCTGCCAAAAATCCGCATTTAACTATGAAAGATGTTGAACGCATTGTTGCGGTGGTTTTCGATTCTATAATTGACGCCTTGTCCCGCGGCGACAGAGTTGAATTTAGAGGTTTCGGTGCATTTTCGGTTCGCACTCGCAGCCCTCGCATGGCCAAAAATCCGCGTACCGGTGAGCAGGTAAAAGTAGACGAACGCAAGATTCCTCACTTCAAAACCGGTAAACAGTTGTTTGAATCATTAAACAAAAAATAGTTCTAAAGTTATTGTCACATATTTAACAAGGAGCAAACACCATGGGATTTATTAAAGTACTTATAGGTCTACCTTTGATATTTATTATTTTGGTGTTTGCCTTTGTTAACAATGATATGGCTGTTTTTAGCTTATGGCCCACGGGAATAGAAATTACCGTTTCGCTCAGTGTGGCAATAGTATTTTTGTTGCTTGTCGGCTATATTTTGGGTTGGTTCTTTACTTGGTTGTCATATTCGCCGGTTCGTTCTGCCTTGCGCCAACAAAAGAAACAAAACAAAAAGCTGTCCAAAGAACAAGAAAAGTTGGTCAAAGAGGTTGAAGGCCTGCAAGATAATATCGAAAACCTAAAAAATATTGTACCGGCTGAAGAAAAAAAGTCTTTTAAAGAAAGAATAAAAAACTTTTTCTCTTTATCAAAAGATAACTCTTTATCGGAGAAAAGCGAATGAATTGGATTTCCGATTTTGTTCGCCCCAAAATAAAAAAAGCCTCCCCAAAAGAGCTGTCCGACAATTTGTGGACCAAATGTCCCGAATGCGGGCAGATGTTGTTTAATAAAGAACTCGAAAAAGATTTTTATGTTTGCTCATTTTGCGGACACCATTTGCGCTTGCCGGTATTAAAAAGGCTGCAAATGCTTTTTGATGATGGCAAATACCGAGCCCTAAGCCTCCCCAAACTTCAAGATGATCCGCTCAATTTTAAGGATTCCAAGAAATACACCGACCGATTGCGTTCGTATCGTAAACTAAGCGGCAGAGACGACGCGATAGTGGTTGCCTATGGCGAAATTGGCGGTATAAAGGCCGTCGTAGCCATACTTGACTTTAGCTTTATGGGCGGTTCAATGGGAACGGCCGTCGGTGAAGGAATAGTCCGCGGCGCCGAGTTTGCTCTCAAGACCAAAAGTCCGTTTATTGCCATCTCAGCCTCCGGCGGAGCCAGAATGCAAGAAGGCATTTTGTCTCTAATGCAAATGGCGCGTACCACGGCGGCAATCAATCAATTAAAAGAAAAAGGTTTTCCCTACATTTCGGTAATGACCGATCCCACCACCGGCGGAGTTTCGGCATCATTTGCTATGTTAGGTGATATTAATATCGCCGAAAAGGGAAGTGTAATCGGCTTTGCCGGAGCCAGAGTCATCGAACAGACGATTCGCGAGCAGTTACCCGAAGGTTTTCAAAAGGCTGAGTATTTGCAAGCTCATGGTATGGTCGATATCGTTGTTAACCGAACCGAGCTGCGTGACAAACTCATAAAAATACTAAAACTGTTGTTAAATCGCTAAAGTCGTGTCATAATCAGTCCGTCAGATTTTCAAAAGGGAAGAACCATGCTATCGATTAAGCACATTAATATAAATTCCTTCAACGAAAACATTGTGTATCTGCACAGAGACTGTGACACTTACAAACTTGATGAAATTAAAAGTTTGACCAAAGTTGAAATACATGGCGGTGCCGTACCGGTTTTTGCCTTTTTGGAAATAGTCGAAGACGACAGTATCGTAAAAACCAACGAAATCGGACTAAATAACGAAGCTTTTTCCAAGGTCAATTTACCCGAAGGAGCAAATGTCACCATAAGCATGGCCGGCCCTCCGACATCATCAGGAGCTCTGCAACGCAAAATATCCGGCAATGTACTATCTTCCAATGAATACTCAATGGTTATGAAAGACATTGTTGCCGGTCGCTATTCCAACATGGACATCGCGTCATTTTTGGTTGCTTCCGGTTCATTTATGACTTCATCAGAGGTTTTGTCCCTAACTGAGTCATTGGTTGGAGATGAGATTATCCGCTGGGATGAAGAGAATATAGTCGTAGATCATCACTGTCTTGGGGGTGTTCCCGGCAATAAAACCGATATCATAATCACGGCAATAGTTTCGGCATATGGTCTGCCGATGCCCAAAACCGCTGCTCGCTCTCTTACATCATGTGCCGGAGTTGCCGACACATTTTCGGTTTTGGCCAATGTCGACATGACCGAAAGCAAGTTAAAAAAGATGATAAAAGAGTGCCGCGGAGCCATTGTTGATTACAATTCTTTACCCATAGCTTCTGCCAGCAAGATTGTTTCCGCCGTAGAAAAAGCCTTAGGCATTACTCAGCAACAGCATATAGTTTCTTCCGTTTTGGCAATCAAACTTGCTGCCGGAGTAACACATATGGTTCTTGATATTCCGGTAGGCCCGTCCTCACGAATAAAAACCACCAACGAGGCTATGCGCATACGCAAAATGGTCGAATATATCGGAGATATGTTGTCATTGGAAATAGATGCGGTAATTACCGACGGCAGCGAACCGGTAGGAAATGGTGTCGGAGCAATCCTTGAAGCCAGAGATGTTATGAAAATTTTGCGCCATAAAGAAGATGCACCGCAAGATTTGCTTGAAAAATCGTTATTTTTGGCCGGACGAATATTGGAATTTGATCCCAAACTCAGAGGCGGACAAGGCTATCATGTAGCCAAAGAGATATTAACTTCCGGCAGAGCTTTAGAAAGCCTAAACAGAATAATTTACGCCCAAGGCAAAGCTCCGCAAGCTCAACTCGGACATTTAACTCGCGATATTGTTTCTTCGCGAGCCGGAATAGTAGAAAGCATAGACAATTATCAAATAAACAAAATTGGCGTTATGGCCGGAGCTTCACAATACCCCGGAGCCGGTCTTGATTTATTGAAAAAAGTCGGTGATTTGGTAGAACCCGGAGAGACCATCTATCGCATACATTCGCTCACTTCAAATGACTTTGCCCATGCCAATTCGTTAGCCGATGCCAATTCCGGTTACGAGATAGTTTCCAAGAGGTAGAAAAAATCACATTTTTTATAAAAAAAATTACTTTAGCTCTTGCAGCAGCCAAAAGTGATTCCTATATAAGCACTTAGAAGGTTAAAATTACAATATGAAAAGAGGGATAAATTATGAGCAATAAAGTAATAGGAATAGACTTGGGAACCACCAATTCCTGTTTTGCGGTAATGGAAGGCGGCGAAGCAAAAGTTTTGGAAAACTCCGAAGGTGCCCGCACTACTCCGTCTATGGTAGCATTTACCGACACTGAAAGGTTGGTAGGCTTTCCGGCTAAAAGACAAGCGGTTACTAATCCGGAAAACACCTTGTTTGCCATTAAAAGACTAATCGGTCGTCGCTATAATTCTCCGGAAGTAGCCAAAGACAAATCTTTGGTGCCGTTTAAGATTATTGAGGGTGACAATGGTGACGCCTGGGTTGAAGTAAAGGGACAAAAGTATGCTCCGTCACAAATTTCGGCGATTGTACTGCAAAAGATAAAAGAATATGCCGAGAGCTATTTGGGTGAAAAAATTGAAAAAGCAGTAATTACCGTACCGGCATACTTCAATGACTCGCAAAGACAAGCGACTAAAGACGCCGGAAAAATTGCTGGTTTGGAAGTTTTGCGTATCATCAACGAGCCGACGGCCGCTGCTTTGGCCTATGGTTTGGATAAAAAGACCAATGGTACTATAGCCGTATACGACCTTGGTGGTGGTACTTTTGATATTTCTATTTTGGAAATAGGTGACGGTGTATTTGAAGTTAAGTCGACCAATGGTGATACTTTCTTGGGTGGTGAGGACTTCGACCAGAGATTGGTTAACTACCTGTCTGAAGAATTCAAAAAAGAGACCGGTATTGATTTGAAAAATGACCGTTTAGCTTTGCAAAGATTAAAAGAAGCTGCCGAAAAGGCCAAGATTGAATTGTCATCGACCACTCAAACCGAAGTAAACTTGCCGTTTATTACCGCTGACGCTACCGGCCCGAAACACTTGAATATCAAGTTGACCAGAGCAAAGTTGGAATCTTTGGTTGAAGATTTGATTGATAAGACGGTTGAGCCCTGCAAAAAAGCCATGGCCGATGCCGGTGTTTCGCCTTCTGACATCAGCGAAGTAATCTTGGTCGGTGGTATGACTCGTATGCCTAAAGTCCAAGAAAAGGTAAAAGAGATTTTCGGCAAAGAGCCGCATAAAGGTGTAAACCCCGATGAAGTAGTTGCCGTCGGTGCCGCAATCCAAGGCGGTGTCTTGATGGGCGATGTAAAAGATGTGTTGTTGTTGGATGTAACTCCGTTGTCTTTGGGTATCGAAACCTTAGGCGGCGTGTTCACTCGCTTGATTGACCGCAACACCACTATTCCGACCCGCAAGTCTCAAGTATTTTCAACCGCCGAAGATGGTCAAACCGCAGTTACCATCAGAGTATTCCAAGGTGAGCGTGAAATGGCTGCCGATAACAAATTGCTTGGTCAGTTTGATTTGGTAGGAATTCCGCCTGCACCGCGTGGTATGCCGCAAATTGAAGTAACCTTTGATATTGATGCCAACGGTATTGTAAATGTTTCGGCCAAAGATAAAGCCACCAACAAAGAACAAGCAATCAGAATTCAAGCCAGCGGTGGTTTGTCTGATGCCGATATAGAAAAGATGGTAAAAGACGCCGAAGCCAATGCCGAGGCCGATAAGAAGAAAAAAGAAGTAGTTGAGGCCAAAAACCAAGGTGAAGCTTTGGTTCATTCAACCGAAAAAACCTTAAAAGAACACGGCGACAAGATTTCCGCAGCCGAAAAAGAAGCTATCGAAAAAGAAATTAATGCTTTGAAGACAGCTTTGGAAGCCGAAGACTTGGCCGTTATCAAAGAAAAGACCGAAAGCCTAATGCAAGCTTCGATGAAATTGGGCGAAGCAATGTACAAAGCTCAGGCCGCAGCTCAACAAGCACAAGGTGCAACTCAGGGGGCCGATACCGGTGCTGCCGGAGAGCAACCTAAAGACGACAAAGTTGTTGATGCTGACTTTGAAGAAGTTAAATAAGGTAAAAAAGCACAAAGAAAGCCCCGTCGTAATTGGCGGGGCTTTTTCTATCAATTCAAACTATCTGGCGTTTGCGTTTCCTTTCAAATTATAAGTGCCGCCATGTGGTTTGTTTGACTTTCCGCGAGGTAGAGGCGTTCTCGATGTATCACGAGCCGCTGTCAACTTTGCATGTTCGGCATTATTCTTTCCTATTGACGCAATTTCGGTAAAATGACGCAGTGTCATATCCTTAGTTGCCAGCGGCTTTCCGTCATAAGACAAGTTTGTTTTCCAAGCTGTCTCTCTGGTAGAATTTATATACTCCATCCCTTTTTTAGTTTCTGCAGAGCCTTTAGAATCATTGAGAGGTTCGGTTGCATAACCAACCTCTTTTTCAAAAGTATTCCATCTTGTTTCAAGGTATATGCCGAAAGATGCCTCTGCATTTTCTTCTTTCCATTCGTTTTGTACTAAAGATTTGTAACGGATACGCTCAGATTCGTTTGGCTTAATACCGTGGACTACTTTATATTCACGATCAAGCATTTCATTTATGGATGAATCTGTATACTCCGGCAAAGCTTTAGCCTCCTGATGCTCCGGCAAAGCTTTAGCTTCCTGATGCTCAGGTAGAGCCTTTAGTTCTTTCACAGGTTTAGGAGGATTTGGCGGAATAACAGGATCTTCGCGCTCATCTTTGTTTTTGCGTTTTCCGTTAGCTCCCATAATAACATTCAAAAATTTGCTCTTAGCAGAGGTCCAAACCTTATCAAACGTAACGGTAAACGGAATAAAGCTGTGTTGTTCGGCTTTAGAGAATTGGTCAAACCTTTCATGATGAGCTTCTTCCGGAATATTAATAATTTCTTTTCCGGCCGCACCACCGGCATAGGTCGTAAACACGGTTCCTTTACCACTTTCAGCATGTACCATTTCTCCTGCTTCATTTGCAGTTGCATTACGAGGCAAGACCCCATCATGATGAACCGGCGCGTTATCAACATGTCCTACTTCATTGTTTGCCGAAACCAGATTATCAAGTTTGGCGATAGTTTCCATAACCTCAGGAGTGAGTTTTTTAGGAATTAAATTACCATTTTCGTCAGTTATTGCTGCTACAGCTTTAATTTCTTCCGAACTAAAGCCGTATTTGCTACACCATCCTTCACCAAACACTTTGTGGTTTCCGTTTACTTCAACCGGAGTATTACTGTTGTCAACATGGTTGAGGTTTGTATCGACCTCGGCATTGACCATCTGAGCTCCGCAATCACCTGCAATCAACAAAGCACGGTGTACATCAACGGCTTGTTCAGGGTGTGAAGCATTCCATTGTTCAATAGTACTCTGAGCCGCATTAACATTATTCTCCAGCAAATCAGGAACATCTTTGGTCCATCTTTCCAAAATATCTTGAGCTTTTTCGGTAGCATTATCAAGATATCTGACCTCTGTTTTTGCGGGTTCATCAATTATTTTTACGCCATTTGCATCATCCGCATTAGTTTCTGAGCGAATAATGCCGTCTTCGGCAAGACTTGCATCATCTCTACCTAACAAATTAACGGCATCTTCTTTAGTAATGGGTTCTTTTAGAACTCCGTTTTCATTAAGCTCATCAGGAGTCATGTTTTTATAATCATTTAACTCCTCGCCCGTAACCACGGTTTTGGTATAACTTGCATCATTAGGATCGTACTCATCGGCTCTGACTTGTCTGGTTCCGTGTTCTCCCCACAAATCAAGCGATACATTATTCAGATGTTCTGATGCCAAGTTAACTCCGTACGATAATCCCATGCCGCTTAATACGGCAGTACCGGTAGAAAGGGATGAGTTTGTGACAGATTTCAAAATAGCCTTACCCCATTTATCTCCGGCTTTTCTATTGTTGTGAACTCCTTTGATAACCGATGTTGCAAAACCAAAAGCCATCATACCATAGCGAGCTGCTGCCTGCATACCATGTTCGGCAATTTTACCTCCGAACACAATTGCCGTGGTTGTTGCCGCGGTCATCAAAATCTCAGGAGATTTTTGCAATAGGAATTTACCAAAGAATTTTAATCCCTTCTCCTTAGATGCTTTCCGCTCTTCAATATAGGATCTTGTTAATCTGTAAATAGCTTGAGTAGCATAAACACCGGCATAAATTTGTGAGCCAAGTCCCGGTACTCCCAAAGCCAAACCGGCGGTATTGCAACCGATTCGCAAAGCTTGGTTAAGAGCTTGGGCTCCCATATTTTTAGCCATCATTTTACCGAAAGTTCTGACAACCTCATAAGATTTGCCGAAACGAGCAATACAAGTCTTATCAATTTTAGCTATTGGAGCATACATTTTGCTCAAAACCGGAGCAGCACGATTTTTAAGGTGAGCCTTTCCGGCCAAGCGATTCAAAAAGCTGACATGGTTGTTAACTGTTGCAGCTTGAAAAGCTGCCAACCCTTTATCGGAAATTGGCTCATTACTGTTTAGTGCTTTTCCTATAGCCTCTCTGCGTTGTTCATCGGTAGCATTTTCCGGCAAATTGGCAAGAGCATCAGTTGATTTTAGAGTATTAATATATGTTCCGGTAACCACTTGCAGTTGATTTTTTAATTCGTCGGCAAGGGCTTGCTTATCCTTACCATATGCGGCTACAGCTGCATTTCTGACTGCTGTTAATTTAATGGTTTCAATAAATGTTTCTTTTTTCTTATCAGCATCGGGATTTTCAAAATTCAAGCTCTGAAACCAGGTTCCGGTTTCTGCAAACCAAGTTTCATTTTGCTTTTTATCGTTAACATCGATATTTTTAGCAATTTCCCAAGCGTCATCAAAAGCCTCTTCAAGCTTTTTGTCATCGCCTTCTTTTACATCGACCAAGCCATTTATTCTGTCATAATTATCAATGGTCTCGTTCATGCGATTTCTGGCAGCATTAAGCTTATTAGCCAAATCCTGTCTTACATTTTCCGGCAAGCGAGAGAGGTTGTTTTCTATATAATCGAACATCTCCATAGCGCCGTCATAAACATCGGCGACATTGCTTCCATCGACAATAATATCGCCTAAAACATAGCCGTTAAGCTTGCTATACATAGCCTCCAAGAGGACCTTGCCTTGTGTTTCAAGAGAGGCAAGTTCGTCTTCTTTTCCGTTCTTTCCTTCAAGTCTTTTATCAATATCCTGACTCATCACTACCAACTGATGCGGCGGCATAACCTCGGCCAAATCTTTAGCCTTTTGTATCAGAGAAATATTAAATTTAGACAATTCCGGAGCATTAAGATTGTCTTTTAATTCTTGAATTTTGTCTTCTTTTTCTTCAGGGGAAAGGTTGGCAAAGTCCTTTGGAAATTTATCTTCCAAAACATCTTTTAAAGCAGTGATTTCCAGACCTTCGGTCATTTTAAGGCTATCATATGTCGCTTCCAAAAAAATCGGAGCTGTATCTCCATCAACGCTTCCGTCCAATAACTGTTTCCACTCATCCGAAGTATAGCCTGCAGCAGAAGATTGAGCCGTTTGCGATTTCAAAGGAGTATTGTTTTTGGGTTTATCCTCTGAGTTGATATTCTCTTTATTTTTAGAAGCAACAGATTGCATCTGATTTCTTTTTTCATCATCGTCTTCTTCGTTTACTTTAATAGCCATGGCTTTTCTCCCGAGGTTATACTGTCTTTATGTCTATATTGACACAAAATGCAAATTTTGTCAAATTTTTTATTAAAGCATTATAAAGCTTATTTATTAATATTTATTTATAATTAATTCAAAAAGTTGGCTAAAGTTCTTGCTTTTTTACATAAATGTACCTAAATAAGAAGCAAAAGATAAGAAAAGAGAACTGTTATGACCGAAAAAGACTATTACGAAATACTAGAAGTATCAAAAAGTGCCAGCGGAGAAGAGATAAAAAAATCATTTCGCCGCTTGGCTATGCAATACCATCCGGATCGCAACCCCGGCAATAAAGAGGCCGAAGCTAGATTCAAGGAAATTAACGAGGCCTATGAAGTACTGAAAGATGAGCAGAAAAGAGCTGCTTACGACCGTTACGGGCATGCTGCATTTGCTAACGGAGGCATGGGCGCTGGCGGAGGTTTTGGCGGGTTTAATTTTGATTTTGGCGGCGGAGCCGGTGGATTTGCCGATATCTTTTCTGAGGTGTTTTCCGAGTTTATGGGCGGTGGTCGTGGTAGACAAAAAAGTTATGCTCAAAGGGGGCAAGATGTTCGCTACAATATGACCATCACATTGGAAGAAGCCTTTTCCGGTCTGGAAAAAGAAATAACCTTGCCCTCAAGCGAAACCTGCGAAACCTGTCATGGTCACGGCACCAAAGACGGCAAAGAGGCTCCGGTTTGCACACAATGCGGTGGTTCAGGCAAGGTAAGATTGCAACAAGGCTTTTTTGTGGTTGAACAAACCTGCCCGCAATGCAAAGGCACCGGCAGAGTTGTAAAAGATGCTTGTCCCGATTGCAAAGGAAAAGGATTTATCAGTAAAAATAAAACAATCAAAGTAAAAATACCTGCCGGTATTGAAGACGGTACCCGCATGCGCATAGAAGGTGGCGGAGAAGCCGGAATCCGAGGTGGCGCAAATGGCGATTTGTATATATTTGTTTCGGTAAAAGAACATAAGCTATACGAACGCGAAGGAGCCAATTTATATACCAGAATACCAATTTCGATGTGCTGTGCGGCTCTAGGCGGCAAGGTAGAGATACCATCAATCGATGGCAGCAAATTGGAGATTGACATTTCGGCAGGCTCCCAATCTGATCAGGTTGTAAAAGTCAAAGGACAGGGAATGACCATGGTTCGTTCGGAACGCAGAGGTGATTTGTTTGTTAAATTGCGTGTCGAAACACCTGTTAACTTATCTGCTCGCCAAAAGGAGCTTTTGGAAGAATTCAGAAGCATAAGCAAAGAAGATTCTTGCCAACCTGAGTCAAAAAGCTTTTTTGACAAGATAAAAGACCTGTTTGCTGCTTAAAAATCAATAAATTAATTGTTTATTTAATAAATATATGCTACACTACACAATGTAGATGAAATTTTATAAGGAGAAGTTTCATGCCGTTGGAGAGTGTCAGCAATAAAGTTGACGGCGTTGCCGGATGGGATAAAACGGTTGCCGATGTAAACAATATTGATGAAAATTTTGCCAATGCCCGTGACTTAGGTTATGCGCGTTTGAACAACTCGCGTATATCTGTTATTGCCCAACTGGGTAAATACGACAACAAAGACATGTACATGGTTCAGGTACAGTCCAACGGTAAATTATTTGTAAACCTCCGCACCGGTAACTCCACCGGAGACGAAAAAGTTTTGGATTTATCCAAATACGACACTACCCTTAACGAGATAAAAGCAGATTTGGAAGCAATGGGTGTCAAGACCGAAGAAGAGGTTATTGATACTACTCCCAAAACTCCATACGATATTGCCAAAGCCGAAGTTGAAAAAATGAAAGCCGAGAGAGAAGCCGAAAAAGCAGGCTTGCTTGATGATATTGCTCCGGGAATGACAATAAAGGTTTATATGAAAAAGGGCAATCGCACTATATGTTTGGGAGATTCTACAGCAGATAAAAATTCTGATGAATATGCAATTATGAAGTCGATTCTTTCCGGTGAATACAAGGCCAAAAAAGGAATGTATTATATTGAGGTGGGCAGTGCGGAAGAAACTCCGAAAGAAAATATACCCTACATTATGCAAATTAAGCAAGGCGACAAGTACATAAACGACTATTTGGTTACCGAAACAGAGTCTGAAGATAGCAAAAACGAAACCATATCCTTAACATCATCCACTTCATCTTCGGAATATATTTCCTCGGCCTATGCTGCACAAATACAAGCACAGAAATATGATGCTACGGTAACCATGATGACCAACGCTTATCAAAATCTGGCCTCAATCAAAAATAAGCAAACCGGAGCCGCCAAGATGTTTTCAACTTTGTTAAATGTATAGCAGTTCTAGTTTTAATTAACAAAAGCCGCCGTTTAATGGGCGGTTTTTTTATATTCTCGGGACACCATACATACCTACCTCCTCGGACACCACACATAAAGTCATCCTCGGATTTATTCCGTGGGGCTACCATATGTCGTCATCCTCGGATTTATTCCGAGGATCTCATACGCTATAGCACATTGTTTCATTAGATTCTCGGGACAAGCCCGAGAATAACTGGTCTAGAATGTACTCAGTATACTTTGTGCTGATTGAGAGGCAAGAGATAGGGAATTAATTGCTAACTGTTGACGCGTTTGCAAAGTGAGATATTGTGCCGAAGCCTCGTTCATATCGGCCAAGGTCAAATTATCGGCTCCGGTTTCCAACACATCGGTTAGAGCCTCGGTAAAATTAATACGGGTTTTAATTATTGAATAATGATTGCCGAGTTCCTCTTGAAACGAACGGATTGAATTAACCGCTTTGGTTATTTCTTCCAACGACTTTTTAATTGCCGAGGTGTCAAACAAATCCCTAGTTTCTAACCCCAGCGACATACTATCAGCCAAAACACCGGCAATGCTGTATTTATTAGAACGACTTTCGTTAAAAGTAACTTCTAAATTGCCGCCCTTAAGCAGATTAATTCCCTGATACGAGCTGTCGTTCAATAAGTTGTCATATTCTTCCAATATTTTTTTGTATTGCTCGGCATAGTTATTTTCTTTAACCTCAAAAGCTTCTTCCAACTGTTTTTCTAAGGTACTTACAAAATCCGCCGAGTTTTTACTGTCTTCTTTTTTGGTCATAAATTGATCGTAATCGCCATTGGTTATAGTCGGCACGGTAACAGTTTGCCTAGCTACCCAATGAGACATAGCTACAGCATTTTTATTGGCTAAGTAAAATTCGGTGTTTATACTAACCACACTAGTGGGGTCTGAAAATTTGATAGCTGCACCAAATTTGGAAATAGCATATATGTATGCTGAAATTGTACAGTCTTTCACAAAATTTATTCCTGCAGCACCACCACCTTTGGCCTCAAGATTAAAAACTCCAGCAATTGATGATGATGTTATTTGAGCACAATGAGCACCTCCTCCAATAGTTGAAATATTACATTCTCCTACAAAACTTGAAGCATTTAACCACATTCCACTTCCATTTCCGAAGGTTTTTATATTTGTTGTTCCAGAAAAAACAGAACTAACTACATTTATACCTATTGCAACATAACCATTTGTTGTAGCATTTAAATTACCACTAGCATTACTTTTTGACAAGTACACGGCATTTGCTCTGTCACCAGTTGTATTAATATTAATGTTATCAAAATTTACCGTTGAATTACTTATGCTAACACAGTTTGAACTGTATACACTTAACGAATTAAGATTAACCGTGATATTTTGCAATGTGCATCCATCTTGCACAGTAAGCATACTATAAGTTTTGTTGGTATTATCTGTTCTTGTAAAATTCAAGCTGACATCTTGGGTTAGGCCGGCGAGGGTTTTGCCTTTAGTGAGGGTTATGGTTTCATTATCGGCAAAGGTCAAAGATTGAGTAACCACAATTTTATCAATATTACTGTCAGCAATAGCGGCTTTTAATTCCTCTACTGTTGATACTCTAGTATAGTCGCTAAAATCATATTTGACATTGCTTGCCGCCTTATTAACTACCGCGGTTGCTTGCTCCAAAAATTCCGCTCCCGAAGTCAAACCTTGGGTTGCAGCTTCAATAGTTTGGATACCTTGCCCCATCGCATCTAAAAGAGCGGTCAAATCAGCCGCCCGATTGGTCAGAGAGCGCGCTTGGTAATAGCTGGACGCATTGTCTATCGCCGAGTTCACTTCCTTTCCCGTCGCTAAAACAAGCTGAGTTTTATCCATTTGTTTGGATATATTTCTCAAACTTAGCAAATTATTGCGCATTGAGGCGTTTAAGGTGATGTTGTTATTCATCTCTCACCTCCCGCCCATTCGCGATAAATCATATCATTTTGGCTAAGTCGATTCGTATGTATTTTAAACACAACAAAACTTTCCGCCATATTATAGCAGAAAGCCCACAATTCCTCATTAAAGAGGCTATGTCTCAATCCTTGTGACAACAATTCTGTTGCGTCCTTATATCTTATTTCCTTAAGAAAATCCCGTATGGTTAATTACTCCATACGGGATTCATCATACCAAAATTTTTCTTAAAAAGGAATTAATTTATTATATGTAAACCAAATTTTGTGGTTCGAAAACTGCCGGAAAAAAAGTAACAAAAAAACCTCTGTTCAATTTGGAGGCTTTTACAAAAAAATGGCGCGCCCGGCAGGCTACAAGCTACAAAAACACCGTTGCTCCGGTGTTTTTTAGCGCAGAAGGCGAAGTTTATTTATCTTATAAGCGGCGGAGTAATCAGTCGCTTATAAGATTAAGAAACGAGAGACCGCAGCGAGTTAGCTTTTGACGCTGTTGCGTCAAAGCTTATGAGCCAGATGAACCTTGGTTCGAAAACTGCCGGAAAAAAAGGTAACAAAAAAACCTCCGTTTTACTTGGAGGCTTTTACAAAAAAATGGCGCGCCCGGCAGGATTCGAACTTACAACCTTCTGATCCGTAGTCAGATGCTCTATCCAATTGAGCTACGGGCGCATCTCAGACAACGAGATAGTTATTACAACATCAAAAATAAAAAAGCAAGAAAATTTTTAAAAAATTTATCTCGGTTAGCAATAATTTAACAAATTACTTTCTATAATGCGAGCAAATGTCATCAAACTTTTTTTGTAAAAATTCCTTTACAAAAATGCTAGATGGTGTAAAAACAAAAGGAAAGTTAAATTTTTAAGGGCTTTTTCAATGACAAAAATCGCAAAAATATCATCTTTGGTACTGGCTATGGCAGCTCTTAGCGGCTGTACATATTCTTCGGATGCAATATTCCCCTCGCTTTTTGGTGAAGATGTTGAGAATGTATCAAGTGAAAATGATGCCAAAACTGCCGGTATAGTTTTAGGAACTACAAATTTTGAACCGGTCAATATTTCAGAGGTAAATAATACCGGAACTTTTGTTGGGCAAAAAGTTCTCACATTTCGTAATGAATTAAGCCAATTACAGACCTCAATTAAAGAAAATAATGCCGAATTGCAAAAATTGAGAAGCTCTGTTGTTAATAATGCTCTGCAATATCATAAAACTATTGGTATGATTGAGGCAAAATTACAAGTTGGTACCACCCCCGGTAACCCTTTGATGTATGAGATGTTGGCAAAAGCTCAGAATAATATTCAGGTTATGAGCACCAACTCGGCAAGTCTTAATCAGTTGTCAGCCAAAGTTGCTGCCGACACTGCCAATACTGACTATTTGGTAGATGCAATTCGTTCGGCTTATAGCATATCAGGTGCCGTCGATGAAGACCATGTCCAATTGCGTACACTGGAAAATGAAGCCGGACAGACCTCTATCTTGATGCACTCATTATTAAATGAAATTAATAGTGATATTTCTCGTCAACAACAATATGTTGATACGGCAAATAACAACATTGTCAAATTGAGTGACGCAATCAGAGTCGGTAGTTATGGAGTTAATAATGTCCCGATGGGCAACATGCCGATGATTGGTAATGCTAACACAACTCGTGTAAATTCCAAGGCATCTCCGGCCATGATAAGCGGCAAGCCGTTGTTGGCAATTAAATTTTCTTCACCCGATGTCAAATATCAAGAAGGCTTAAAACAAGCTGTGGCCAATGCTGTAGCCAAAAAGCCGGATATTATTTTTGATGTCGTAGCCGTTAATCCGGCAAGAGGAGGCAGTGCACAAAAATATGCTTCTGAGGTTTTTCAAGATATAATAGACCTCGGAGTTAATGCCGACAAGGTAAATATTTCTTCAAAAACCGATGCTAAAGCCAAATCTCCGGCAGTCATGGTTTTTGTTCGCTAGAAAATAATTTATTTTTAAGACCGCTTGGTTGCTACCCAAGCGGTCTTTTTTATGACTATAAGACAAATATATACATCGAATGTTAGACAGAAGCGGTTAAAATCAGGTGCGGAATAAAATAGAATGCGCGCTATATAAATCATAAGATGTTGTTGGAAAATCAGACAATTAAATAGTCGCCTCCTTTTGCTGACAGAGCAGCTACTAGAGCACCGAATTGTAGAGATATCATTCATCCATACAAACTGTTTTGTGCAAAAAAAAGAAGCCCCCAGTTCGAGGACTTCTTTTTTATTAAGAATTTTAAGCTTTAAGCGTTCTTCTTCAAAGCTTCACCGAGAGCATCGCCAAGGGCAGAGTTTCCGGTTGCAGAAGAGTATTCTTCCAAAGCTTTCTTTTCTTCGTCGATTTCCAAAGCCTTAATTGACAAACCAACTTTAGAGTTTTTCTTATCAACAGAAGTAACTTTGGCTTCAACTTTATCACCTTCTTTGAAGTTTTCAGGATTTTGTGCAGCTTTATCTTTGGCTAAATCACCTTTTTTGATATAAGCAGACAAACCATTAACTTCAACGGTAATACCTTTGTCATCGATAGCTGTAACGGTTGCAGAAACAACATCACCTTTTTTCAATTCACTGATGGCAGCCGAAACACTGTCTTCGGTTAATTGTTTAATACCAAGGCTGATGCGTTCTTTTTCAACATCAACATCAATGATTTTAGCTTGGATTTCTTGACCTTTGGTGTAATCCTTAACGGCTTCTTCACCTGATTTATCCCAAGCGATATCAGACAAGTGGATCATACCATCGATTTCGTCAGACAAACCAACAAACAAACCAAATTCGGTAATGTTTTTGATTTTTCCTTCGATTACAGAACCGAGCGGGTGCTCTTCAATATAAGCAGCCCAAGGATTCGGGGTGCATTGTTTAATGCCCAAAGAGATGCGTCTTTTATCAACATCAACTTCCAAAACCTTAACTTCAACTTCTTGAGAAGTAGAAACGATTTTGCCCGGATGAACATTTTTACGAGTCCAGCTCATTTCAGAAACGTGGACCAAACCTTCGATTCCATCTTCCAATTCAACGAAAGCACCATAATCGGTAATATTGGTAACTTTACCTTTGTAGATTTCACCGACTTTATATTTGCCTTCAACATTAGCCCAAGGATCAGATTCGAGTTGTTTCATACCCAAGCTGATGCGTTGAGTATCTTCATTGAACTTGATAACCTGAACTTTAACGGTTTGACCAACCGACAAAACTTCTGCCGGGTGATTAATACGACGCCAAGAAATATCGGTAACATGGAGCAAGCCGTCAACGCCGCCCAAGTCAATGAATGCACCGTAATCGGTAATGTTTTTAACAACACCCTCGAGAACAGAACCTTCTTTGAGGTCGTTAATCAATTCGGCTCTTGCTTCGGCTCTGGTTTCTTCCAATACAACGCGGCGAGAAACAACGATGTTTCCTCTAACCTTATCCATTTTCAAAATTTGGAACGGTTGAACCACACCCATCAAAGGAGTGATGTCGCGTATCGGGCGGATATCGATTTGAGAACCAGGCAAGAAAGCGATTGCACCGTTAAGATCAACGGTAAATCCGCCTTTAACTCTTCCGAAGATAACACCGTTAACTCTTTCGCCGGCGTTAAGAGATTTTTCCAAATCATGCCAAGCTTCTTCACGGCGAGCTTTTTCACGAGACAAAACGATATTTCCGTCTTTATCTTCATAGCGGTCAACATAAACTTCAACCACATCGCCCACTTTCAATTCCGGATTTTGCCCGAATTCACGCAACGGAATGCGGCCTTCAGACTTCAAACCGACATCTACAGTAGCAAAATCGGGAGTTAAGCGAATGATAGTACCTTTAACAACCGAACCGGTAATACCGTTGTCACCGAATTGTTCATTCAACAATTCTTCAAAATTTTCGGTCATTTCAGGGATTTTAAATTCAGTATTAGTCATTAAATATATATTTCAAAAAATGCCGGCCCAAAAAAATACAGGCGGACTTGTGCGAGTTACAATTCCGATAAAGCAACGCACCTTGCATTATCGACAGAGGTATTTATACACGCAAATATTTATTTTTCAAGCAAAAAAGACAGCTCAAAACCAAGTTTTAGAGTCTTTCATCTACGATTCTGCATACTTTTGCAAAAACTTCGTCGATTCCCATATCTGAAGTATCGATAATTATGGCGTCATCAGCCGGTTTTAGAGGAGAAGCGGCTCTGGAAGAATCTCTTAAGTCACGTTCTTTGGTTTGCGCCAAAACCTCTTCATACACCGAAGGCAATCCTTTTTGCAGATATTCTTTGTGTCGGCGCATTGCTCTTACTTCCGGAGAGGCGGTTACAAAAAGCTTTACTTCGGCTTGTGGGCAAACCGTGGTTCCGGTATCTCTGCCGTCATAGACTACACCTGCAATCAAAGAACCGTCCTTTGCGATAGGTTTTTTTGCAAAATCTTGCTGCATTTTAAGCAATGCCTCTCTGACTTTAGGCATTGCAGCAACTTTTGAAGCAGCTTGTCCTCCAACCGAAGAGCGGAAATCCGGATTTTGTGCCAATTCCAACATCTTGGAAAAGGTCATATTTTGTGCCGATTTTTCTGCTTCTGCAACATTGTCTGGAGCAATTCCGTTGGAAACCAAATCGATTCCAACTGCACGGTAAACCATTCCGGTATCAAAGTATGCCAAATTATATTTATCTGCTAATTTCTGAGCAAGAGTGCCTTTTCCGGCGGCAGCTGGGCCATCAATTGTTATAATCATGAAAAAAACTCAAAAAAAATTTATTTTGTAACCAAATATTCACTTTATTGAGAGTAAAATAACCGATATAATAAATATAAGGAAGCCCAAAAAAGTGAATGTGTATATTTAGCGGAGAAGAGAAATGATAAGGTTTTTGATATTCAGCTTTTGTTTATTTTTTAGTTTAAATGCCGAAGCTTTGGTCAAACAAAGTGTTTCGCAAGCCTTGTCATACCGCAATGTCGTAAGCGGTGTTTCCGTCAGTGAGCCGGAAGAAAAAGTTTTAGATGTTCCTTCGACACCAGCCCCCAGACCGGTAGAGGATGAAAAAATAGAAGAAGTAGATTTAAGAACATCTTCTTCAAAGACGGTATCTCTCGGTAATAAAGGCAAGGTATTGATAAGGCTTCCTGAAGAAAGCGGATCTCGCTGGAAAGTTTCTTATAACAACAGCAATGTTATAATGGTAAGCAATGTTGTTAAAAGCAGCACTAGGGAAGTGATGTTTATGAAAAAAAGAACGGGCGGTAGCACCATCTTTTTCGATAAGACCAATTCTCAAGGTGATGTAGTTACTAATAAAGCAGTCTATATTAAGGACAGCTTATGAGACAGCAACGCAACATAAGAATATATCTGGACAATAAATTAAAAACATCGGAACTTATTGAAGTATCCGAAGATTTGTCGCATTATTTATGCAATGTAATGCGCTGTAATTATGGTGACATAATAAAATGTTTTAATTCGTCAGATGGTGAATATTCATGTCAAATAGTAAATATTGACAAGAAAAAAACCATAATCAAGGTCGTGGAAGAGCTTTCAAGACCAAAAGCAGTTCCAGACATATGGTTGCTTTTTGCTCCGTTAAAGAAAGACAAAACAGATTTTGTTATAGAAAAGGCTGTAGAGCTGGGAGTTAAGAAAATATTTCCGATTATAACATCATATACCAACACGGAAAAAGTTCGTCACGAAAGGTTTGTATCTCAAGCAAAAGAGGCGGCAGAACAATGCGGAAGATTTGATATCCCTGAGATATCATCAGAGTCTAAGCTGTCTCAAGTTTTGGCCGAATGGGACGATAACAGGATATTATTTTTTATGGATGAAACCAGACAAGGTTATCCGATAGCAGAGCAATTTATTAAGCATTTATCAAAACCTGCGGCTATACTCATAGGTCCGGAAGGGGGATTCAGTGATGAAGAAAGACAGTTTCTTAATCAACAATCCTATGTAGTAAATGTAAATTTAGGTCCAAGGATTTTGCGAGCAGAAACAGCTGCGGCAGCATCATTGGCAATATGGCAATCTCTTTGCGGAGATTGGGCAAAAAAGAATGGCTAACACTAAGGACTAGAAGGAATATGGTAGAATAATGACTAAAATAAATCATAAACAATTGGGTGAATATCTTGATATTTTCGGTAAGAACACAATTCAAGGCTTGTTCAAAGATTATATGGCCTTATCGGCAAAGTCGTGGGAAACCTTAGACAAAGTATCAGATGCTGAAAGATGTCGAGTTTTTCATTGTTGGAGGTCAAGTAGCTTGGTCTTTGGTATGGACGATTTTTCAAAGCTATGCACCAAAATAGAAGATGATATGCTTAATAACCGTATGGCAAAAGTTCAAAAGCTCATTCCGGAAAGTCAAGATTGCTACCAAAAAAGCATCTTGAAAGTCATAGAAATTTTGCAAGAGAGGGAAAATGACAACAAATAGCGCGGTAGTAAAACTTCCGGCATATATGGATATCACCTATGGCGATATTAAAAATGATATGTCCGGCCTGATGGCAATGGATAATGTTTTTTACTGCAAATTAAGGACACTTATGCAGTACAACAAGTTGGTTGATGCGGCGACAAAAGAAATCAAAATGAACCAAAGCGTTTTGCAACTGGGGGTCGTTTTTGGAAATGAGCTTGATGAAGTTGCTCTATCAGCTGGATCATATGGACAGGTTGATATCGTTGACATCAATCCAATGCAGGTAAATCGTACCCTTGAAAAATATTGGAATATATATCCTTGTATGAAGGTTTTCAGACAAGATGCAGCAAAACTAAAATTAAAAAATTTCTATGACAATGTACTGGTCTTTATGCTGCTTTCGGAAGTTCCTGCCGCAACCAAGAAAAAGATAGTTGATAATGCTCTTAAAATGGTTAAGCCGGGCGGAAAGGCGATATTTATAGATTGGCACAATCCGCTGTATTATCATCCGTTACGATATGTGGTTAGGATGTATAATCGTCTGTATAATCCGTTTGTTGAACCGCTATGGGATCATGATATTGAAACCTATTCCGATACAAATTTGCGAAGACAATTTGTATGGCGTAAGAGTACTTACTTTGGCAGAATGTTTCAAAAAGTTGTTGCCGTACGCAAAACCGACGCCATCAATTCTGGAAAGACTTCGTCATCCATAAGTAAAGAAGAAAGCGAGCTATTTAATTTCTAGAATTTTTTCTGCGATTTCATAAGCGGGATTAAGAATAGCTTTAGGTGTAAAGGGCTCGAAGTTTTCCTCTTCCAAGAGCCTTGCGTATCCGTCTTTCACCAAAGTCTCGGCAAAATTCAAGTGTTTAGGCAACAGCCAGTCGTTTCCCTTAAACAGAAAAACAGGTTTTCCGGTTTCGCAAGCTTCCGAACACATTGAAACTGAATCGGCTGTTGCGATAACAAAATCGGAACACGCATAAAATCCCATAATTGGATTTTCTTTTTGCTCACCCCACAAGTAGGTATACATAGGGATATCTTTAAGCTGACCGAGTAATAATTTCTCCGCATCTTCGCCGGTTCTTCTGGATGTCGTTAAGAGAAAGGAACCTCCGAACTTTTCATGAAATTTTTTTAATAAATCAGCTAATTTGGATATGTTTTCAGTCGGATAAGGTTTCCCTTTAATTCGTCCTCCGATAATAACCGTAGTCCAAGGTTTAGGTAAATTCGCAAAAACAGGCTCCCACCTATCTTTTTCTGCTTGCAAAAGTTTGTTCGTAATTTGCGTAGGAGCGCCAAGAATAACCATTGCATTTGGTTTTTGCTGTTTTTTCGAACGGTCATGAGATGGAATTACCACTAATTCCATATCCTTAATGCCGATTCCCCCGCTGGGATACATTAGCTGTACAATTTTTACCGAGTTATTAGATTTTTTTCTGATATATCTAGCTACCGGCACTGTTCTTCTGGAAGAAGACAAAACAATATCCGGATAAGGAGGGTTAAGATCAGAAGATTTTTCTTTATCTACTCCGAGCAGAGATCTGCCTCTTATCCAATTAGGAAACCAACCATGCTCAGTATACACAATATTCTTTTCGACTATATTCATTCGCTCGCCTATAGCCGTAACAATGCCCATTGTTTGGTTGACACTACCCTTTCTGTCATCAAGCAATAGCCAGATAGTCTTTTTCATATATGATAACTCTCAAAAAATCATAGTAAATCGATTCTAATGACTGTAGTATAAAGCTAATCGAAATTAAAACAATATCAAATAAAAGAGAGGTTTATAAGTGAAGTTTATCGGTATTCTTTTATGCAGCATGGTGCTTTTTTGCAGCGTAGCAAAAGCGCAACTTTCCGCCCAAAAAGAGGCAGCCTATATGGCAACCTTGAAAGCGGTGGTCGACTATAAAATTAATGATGAAGAAAACTATAGAGATATAGAAGAGCTGCGCGAAAACAAAAGATTTAACGAAGATTTGCTGAGAATGCTCAGTAAGCTGTCTAACCGTCGCACTAAAAACTCGACTAATTCCAGAGTATATAAAATATTGCTCAAAGCCGGTAAAGACATCTACAACGAGCTTAATTAATAGTTATTTAACTTGGCATCGGTACAATACTAATATGCTAATTGCAAGAGGGTGATGGCAATGGATAAGGAACAAATAAACAAGTTTAAGATGAGTATCGACAATATGCGCGCCAAGGTCATACAAGCTAAAGGTGAAAGCGTCGAAGGATTAAGCAAGTTGCCGGTGATGGACAAATCAAAAATAGTAAAAAAATCAAAAGAATTGGAGAATAACTGATGTTAAAAGCTGCTTTATCCTTTGCCGCGTTATTAGTGTTGGCTGCTTGCTCAACAGAACCCAAAGAAGAGATAATTATGGAGCCTCAATACAATTATTTGGTAGATAATATGGTCGTTATTGAACAAAGCTCCCGCCATGTGATATACGAATATCGCGATGTCAGAATAGACGAGGTTGCGCCTGTCGCCGCTGTGTATTGTCTTAACCAAGGCAACAAACAGGCTACACTGTACAATATAACTTTGCGTCCGGATAATCGTCGCCGCGCTACTTTTGTTTGCGAATAATGGTCGGCCTCTCTTGCAAAGCCTTTTTTGTTACCCTATATAAAATATAAGGGATATAAGGAGGGGTTAGATTAAACGATGGTCAAAAATCTTTATCAGGTATTAGGCGTCAACAAAGATGCCTCAGAAAATGAAATAAAATCAGCATACAGAAAGCTCGCTCGCAAATATCATCCGGACTTAAACAAAGATGATAAAACTGCAGCTGAAAAGTTTAAGGAGATTTCTTGTGCTTATGATATCTTAGGCGATAAAGAGAAGCGCAAGAAATACGATAATAACGAAATAGATGCCGACGGCAAACCTACAGGATTTGGAGCAGGCGGTTTCGGAGGCGGATTCGGCGGTGGCAATTACCGTACCTATACTCAAGAAGGATTCGGCCCGCAAGGTGCAGAGTTTGATTTTTCATCTATTTTCGGAGATGACATATTCTCGGCTTTTGGCGGACGTGGCGGAGCCAGAGGTTTTGGTGGCGGCTTCGGTGGACAACCCAGAGCCAGAAAAGGCGCGGATATTAATTACACCATGAAAATAGATTTTCTTTCCGCAGTTCTGGGCAGTGAGCAAAATGTTAATATCGGTGGCAAAAAGATAAATGTCAAAATACCTGCCGGCACGGTTGACGGTCAAACACTGCGACTAAAAGGACTGGGAGAGGCTGGTATAAACGGCGGAGCTGCCGGCGATGTTATGATAACCCTAAATGTTATGCCGCACCCGTATTTCAAGCTCGACGGTAAAAACATATTGCTGGAATTGCCCATAAGTTTAAAAGAGGCTGTGCTGGGGGCAAAGATAACGGTTCCTACCATAAGTGGCAAAGTAATGCTTACTATTCCTTCATACGCCTCAAACGGCGAAAAAATGCGTCTTAAAGGAAAGGGAATTAAAGGCGGCGACCAAATTATTACCCTAAAAGTAATCACCCCGCAAAACAAGAGTGCAGAATTAGAAAAAGCGCTCTCTGCTATGCCCGATGAAAAGGTGCGCAATTTTTAATGATTTTAGACAATGTAAAAGATTTTAGCTGGTATAATGACCCTCTCAATGTCAGATTTGTTGAGGAGGGTATGCTTATTGAAGCCGCAGCGCGAACCGATTTTTGGCAAAACAGCGATATCAACTTCCACAAAGATAACGGTCATATTTTTGCTCGCGCAACCGAGGGCGATTTTATGTCTTCTTGCGGGTGGTGCTTTCCGACTGTAAAAGAAGGAGGTCAATGCGGAATTATAGTTCGCGGCGATAGCCAGAATTGGATAAAAGCCGGCCTTATGCCCACGGCAGATAATTTAGTGCAAATAGGCGTGGTCGTATCTAATCAAGGCTCCTGCGACTGGTCTATTGTGAATTTGCCGTCAGATTGTCGCAGGTTATGGTTTAAGCTGCGTAGAAGAGGGCAGGATTTTGTCGTCTTGTACTCATTGGACGGCAATGTTTATGTTCAAGCCCGTATGGTACATCATTCCCGCATACCCAGTTTGAGCGATGTAGGAGGGTTCGTCTGCTCTTCAAAGTCCGAAAGTTTCGAAAGTATTTTAACCGATATTGCAATAGATGAAATTAAGGCTTAATTTTCGACAAACGAAGCTATTTCCGCCCTTAAAAAATCGATTCCATAGTTTTTTTCCGAGCTTGTAGTTAAGACGCGGACATAGGCCGCCGGATGTTTTTTTATTTTTTCTTGAGTTTCGTGCAGCACTTTTTCCAAATTACCTTTACCGACCTTATCTTGTTTTGTCAGAACAATTTGATAGGTAACCGCAGCTTTATCAAGCATATCCATGATTTCTTCGTCAACTTTTTTTATGCCGTGACGAGAGTCAATCAACAAGAACACTCTTTTAAGATTTACTCTGCCTTTAAGGTAAGCAAAAATAACCTGCTGCCACTGTTTAACCTGAGCCTCCGGTGCCTGCGCAAAACCATACCCTGGAAGGTCAACAATGTGGATTTTATCATCCAAATTAAAAAAATTAAGTTGTTGCGTGCGTCCCGGAGTATTAGATGTTTTAGCCAGATTTTTCTTTCCGCTTAAGGCATTTATTATGCTTGATTTTCCAACATTCGAGCGGCCGGCCAAAGCCACCTCCGGCAGCTCCGATAACGGCAACTGATTCAAATTTGCCACACCCAGCACAAAAGAAATGTCCTTCTTAAACAAGGCATTGGCTTGTTTTAATTGCTCGTCTGAAAAATCATCCATTAATCAACTCCGACCTTTTTCATAATGACCCGTTGTTGAATAATTGACAGCACATTACTCAAAGTCCAGTAGATAACCAAACCGGCGGCAAAGTGTCCCAACATAAATGTAAATATCACCGGCATCAGTGCAAACATTCTAGCCTGATCCTTATTAGCAGGTTTGGGTGATAATTTTTGTTGAATGTACATGGTAACACCCATCAATATCGGCCATACGCCAAGGTCTAAAAGCGACGGGATAGGAATACCTGTCATTGCCGACAAAGTCATCGGATCCGGAGCCGACAAGTCCTTAATCCAAGCAATAAATGGAGCATGACGAATTTCAATAGCGATATTAAGCACCTTGTACAAAGAGAAGAATACCGGAATTTGAATAAGCATCGGCAAACAACCCGAAGCCGGATTAATTTTTTCTTTTTTGTAGAGGTTCATCATCTCTTGTTGCAAGCGCATTTTGTCATCTTTGTAGGTTTCTTGCAAAGCCATTATTTTAGGCTGAACCTTTTTCATCTTAGACATACTCTCATAAGATTTGTTTGCAATCGGGAACATAACCAATCTGAGCAATACGGCAAACAAGATAATTGCCCAGCCCATATTACCTATGAAATGATACAAGAAATCCAGAATATAGAAGAACGGTTTGGTTAAGAAATAATACCACCCAAAATCAACCGCTAAATCAAACTTTTCGATATTTAAGTTTTTGGTGTATTTATCCAATAAGGCAATTTCCTTAGCACCGGCAAAGAATTTTACGCTGTTTGTGCCGACCGAGCCGTTTGCAACCACCACCGGAGCACCTACATAATCAGCCTGATAGGTGTTGTCGTCGGTTTTGCTGAATTTTACCTTGTTTTGCGAATTAGCATCACCAAGAATGATTGCCGAAAACCAATACCTCTCGCCAAATCCGAGCCAGCCGGAAGCGGTCTCAAACTTTTCGGATTCACCTTTATCAAGGTCTTTGGGCTTAATTTCTTTAAGGTTAGAATCAACGACCCCGAGCAAACCTTCGTGTACTACTGCAGAAGTGCTGTTTTGCGGAGTGTAGACTTTGTTTACTAGACCATAAGGATACAAAGTAACTGATTTCCCGGAGTTGTTCTCAACAATTTGCTCAACATTAAACATATAATTTTTATCAAGCGAAATACGGCGTACAAACTTCAAGCCTTGGCCGTTATTCCATTCCAGAGTAATCGAAGTTTCCGGAGTTAATTTTGAGCCGACAAGTTTCCAATTGGTTTGTGCATTTGGCAACTTGATATTAGGATTATTGCTGAGCCAGCCAAATTCGGCATAATAAGGATTTTCGGTTTTTGCCGGAGTTAAAAGGCGTACATCTGCACTGTCGGGATTGATGGTTTCTTTATATTTGCTCAAAAGCAAATCATCAAATCTGGCACCTTTAAGTCTGATAGAGCCCACGATATTTGCATTGGCAATATCAACGCGCTTATCTTCATCCAATGCCTCATTTGCAGATAAAACCGCAGCTTTTTCAGATTCCGTGGCTTTTAGTTCTTTGGCCTCAGGTTGTACTTCGGCAACCACTTCCGAAGAGTCGGTTGCAGGCTGAGAGCCACTGGGCCACAACCAATTAACGGCCAAGATGGCAATGGTAGAAAGAATAATAGCAGTATAAAGTCCTTTAATTTCGTCTTTCATTTTATTCACAAAACCCTAATAGAAATTAACAAATTGAGTAAAAGTTATTACAAAAACGGCTTTTAAGCAAGGATATATAAGCAATTATCCGTTTTTATTTTTCGGCGGCACGGGGTCATAACCGCTTCCGCCCCAAGGGTGGCAACGCAAAATGCGCTTTATGCCCAAAACAGACCCTTTTATCACTCCGTGCACCTGCAGAGCTTCGATAAAATATTCCGAGCAAGAAGGCTTGTAGCGGCATACATTCGGCAATAACGGGGAGATTATTTTTTGATAAAATTTTATTGCGGCAATCATAAGTTTTTTAATCATTTTGCCTCATTTTTCATATTGATTTGGCTGTTTATGTCTTTGATAGCCTCGGTTAATTTTTTAACCAGATAAGCAAAATTCAAATCTGCGGTATTATGCCTTCCGATAAGCACATATTTAGCACCGGCCACGGCATTAAGCGGTAATACGTTTTGAGCAGCGGCTCGCAATCTGCGTTTTACGCGATTCCTGATATGTGCCTTTCCGAGTTTTTTGGTTGCGGTATATCCGACAAAACAAATATCCTCATTGTTGTTATCGGGCAAAGTAAAAGCCGCCTGAACGACCACACCGTTAACAACGGCTTTGAGTTCACTGGCGGCTTTAAGAAAATCTCTGCGTTTTTTTAATGTAAAAACTTTCATATCGCGGTTATTAAGCAGAAAGTTTTTTACGATTATGAGCGCGACGAGCAGCCAACACTTTACGACCGCCGGCAGTAGCCATGCGAGCGCGGAAACCATGACGGCGAGCTCTAACCAATTTAGAAGGTTGATATGTGCGTTTCATATTTTTTCTCCGGTTAATTATTGTTATTTAAAGCTCCGGTAAAACGAGCCGGAGTCCTCGGACAAGAGCTTTATAAAGCCAAAAGCCTATTCTGTCAACACCTAAATTGCCTCGCCGGCACGCAAGATTTTTTCGGCATAATCGGAGTAAGAGCCATCGTCGTTATGAACCAAAATTGCCGGATGGATTACGAGCGGTGCCTTAGAATCTTTTTGTGCTCTGACAATAACTCTTTTAGCATTTTGCTCTGTTTTTGAATAAAGCGGAAAAATTTCGATTCCGCCGAGCTTGCCGCTGATGGTGGTTATGATGTTTTCCAAAGCCTCAGCGCGATTTATCATATAAAAATACCCTTTGGGCTTAATCATTTTTATGCAAAATTCAATCCACTTTTTTAGCGAAGCATTGCTAAAGTTGTGAGCGGTTGCTTTGCTCTTGTTAGGCGAGGGCATATCATCTTCGGCGTATGGAGGATTGGTAATTACATGGGCAAAGGAGCAGGGTTCAATTTTGCACTCAAAAATATTGTTGTTTATGATGTTAACAAAGCCAAAATCATTTTCTTTGGCGCTCATTTGTGCTGCTTCTGCCAACAGCGGCTGGATTTCAATTCCGGTAATACTAATATCTTGAGATTTTAACCTATGAGCCAAACACAAAGATATCGCACCGGTACCGCAGCCCACATCAAGAATATTATCTCCTTTTTTTACTTTAGTTACGGCTGATGCTAACCATACTGCATCAGAAGAGGCTCTGTACCCGTCTTCCGGCTGAAATATAGCCACCTTTTGGTCGAGCAGATAGTTCCGGCTGAATTTTTCCATCACATTTATTTCCATTCGATTATGGCTCTAGCCAATTCACGCTCATTTTCCGAATCATAAGTGCGAATGCTGTGGTAAGACTTAAGCCCGTCCATCTTTGTCGTTACCATAATTTTTTCGCCCATATAACCTTCTTTACGGAAATTAATTTCTATTTTGGCGGGGTCGTGAGCCAAACGAAATTCCGGCTCAACGGCTTCGCAGGCCCATAAGATGTATACGGCATTATTGATATGTTTGTTTAAGTCAATATCATCAAATCTGACTCTGAATTTAAATTGAGAATCACCTTCCGTAATCTCGGCAATCTTAGGAAAATCGGTTTCAATTGCTCTCTCTGTAATTGGTGTATGGTAAGGCATATTTTCTTCAACCGAAATCGGTCGCCATCTTTTGAGGTCGATTAACACCCATTGGCTCGAGGCTTTTACAATGGATTCACCGTCTTCGCCAAAAATTTCAAAGTCACGATATGCCGAAAGTTTATTGATTGCCGATGGCCACGACTTGATAGTTATGTTTTCGTGTATTTTAGGAAGTCTGGTAATTTCCAGAGCATAATTAGAGCCAACCCAAGTCATGCCGTTATCAATGCAGAACTGCAAACCGAAACCTCTTTGTGCGGCATCCACATCGGCCATATCTTGCAATATATTCATCAAGGTCAAAATACGCAGATTATTGTTGCGGTCACATTCATAAGAACGAACACTATATTGCTTAGAAAATTTACCTTCTTGCATTTATTTTCTCCGTTTGCAGAGCATCATTTCAAATTTTTGTACGGTTCGCCGACGGCTGAAAGTTCTTTTAAGAAAGCCGATTCCCGAAGTCGCTTTTTGCCAAACTTCGGCCAAAGCCAAATCGTCTTTTGCCACCAACCATACGGCAGGTTGTTTTGACAACAGAGTATATTGATTCTTTTCCAGTTTGTACAAGTAATTATTTTTAGGTATGGGATTAATCAGTTTAATTCCCAAAAAGTCCGCCAGCGGTCTAAAACTTTCTGCCACAAAACACGGGCAGTGTGTCGGAATAAAAGTTGCATTAGGTAAAATAGCGGCAATTTTGTTCCAGTCTTCAACAAAACCATGTCCAGCACCTTGCAAAATAGGATACTCTTTAACGGTAACAAACTTTATGTTGCGGGCATTCATTTGTCCTTTTAGCGGATTAAAAAAAGTTTTTGCCGTAATCAAGGCAAAAGAATCTTTTGAGTTTGCATTAAAAATATTACCGACATCATTAAATACACCGATAACCATATAGTCATCACCAAGTTCGTCCATTTCCGGAGACGGAGCATAAAGCAGTTTTATTTTCCCTTTAGCCATTTTAGCAAAATCGATACCGTATCTGTTCATCTGCTTAAGGTAATCATAAAAATCTTCATTGCCGAAAAATATAACATTTTTCCTGAGTTTTAGAGCGGCTAAAAAGGACAAAATATACATGTCCGCATGGGTTGGATATACCGGAAAGAATATTTTTTTCTTTTGTGATTTTTTTATTATTTTTACCAAACATTTTAATACATCGGCCTCTCTAAAGGCAAATCCGTCATTATCGATTCCGCAAAAATCGGCAACGGCGTAGTTTATACTATCGGCCAATTCGGCGATTCTTTTTAAGTTAGTAGGCTTGCGAAAATAAGTTGTTTGGTCAACCTTCATATCGCCGGTATGATATACGGTAGTTTCTCCATCCGATATAATAAATCCAAAACAGTCAAAACTGGTGTGCGATGCGGATATTGCTTCAATTTTCATTTTACCGAATTTGAAACAATCGCCGTCGTTTATTACAACGAAAGTAGGACGCAAAATTTTTCCGATTTGATAATACTCATAAAGATTATCCAAAATCATTTTGGTATACTTTCCGCCATAAATGGTGGGGAGTTTATATCCGGCTCTTATATAGTGAACAATACCGTTTAAGTGGTCAGGGTGAGAGTGGGTAATAAATATTGCTTTTAGATTTAATGATTCGTCGGTCAAAAGATTTTTGATATCAGGCACTGCGGCCACGGAATTTTTAATACCCAAAGCCTGATGATTATCAAATTTCCCCAAATCAATGATTATGGAAGTTTTTTTAAGAGCCTGATGAACGCAAGTATACTGATAACAATGCCCGCTAATCTGGTCTATATTATTACCGCCCAAAGGACGCCAATATAGACCGGGATTAAACAAAGACACATTCATAAATCAACCTGTAAAGTTATAGTTGACGGGCCTTTTTCAAACGATACTCAGCCAATTTAGCTTCCCGCCACGCATTAGCTCGGGCAGCGGTGTCAGCCTCAATTTTATTTTTTCCGAGATTAAGAGTTTTTACTTTATCAAGTTCTCTCGGGTTGGGTAATCTGGTATTATTTTTTTCAAGCGAAGCCTGAACGATACCCTTATATGCTTTTGATAATTTCTGAGCATATTTTTTAGCTTTTTTCGGTAAGCTGGAGTGATATGCGGTTGCAGCTTTATTCCAGTCGTTACCTTTTTTCTTATAAAGTTTTTTTAAGAACTTTGCGCCGTACTCAACGTTTCTGTACGGATTGAAAGCCTGATCCAAATTTTCGAAAGCATCCGGATGGTAAGCCAAATTAATTTGCATACATCCGACATCAATACTTTTTACACCTCTTGCCTGCAGTTTTTTAACTGCGGCAATAGCCTCTTGTTTAGTCTCGTAATAGCGTCCTTTACCTTGAGCATTAACGGTCCACGGCCAAGCAGTGTTACGTTGCTTTTGCTGATTCCATCTACCGGATTCAACATTGGTAATAGTAGAAAGCAGGTGTTTTTTAATTTGGTATTTTTCTTCAAACTGCTGAGCCGCTACTGTGCAAACTTCTGTGTCATCAACAAATTTAGGGTATTCAGAAGCTTCCACCGGCTGAATAAACATCAGCAAGAATAACAAAAACATCAAAAATTTTGATACGAAAAGTCGCATCCCTCTGTTCCTCAAAAATTTTGATACGAAAAGTCGCATCCCTCTGTTCCCTTAAGTTTGCCACAAATATCCCTTATGCAACAATTGTGCCAATTTCAATTTGCTTAACTGCGATAGATGTTAACTTAAAAAACATCAAAACTTAAGGTTAAGTTAGCCAAAACTTTTAAGGAAGGACAAGCCTTAACAAAAACCTCAAAAGCCCATAACTCGCACCCCAAAGGTTAACGAATTATTAACACACGAAAACGGTTTATAGCATAATTAAATTTTAAAATCCAGCAAAAAATTAGCTAACTCTATAATAGAATTGCTTATATGAGTGCTAACTGATTGAAAATTAGCCTTTTTTTGATATGATAATTCGTCCATATACAAGCTTCGGTTTATCTCGAGCTGCATGGTGTATATTTTCTTGCGTGGCTGGCAATAATTAAAGGTAATAAAGGCGCCGGCATACGGGCGGTTAAACTCGGCACGAAAGTCATCTTTTGCCAAAGATTGAAATATATTCTGCGATATTTCATCAGGGCAACTTTCGCCAAACAGATTGCATACACAAAAATCCAAAGCATTGGATTCGTTCATGATGTTGCAAATCATTGAGGGCATTGAGTGGCAGTCAATAAGCAAGCAAAATCCAAATTTTCTGACACATTTATCCACCAACTGTTTAAGTTTTTTGTGATACGGTTCATAAACATTTTGGATTCGTTCACGAGCTTCGTTGTAATCGAGTTTGCCGTCATAAATATTTTTGTTAGGGTAAACAATACGGTGCAATACCCCAAGTCCGACGCGGCATCTGCGAGAGTTAATATCAGAGCTCTGTGGCGGATTAAAAAACATAGTGTCATCAATCTCGATTTTGTCGCGATTGACATCAACAAAAGTTCTTGGAATATTAAGACTCAACAGCGGAATTCCGGCATTTGAGGCGGGCATTACAAGTTCTGTAACAAAAGCATCTTCCGATGCGCGTAATTCATGTTCGCTCAAAGCAGAGTTATCCAAAAACTCTTTTGGAAACAATCTTCCGGCATGAGGAGAAGATAAGACTATAGGAAACTTAGGCTCTTTGGTGTTAAATTCATCAAAGACCTTAAGTTTGCTATAATCAACGGTAAAGCTCAAATTTTTTTCACTCATGTTATCTCTTCTCACAAACAGCTTTCAGATATGACAAGCTATCACCAAAACCTTAAATATTCGCTAATGAAGTCAAAAAAGTTCTTGCAATTAAATTTGATATATATTATCTAGTTTAGGCATCAAGGGTGTGTAGCTCAGGTGGTCAGTCGCGTTACGTTGACATCGTAGAGGCTTGAGGCAGAAAACGGCTCCGGTGGAGCGGTTTTCAACGAAAGGCGAGAGTTTGTTGGTTTATGAGCCAGCTTTAGCGCCGCGAAATAAACGCTACAAACCGAGTGACCGCAGCGAGTTAGCTTTTGACGCCCAAGCGTCAGAGCTTACGAGCCAGAACAAGCTCGCTTGCGACCGAATTATTAAGGAATTTTATCTATATGGGTGTGTAGCTCAGGTGGTTAGAGCGTTACGTTGACATCGTAGAGGTCGCAAGTTCGAGTCTTGCCACTCCCACCAATTAAATAAAGGCCGGAACTAAGTTTCCGGCTTTTTTGCATTCTGTTATATCAAAAAAACAAATATCTGCTTGCCAACCCAAACAAAAGTTTTTAATATACCCGACGGTTTAAAACAAATGAGGCACAAAGGATGAAAATAGGGGTTTTTGATTCCGGTTTAGGCGGTTTGGTTATTACCAAGGCGTTTGTAGAGGCCATGCCCGAATACGACTATGTATACTATGGCGACACGGCTCATTTACCCTATGGCGAAAAAACATCCGGACAAATCTTATCCTATAGCATAGAGGCAATAAAATATCTGATTTCACAAAAATGCGGTATAATAATAATTGCCTGCAATACTGCAACATCCATAGCCTTAAGATATCTTCAGCAAAGATTTATTCCCGAATACGCACCGGATGTTAAAGTTTTGGGAGTAGTGATTCCCACGGTTGAAGAGGCTCTAAGTGACAATGCTGCCAAAGTAGGAGTTTTGGCAACTCAAGCCACGGTTCGTTCACATATTTATCAAACCGAACTAAAAAAGATAAAGCCGGATTTAGAGGTCTTTGAAACGGCGGCGCCCGAGCTGGTACCGGCAATTGAGAGCAATGATTTTAGTGTAGCAGAAAGCAAGGCACAAGAATATGCCAAAAGTTTTTCGGATATAGATTCTTTGATATTGGGTTGTACACATTACCCATTGCTCAAACAAGCAATTCGTCAAGCTTTGCCCGAGCGGGTCAAGGTTGTATCGCAAGATGAGTTGATGGGAGCAAAACTCAAAGATTATTTATTCAGACATATGGAAATTGACATATGTTTGAGCAGAGGAGGCAGTCTGCAGATTTTGGTAAGCAAGCTAAATGAGCATTACCGCCAAACCGCATTAAGATTATTTCCCGAAGTAGAGGTAGAAGAGAGAGAAAATGCGTAAAGATTTTTATATGTTTCGTCATGGCGAAACCGACTACAACAAAGAAGGCAGATGGCAAGGATGCGGAGTAGATTTACCGCTAAATGCCAACGGTGTCAGCCAAGCCGGAGTTTTAGCCGAGAAGTTAAAACCGTTGGGTTTAGAGGTAATATACTCTTCTCCTTTACAAAGAGCTCTTGAAACAGCACAAATAGCGGCAGCACCGCAGCACCTAAAAGTAATACCTCTGCCCGAACTACGCGAAGGATGTTTAGGTGTTTGCGAAGGTATGCTAAAAGAAGATATTGCCGCCCAATACCCAAAGTTGTGGCAAGAATGGTACGGCGATGAAATAAAAATGGATACCAGATGGCCGGGCGGCGAAAGCAAACTCGAGATGCAACAGAGGATGTTCAAGGGATTTGAAAAGATGCTTTCGGCCAAAGAAAATGTAATCGGGGTTGCCTCACATAGTGGTTCAATGCGTTATTTCTTATTAGCCTTTGGCTATGGTCCGCACAAAATGCCTAACACATCATTGTTTCATATCGTGTGGGAAGACGGCAAATGGAGCCTTAATCAAGGCTAGTGCAAATATTTAAGTGATACATACAGTCATTCTCAATGATGTCTTATTTTCATGTCATTCTCGGGCGGTGTTTTTTTATTGTCATTCTCGGGCTTGTCCCGAGAATCTCATTAAGGAGTCAAGTTTTGCGAGACCCTCGGAACGAGTCCGAGGGTGACGATAAAAAAGAAATGTCATTCTCGGGCGGTGTTTTTTTTATGTCATTCTCGGGTGGTGTTTTTTTATTGTCATTCTCGGGCTTGACCCGAGAATCTAATAAGTTTTAGGCACGGTCATTTTCAGCCTTGTCCCGAGAATCTCATAAGTTTTAAGCCCAATCATTCAAAGACCTTGACCCGAGAACCTAATAGATATAAAACAGCAATATGAAGAACATGTATGTTTACATAATGAGTAATAAGCCGAATGGTACATTATATATTGGTGTAACTAATGATTTATGTCGTCGAGTTTATGAGCATAAAAATAAACTGATAGAAGGATTTACAAAGCGATACAATCTTAATATTCTGGTCTATTATGAAGTATTTGACAGTGAAATACAGGCCATACAACGCGAAAAGAACTTAAAACACTATACACGACAATGGAAACTTAATCTGATAAATAGTATAAATCCCGAGTGGAAAGATTTATATGATTCCATACAATAGGCCAAGCATTTATTGTTACTTTGGTTGTGTTTTTTTTATTGTTATTCTCGGGCGGTGTTTTTTTATTGTCATTCTCGGGCTTGACCCGAGAATCTAATAAGTTTTAGGCACTGTCATTCTCGGGCTTGTCCCGAGAATCCATAATGAATAGACCCTCGGAACAAGTCCGAGGGTGACGATTATGTGGTGTCCGAGTGTGATGATAAAAAACAAATGTCATTTTCAGCCTTGTCCCGAGAACCTCATAATGAATAGACCCTCGGAACAAGTCCGAGGGTGACGAGAAAAAAGAAATGTCATTCTCGGGCTTGTCCCGAGAATCTCATTAAGGAGTCAAGTTTTGCGAGACCCTCGGAACGAGTCCGAGGGTGACGATTATGTGGTGTCCGAGGGTGACGATAAAAAAGAAATGTCATTCTCGGGCTTGTCCCGAGAATCTAATTTTGCTCTAAAAACTTCTTGATTTTCTCAAGGTTGCTTAATGCGTCAAAACGCCCCAGCTCATACATCTGCTTGACAATATCAAGGTTACGCTCCATCTTGCCGATTTTTATTTTTTTTGACGGTCGCAAAACTAAAGTGTTACCACTCTTTTCCTCTTTGGCAATATAATCGAGCTCTTGATTATACATAATATGCCTTTGGGCAATAGCTTTGGCAAACAAAGGATATTTACGATATACCAAGTTAGCCAACCAACCGTTGTGCGCCGGAGGTTTGCGATAACCGTCCGGTCGGGTCAAAATCACGATATTACGGTTATATCCCATATTTTGAGCGGCCTCAAGCGGGATACTGTCGCAAATGCCGCCGTCCAATAATTTTAGCCCGCCCACTTCAACGATTTGCGAAAAAAACGGTAGAGAAGCAGAAGCTCTGAGATAATTGATATTGTCACCTCTTAATGAAGGACAATGGATATATTCGGCTTTTCCGGTTTCGATATTAGAGCAGACGGCAAAAAATTTACATTTACTGTTTTCAAAAGCATCATGGTCAAACGGGTCGAGGATATCCGGCAACTCATGATAGCAGAATTCGGTATCAACCACATTTCCGGTTTTGAGCCAATTTTTAAGGCTCATAAATCTGGGGTCGTTGCCGTATTTAAGGTTATAACGGATTGAACGACCATTTTGTTCGGCCACATAAGTACAGCCATGTATAGCTCCCGCCGACACCCCGAATACGGCATCAGCCATGATATTATTTTCAAGCAACACATCCAATACACCGGCGGTATAGATACCGCGTTTAGCCCCGCCTTCCAAAACCAATGCCGTCGTCATAATCAATTCATCCTTCATACTAAAAGAGCCCCGTCAGGTGCAACGAGGCTCAAGTAATTAATAAAACACGAGACTAGTAATATACCCATGTAATATCCGGAGTGGCTTTATTTTCACCCTCAGGATAGCATAAACCGTCTGCGGCATCCATAGATAACGGCAATTCTGAGGATTTCTTGCCTTCGTCGCCAATTATCATTCCCATCATGCCGTCAGAACCCCAATCAGCGGTAAGCATAGACATACATGCATCAGCAGTCAAACCTTCCATTTTAATATAAAAATACCCGTCTCCTTCAGCACCAACATCAGTACAATCACTCTCACCACAAGCACTTACCGTGACTGCTCCGCCAAAAGCCCCATTCAACTCACCGCCATCAGCATCGGCAATCATATCTGCGGAAACCAAGTTAAATTTTGCAGCGGTGGCATTATCCAGACCATTATAAGTCGGACTGGAAGCATAGGCCGTACGCACATTCATAAGGGTCATTGTTATTTGATCTTGAGCTTTTGTAAGTTTAAATTTTGCCATAGCCTTAGAATAACCGGCAATACCACCGACCGACAAGACGCCGACAATAGCCAACACACCAAGCATTTCGACCATCGAACGACCGGATTCATTTATTTTAGCACCTGATAACATTTTTTTATACTCCATAAAATTAAGCATTTCTAATTATCTATTATACACTCATGTTTGTTTTTATACAATTAAAAACTCCATTTAGGGACATTCTATACTCAAATAACTTAAAATAAAGTAAACAATCCTATTGTTCAAACCTAAAAATTACTTTATTTACGTCGTCACAGACATCAGCAACATTATTTCGTTTTGCCGGCAAAGCAAACTCCTCGTTACTCCAGCTAAAAATCTGCTCAGATTTATTATTCTTGATTACTAATTCGCTGACCGATAACCAAAAATCGTGTTCAAATTGATGTGAAGCCAAGGCTATACATTGTTTTTTATTTAAGTCGTTATAAGCAATTACAAAACTCCTCATTGACGGCATAACTGCCATACCGCTTTCATCAGCTCCAATCTCCACATCATTAGCAAAATATCCTTTTAACTTGCCGTTTTCTACCCGCATATCGGTCGGATAAAGCTTCTGATTTATCACTTCTTTTGTGCTTAAACCCCAAAAGTCCGGTCGCATCTTATAAGCCCCGCAGATGTTTTTTGCCAAAATTGTAACTTGATTACCGGCCTCAAAAGCGCCCACATTTTGCTGTCCGCGAACTATTGCTAATAAAGACAAGGCCAAGGCAAACACAATCACTGCCGAAATTATGGCAACCTTCCATTGGCAAAACATTACCCACAAAATTGTAAAAAAGGCTTTTATCTTTCCCATAGTTTCACCCTAAGTTCCCATATTGCTTGTAATTTGGTCTTGCATGTCAAAGGTTCCCATAACCGCCCAAGCAATAACACCACCGATAGCCAACAATGCCACCATGTTAAGAATTCCGGCTTTTTCTTCAATGGTATAAACCGATTCTTCCAGCCACTCGTTAGCCAGATTGTCCAAAGCTTCTTCAAAGTTATCTAATTCGGAGTATATTTTCAAATCGTCAATAATTTCCTTATCCGGAAACACCAAGCCTGTTTTTGCCAAAGCTTGCCCCAAGTTATCACCGTTATTGACATAAACCAAAGTCTTATCAATTCGTTCTTTTAGATATTTGGTTGCATCACGCCGTAACGCACGCAATGCCGTAGAAACCGGAGTTCCCCCCTTAACCAAAGCGGCCATAGCCAACAACCAACTAATTCCGACGAAGGTTTTATATAATGACCATGGCGGAATGTTGTCAAATACGGCTCTTATTTTTCCGGTCCATATACTGATGGTAAAATATATGACAGCCATTAATATAGGCAAAGAAGAAAAAGCGATTAACCAATTGTCTTTAATCCATGCCGACAAGTCAACCAAGTCTCTGGCAAGACCTGTCCATTTAACATTCGGAGCAGCATCAATCATTGGCGGCACCATGTACACACCAATAGCATAAATGATCAAAATTGCCATCATCATCAAAAAGCTCGGATAAGAAATTGCTCCGATGATAGGTCTAATCATTTTGGTCGAGCCCTCGGTAACTTTAATCAGGTTTAACAAAGCACCTTCCAAGTCTGATACATCACCTACCGAAAGCATCAATCTTTCTCTGTCCGGAGCCCAACCTTTTAAAGCATCGGAAAAAGTATTACCGTTATTTAAGCTTCTTCCCCAAGCAGCAATGGCAATGGCCAATGGTTCCCCGGGGTTTTTTCCTCCGTTTGATGCTCCATCGTGTAACATATCCAGAGCATCCATCAATGAAAAGCGGTTACGCATCAAAGAGGCAATTTTACGATAGAGCTTCAATCTGGTCTTACTTGCAAACATAATCATTAAGCGGGCGTACATTTCCTCGGCTTTGTTAAGATTACGCATCGCTTTTTGTAAAGATTTTGAGTTTTTTTTCTTACTTACCAGTTCTTCATCAACCATTTTATCGCCCTCAAACTAGTATACCGGACGCTGATCAAGCAATCCGCACCATCTTTCAACTTCGTCCAAATCAATAAGTCCTTTGAGCATTCGCTCCATGGCAGCTTCTTTTAATGTTCTGCCGTTCAAATCCGATGTCCAATAATCGATTGCACGTCGTGTTTCACCCTTAATCATCAATTCCAAGAATGTTGCATCCGGCAAAATAATCTCGGGCACGCACATACGCCCCTTAATACCAGTGCCGTTACAGAACTTACATCCCGGACCACGGACATAAGTATTTTCCACACCAAAGTCACCCAAGGCCGTACGCAAACGACTAAATGACGGATCATTTTGTCTTTCTTTAACCGACATCCTGCAATGCGGGCAAAGCTTTCTGAATAAGCGTTGAGAAATCAACCCCTTAATCAATTCTGGGTCAAGCAGCTTAAAAGTTTCAACCCCCATATCTCTAAAACGGTTAATAATTGCCGGAGCAGAGTTTGCGTGTAGGGTAGACCACATTCCGTGACCTGACAAGGCACCTTGGAAAGTAAGCTGTGCTGCCGCTAAGGCTCTGATCTCGCCCACCATAATAACATCAGGGTCCGAACGCAAAGCTGCCGACAAAGCTTTGGTAAATTGTTCGGCCTTTTCTTCCTCGGTATTGGCGTTTGTAACCGGCATTTGTCTTGCGCCCGGAATTGGGTACTCAGGAGGATCTTCCACCGTCAACAAATTAAGCTCATAATTTTTTTCTTGCAAAAGCTTAATCATATTTCTTTGCAAAGTGGTGGATTTGCCCGAACCGGTGGGGCCGGCAACGATGCTCATTCCGACCGGAACGGCGCGTAAACGATAAAATAAATCTTCTTCAAATTGACCAAAGCCCAGAGCCGCCAAATCACCTGAACCATCAGGATTATCATCGGCATAAAGTAAACGCATAACCAAATATTGCGAGCCGAAAGCAATTGGGTTAAATTGCAAACGGATAGCCAATACATTATGTGGCAGCATCAATTTGCCCTTAGAACCTCTCAGCGGAGTAGAACCTAATTTCTGTGCTCCTTGGAATTCGTTTTGCGCATAGTTTGAGTCAGAAATATCTGCCGAAGCAAAAGCTGCGCGGACAAATGATTCGCCCCATTCTTTATTATATTCCATCTCAACTTGCATCATACCGTTAACTCTAAACATAATTACGGTATTATCAGCGACCACGACATGAATATCCGACACCTTTTTGCTTGCAGCTCTTGCCACCACATTAACAAAGTCTTTTTGCATTTGTAGTTGGTCAAGCTCTGCATCAGCCGAAACTTCTTCGGCAGCTTGAGCACGCTCGCCTATTGCGTAAATCGCATTTAATTCATTTTGCGAAACATATGTTGGTTTCGCAATAGCAACTTTCTTCTTACGAGCCAAAACCTCAAAGCTTAAAACTCGTCCGTCAAATTTATGGGCTTCTACAACCAAAAAACGGCCATCAGAGAATAAAGCCAAAAGTCTTCTGGTATCATCATTTACGGCCAGCGGTGAACCGGGTAGGGTAAGGAGCTTGTTATTATTAGAAAAATAAACCTCGGTTATTGAGCCTTTCTCAGCCTCCGATGCTTTATCAGCGTCTTCAGACACAGGAGCAGCCGAGGCTGGAGCCTCGGCTTGAGTTAAGTTTTTTTCCTGCTCTTCAGAATTTTCCATTTTTCACCTTAATTAATCAAATCAAAGTTATAAAGGAGTAGATATTAAACCAGATCTGGAATTATTGTTGTTCACACTGGAAGCATTACTGCCCTGTGCTTGAGCAGCTTGCATTCTGGCAGCAACTTCAGGATCAAGCTGGAAGCCGGATGTTTCCATTGGAACTATGCCGCCGGCAGAAAAATAGAGGTAACTTTTACTGCTTCCTTTACTTGCTGCAACATAAGTTGTGGTAATTTCATCTACAATATGTCCTGATTGCAGAGCCGTTCCTTTTTTAACATAGAAAGAGACACCGCCTGTATTCAGTAATTTTGCAACCAATTCTCCACCTTGTCCTCTAATTTCGGTAACGGCATATAGTTGCGATAAATCAGTTTCCACCGGCTCATTGGCGGATTTTTCTGCGGAACTATCTTCGTCACTGTTGGGGGTGGCACTACCATTTGCAAAAGGATTATTTCTCATTTGCTCATTCTCTCTTTCCAGAGTTTCTGTTCTCTGGCGCAGAATGTCAATTTGGGCTCTCAGGTTCTCAGCATCTTTTTCATATTGATCAACCTTAGCCATAAAAGATTTTTTAGCATCGGTAGCTGCGGTATTCAATGCCGTAACCTTTGTTTTCATGTCTTCCAAAAGTGCTTTTTTAGAATTTCTCAAGTCCTCAATTTGCTTATAAAATTTGGCATTATTTTCAATCCAGAGTTGGTTTTCTTCAAGCATTTTGTTTTTGTATGCTCCCAATACTCTTTCCTGACGCAAGGTCTCAAATTTTATATCCAAATCGCGTAACTTTTGTTGTTCAACCAAAACCTTCTGCTCTTGTTCTTTTTCAAAAGCCAAATTTTTAAGCTTTAGTTGCTCGATTCTCTCTTTTTCTTGCTGCAAAGCTTGGCGTCGCTGATTTTTTACGGCTTCAATCTCATTTTTAAGCTTTTCTCTCTTTAATTCCAAGTTCAAAAGAGCTGTTCTTTTTTCAATATCAGACATCTGTGAAAACAAATCAGTGCCCTCGGCAGTGGCGTTTTCCTGCTCTGCAAGCAGAGTTAACTCCTCAGCTCCGCCGTTGTTATTATCTTCCTCCACAATGTCAATTTCGCTGACCAAAACATCATTTGCCAGCGGTAAAGGAGCATTTGCAGACTGTTTTGGAGCATTGATAATAGGCAACTCTGGAGAAGTCTGCCCTTCTTCGGTTATATTTGGAACTTCTTGTGCCGGCAATTCCATTTCTGTATCCAAGCCATCGTCAAACATAGCTTCTTCTGACAAAGAAACTAAACCCTGAGCCTTTACTTGTCCAGCCGCAAGCGCCAAAGAACAAAAGATTGTCGTCAATAATAAATTTAAATTCTTACAAGACATATATAGCTCCTTCATAATGCCAAACATTATTGTCTGGTGAATAGGTTATCAGTCTAAACTCAAGACCTGAATATTTTGTTAACAATTTTGCCCACACAGTCGGATCATGTGGCGAACTAAAAGAAAACTTTAGCGCTCTAAACACTGTAGGCTGCTGAGTTGGAACTCTCGCCGCTGGCCCTTTACCCTTGGGGGCAGCTTGCGCGGGTGCACTAGTCTTAATTGTTTCTTCCGACAAAGAAATCTGCAACCCCAATGACTGAAATTGATTGTTTATTTTATTACGCAAGTCGACCATATTATATTCCGGAGGGGATAATAATTGCGGTGCCGGTTCCAAGTTTATAGAGGCAGTAATATTGTTTCCGGTATTATCAAACTGGTATCCCGCAAACTTGATTCCCGATTTTTCTAAAGCGTCACTCATCCAATCCATAATGCCGAACTCTCGTCTCCACGATGTCGCTACAAAGTTTTTTGAGCAGCTTATCAAACCAATATCCCATCCGGGAGGCATAATCTGCGCCAGCTGATTAATTCCCTCAAAGCACCTATCCATAACCTCTGCTGGATTATTAATTTTTTCCCATGGTTTAGGAACTTCTTTAACCTCAACCGGTTGAATAACTTTCGGTCTAACCGGGACGGATACTGGTCTTTTAACCGGTGTAAAAAATATTTTATCAACCAAAGTTGAAACCAACCATAATCCAACGACGGCCGAAACCACAACAACGGCAATCAGTTTAGAACCTCGTAGGCCTTTTATCTTCTGTAACTTGGCTTTGGCACCACGGGAAAGTAAATCGCCCAAGTCTGCATCTTCGGTGTCGTCAAGTCCCCACTCTGCCGGAGCAATTTTCTTACCCCAATCAGGCACTGCCAACATTGATAAGAACTGATTTTTTGCTTCTTCTTCATTCAAAAACAGCATATCGCCGTCAGATAAGATGATATCATTACGAACGCATGTATACCACCAACCTTCTTGAGTTTTAAAAACCGCAACGAACGAAGATACATCGGATAAAGCTGTAACCAAAGCCACAATTGCTGATGATTGCCCTTTTTTAAAGCCTTCATGCGATACACAAATACCAAACTGAGGAGCTTTACCTCCTTTTATACAGAACAGATCAGCACCTTCTAAGATACTATTTGAAGCATCTTCAACTTCCTGCAAATAATCCTTGGCATTTTGTAATGGCTGCCAGAACAAACTTGTAGCGTAACTAATGCCATCGACATTAATTGATGTGCCCCAAGTCTTACGGGAGTTTCCTCCCTCTAAATCGTCATCTAACAGCTTTGCTTCATCAAGCACTTTTTTATCTCCTGCAAAGAAGCTAGTTCATAGTCATTCTGGTTTCCGGTGACAACGGAGTTTCCAAAACCACCGGTGTCAAAACAATAACCAAGATATTACGCTCTCTTGCTGCATTGGCATTTCCACCTAACAGAGAAGATTCTGCCGAGCCGGTGCCGGTTTTTGTAGTTTCGTCGGAAGTTTTTTCATATCCGGTCAAAATCAACGATTCACCTGAACTCAGGGCAACTTCTTGAGTAAAGGCACGAGATTCAACTTTCGGGTTTTGAATATATTGGTTCTCATCTTCATTTCCGAAGCTTACCTTTTCAAGAGAAATCAAATCTGATAATGTCATATTAAACATAACCAACATTCTTCCGTGCTCCAAAATTCTAGGTAACACGTCCAAAGTGAAACCGGTTTCGATTTCCTCTGTTGTAACAGAGATATCATAATTATCTCCATCGGTGCCGTTATTTGTCTTTGTCATCTCAGAAATGTAATTTTGTTTCTGCGTTACTTGAATCGGCGCTGGTTTATTATTCAAAGTAGTTACCGTACCGCTGGTGATCAGAGTGGTTCTGTTTTTCTTAGATATTGCCTGCATAATAGCATCGGCAGACCAATTATCTTTTAATATACCCCAAGATATCGCATTAGACAAATCATCGGATGCCGCGATTCCTTGTGTTCCGGTAATTCCAACCGAAGTAACACCATCATCGAATGTTGCCTTCAAATCAAGACCGTAAGAATCAGAATCACTTATTGTAACCTGCATAATTTTAACCGAAATTGCAACTTGTCTTGCCAAACGTGCATTTTGTTCATTAACATATTTAGCAACCAGCTTTATATCATTTGGTGTAGCAGTTAATGTAATTGTGCCGTCTGACGGTGAAACAGTCAATTTTGCATCAGAACCGATCATTGAAGAGATGGTTTTTTCAAACTGTGTCCACATTTCAACATCAATTGAAGATGTTAAACTGATAGACGAAGAACCTCCGCTTCCCGAAGCAGAACCACCGATATTAACATTCATATTCGGCTTGGTCGGCAAAGAGTACATAACAAAAGTTTTGGTAATAAAACGATAGAAATAAATATCTTTATTGTCATATTTCCACCAAACACCAAAGCGCGAAGATACTTCATCCAAGAAACCGCTCAAAGGTCCTTGATACGAAACCATCATGGTATCAGGAGAAGCCCATTCACCTCCGGTCGGCAATAAAGACGAAGGCTTGTTGCTTTCACCTTTTGCTCTAACATCTGCTTCCAAATCATAAGAATATCTTATTCCAAGTCCGGTAGTACGATTGAGCATATCACCGATTTCATACAAGCTTATAGGTCTGTTAGAAACCAAAGTTATACCGTCATTTTTCTCCAAATAAGAAGGCAACGGCTCACCCTCATACTCAATTTTACTGGTATTGCCCAACCAAATATCGTCATTAACTTTAACCAAATCTTGATTGGCAATTTTAGTTGGAGCTTTAGCTTCTTCGCGTAGTGTCGAAGCAGCTTCAATATTTTTCTCAACCACATCGTCCATCGTAGTAGAAACAGAGCATGAAGCAACAACGGTGATGGCGCAGATACTGGCACCTATCTTTTTCAAATTAGTTATAAGCATTTTCATCCTCCCTTGTTTCAACTACTAAGACACGGTTTCCTTTATAAAAAGTAGCCATGGGCGCAGGTTTTGCTCTGGCAAAATTTCTGATTAATGCCGAAGACACATCAGCAAATCTTCCTCTAAACATAGCTCCTGCAGCTAAAGTATAATTTCTGTTAGAATTCCATACCAATCTCCAACCGGATCTTTCGCACCAGTCAGAAAGTAGACCTTTCAAAGTGCTGCCTTCTTCCGCAAGCCAATCCTCGACTGCGTCGTCCCCGCTGTTATACTCAGCGTCGCTGGCATTTGCGGTTTCAGCTTCGGAAATAGCCTCGTTAACAGCTTCTTCGTAATCTGTAACTTCTTCATCTATTGTCGGAGGAATTGCAGCAGCCATATTGCTCCCGACACCGTTAGACAAGATGTACTGATCTGTAACACTTCTTTCGCCGAATTCACGATAATCAGCATCAGTCATTCTATAATCAACAAAACGGTCGTTAGCATTGTTCTGCGCGGTGGGCGTGATGGTGGGTGCCGGTTGATTTCCTTCTTGGGTGTAAATTACCACTTCCTCTACCGGCGCTTCCTCATCATTCCATGGTAAGCTCCAAAGAGTATATGTATTGCTACATCCGCTAAGAGCAATAACAGACAATACCGCCAGAAGGCAATTCTTTTTTAAGTACATCTTTGCAATCCTTTGAATAGATTTTCCCATCATATTTTCCTTATCATACTATTGAAAAATAAATAATCAAGCACCGTCAAACAGTTATTACCATTGTATATGCTGTGGCGAGTTTATTGTATTTATTTTTCCGTTTGTTCCTCCTTTGTTTTTGCTTTTTATTGTTCGCAAAACAAAACTATTTGGCTCTCGCGAGGTAAACACTGTGTTTATTTTCGCGTAATCAAGCCCCTTATTGGTTAAAATGTTATACAGCAGGTTAAGCCTCTTCTGTTGTAGGTTTGTTGAGCTGGTGCCGTCAATGCGTATCTCCAATGCTGCATCCGGTGTCTCCGCAATTTTTCCGGCAAACGCCTGTACCCAACGCAAGGTTTGTCCTGAAATTTCGGCTCGATTTGGCTGAAACGAAAGTCTAATTTCTGTCGGCATTATCGATAGCCTTTTTGTGACTTTGCCTTTTTGAGAAATAGATCTTTTGATTTTTGCTTTAGCCAAGGCGCGTTCTTTTGCTTGGTTTATCTCCTCTTCGGAGCTTTGCTTGCCAAATACGGAGTTTAGAGCCCGTAAAATTGTAGGCTTTTCTTCTTTCGCCGGTTCTGCCTTTTTTTGTTTATCCTCGACCAAGGGCTGTTCTTTTGTCTTTTCAGCATCCGAAGGGGGTGTTGTGAGTTCCTCTATGTCTTCATCTTCAATAGCGGACAATAGGGCGGTATTTCTTTTTTCTGAATGTTCTTTGGCTTCTTTGATTTTTTCTTGGTTTTTTATTTTTGCTTCAATAATTTTCTCTTTCTTGGCATCTTCCGAAGTCGCAGGATATGCAAGCGTGGGGGTCAGATTTTCATCTTTTATTATTTCTTCTGGTATTGGTATAATAAGATTTTTTACTGTCTCGGCTGCAACTTTTACTCCGCCTTCTTTTATTTCTGGAGACAGGTGTTTTTTGATTTCGTCATTCGTTGCCTTTGAGGATAACCTGTTTTTTGATTTTCCTCCTATTTGAGCAACTTCCCAAGGTGAATCTTTTAACGACTTCCATTCTTGTTGCTCAACAGCTTCGTCTTTTTCAGTAGATGATTTTTTTAATTCTTTTTCCATGCTTTCTATAGGAATGTTTTTTTCATTCAAAGCCACATGGTTAAGCTTCTGGGGGTCACCGATTTTAATCTGTTTGTCGGCCAAAAGTATTTTCTGCTGTTTATCATCCTGCAAAGGTATTGAAATGTCATCATATTTTACAACATTTTTCTTAGGTAAAAGTTGTTCTTCTTGTTCGCTCCCGTTATAAACCTTTGCTGCAACTATTTTTACATCTGCTTTCTTTTGAGGCGCGGTTTGTGGTGTGTATACAGCCTCGGTCTCAATCTTAGGACTTTCCAAAGGTTTATCTGGCGAGTACAGCACATCAGCTAATATAACCTTGTTATTATCCTCAATTTTTTCTTCTATCGGATCAATGCTTCGTTCGATTTCCAGCGGAAAATCAAAATTGTCTAATGTATCTGCCAATATCACCTCATGGGATTTGTCGTCTAGAGGTTGTTTGGTGACTTCGGGCAGCACATTAAGAGCAATTTTTTTTACGGGATAAGGCGAAGCGGAAGTGTCTTTTAAGAATAGCACAATGCTTTTATCTTTAATGTCAAGGGGTTGAATTTCAGTGGGTTTTTCATACCAAAAAGCCCTGTTTGCAGCCATTATAGCAAACAGAGATACCGAAAAACTGTAAGCAAAAGCTTTAAGAACTGTTTTTGGCATAAGACAAACCCCTCTAAAGTCTAGATAAATCAAAATGCGACTCTTGGCAATAGCGGCATAAAAAAATCCACAAATTTTTAGAAAAAAATAAAAAATTTTGTTGAAATAAAAAAATCAAAAAATTGTAACACTTTTTAAGTAATTTATATGTTATAATTTCTTCAATAGGATAAATTTGTCCCATAAGCTTGGCGAAAAACGATGAAAAAAAGCAGACAAAACATACTAAAAATAGCCTTTGCAGTATTGCTATTTAGCATTACGATACCGACATTTGCGTCTGCTCAAACTTTTGAAGCTCAATCCGCCGCCGAGTTTGCCAAAGGCCACGGAGGAATGGAATATCTTGAGATTCTTGATAAAAGCTCTGGCTCGCGCAAAATAATTTGCGGAGACAACGATACAGTTTGTGATGGCAATACGCAAGTTTGCTTGAGGTGCAGACACATCGCTTCAAAAAAAGAATTTGGAAAAGCTTGGGAAACATACAGAAAAGAAGAAGATTGGTCCAGATGTGTTTCTAAACAAGACGTTGCTGTTGATGATTTATATACTGTTTGGCCGGAATGTACACCTTTCAATACCTCTGTGGAGAGTTTTTTTGGGACGGTAATAGATACGGATCAGCAATTTCTTGTGATAGAACCGAATGGTTTTTTGTCAGAAAACATGCACAAGGAATTAGGGATAACATGGAGTAAAGAAAAACACCCCTTTACTGACAGTCAAGGCAGAAGTTATAACTTGATAATGTCAGGAGATACTTCTATTGCCTATGGTGGCGGTTCTTTCTCTGGCTGTGAAGTTTTGCCTGTTAAGCTCTATAATATGCAAAAATGTTTTTTCTGCCCGCTGACTGCGGTTGTTTTCGGAACTTCCAATAATGTGACTATCCATTCTTTTGACACATTTGCAGCCCCGTTTGCTACCATAGTAGGTCTTCTTTTTGCTCTATGGCTTGCCTTGCATGCGCTAAAACAAGTTTTCCCGATGACCAAACAAGATGCTCCAAAATTCCTGTCAGCTATCGTCAAGCAAGGTTTTAAGGTCGCGCTGGCAATTCTACTTCTCACGCATTCTTCCGATTTGTTTCGCTATTTCATAATTCCTGTTTTGGATGGCGGATTACAAATGGGACAGCAAATAATATCAGCAAAATTGCCTGATGACACCAAGGCAGCAGAGCCTATTACCACCACCACAATGCAATATTTTAATCTCAGAACCGGAGGAAGTGATGAGGCTCCGCGAACATTGTATAGCGATATAGAATATTATCTGAGATCTGTTCAATATCAGCTCTCCTATATGCAAGCAATCGGAACCTCGTTATTTTGCGTCGGCAGCAAGGAAGCTATTGCAATAGATGCAGAAAAGATCGTTTCAGGGCTGAGAATGGTAGTTCTGGGGGCAATATTTGTTATTTTCGGATTTTTGCTGACAATAACCTTTGCTTTTTACTTTATGGACGCGTTGTTGCAGCTTGCTATCATCGGAGCGATGATGCCGCTGATGATTGCCGGATGGCCTTTTCGAGCAACCGGACAGTATGCTTCAACGGGATTTAAAATGCTCTTAAACACATTTTTTGTAATGTTCTTTACCGGATTTGTAGTTAGTGTATGTTTTGAAATCCTTAACCAGTCGATGGTATTTGCTCAACGATCAAAAGAAGATTCAACGGCATTGCAAGATGCAATGGGGTATGGCTTTGACAAAATAGCCGCCGCTATTAATGAGCAAAATATTGAGGCGTTATACCAGGCTACGGAAATTGGCGGCATAGGATTTTTATTGATAATATTCTCTTGTCTTATGGGATATAAATTTGTTTCACAAGTAAATCCGTTAGCCAACAAACTGGCTTCAGGCGGAGCCTTTGCCGGCATGACCGGAAAAATAGGAACAATGGCCGCTTCCACAGTCAAAGGAATGGCAAATAAAGTCTCCCAGCCATTGGGTAATGCTGTTGCCAATAAATACCACGATGCCGGTGGTTTGGTTGGAATTGTCGGCGGTGCGGCATCAGAAGTTAGTGGCGGAGTAAAGGCTATTGGCAGTGGCGTTCAAAAGGTCGGAAGCGGTATAAGTAAAGCCGGAAAAACTTTGGTCGCCGGAGGCGGCGTCATAGGCAAGGCCGCCGGTGCAGCCATGATGGGGGTAGGTGCAGCTACCCAAGCTGCCGGAGCTGCAACCAAAGCCGCAGGAACAGCTACTCAAAAGGTGAGCGATGTAGCCAAAGAAGGAGCCAAAAAAGTCCATAGTGCATACGAAAGAAAGTAGTCAAAGTTTAAGTTTGGCTAAGGGATGCTTGCTTTTTACTTCATCAATCAATTTTTCGGTTATTATATGAGTATAAATTTCGGTTGTGGTGATATCTTTATGTCCCAGCATCATCTGCACCGAACGTAAATCCACATCATTATTTAATAAATGTGTAGCAAAAGAATGTCTCAGCACATGGGGGGATACTTTTTCCGGTGAAATTCCTGCTAAGACAGCCAGATTCTTAATTGCCTTAAAGAAGGCATCACGGGTCAGGTGCCCCTCCTTAGAGTTAGAAGGAAACAAGAAAGGTTTTTCTGCTCCTTTTAGCAGTTTTTTTCTAATCTCTAAATATTGCAATATTTCTTTCAGTGCGACATCCGCGACCGGAATAAGCCTTTCTTTGGCACCTTTGCCTTTGACCAAAATTTGCTTTTTATCAAAGTTAATACAATTAAGCGGCAGAGATACCAGTTCAGACACCCTTAGTCCGCAGGCATACATTAACTTAAGCATGGTAGCGGTTCGTTTGTGAGTGTTATCAGGATTATGTTCGGCCGCCTCAATTAATAGATTTATTTCATCCCTTGTTAAAAATTTAGGCAGGCTACGGCTTTTTTTAGGTGCCGAAATATTTAGCATCGGGTTTTTTGCAATTTCATTTTCGGACATCAAAAATTTGCAAAAATCATTTAATGCCGATATTTTTCTGGCAATAGAACGAGCGGCATAACCTTGTGACTTAAGAAAGGCGATAAATTCTTTAATATCTTTCTCGTTGATATCGTGATAATCCTTACTGCAGGATTCAAAGAACTGTTCCAAATCACGCTCATAGGAGCGTAAAGTATTTTCGGCCAAACCATGTTCGGCAGCCATCATATCCAAAAAATCGGCAAGAATATCGCGATTCATTTCCTTTTATTTCAACACTTCTTCAACATGTTCCTGTGTTAACGGCACCTCATGAACCAAAGCCACGCCGGCGGCAATTAGTACTACGGCAGCTATTACATAATACAAAGTATATGATTTTTCTCTACGCATAAAAAAACTCCTTATCAAAAAAGATGTTGCGAAAAAAATATGTTATTTATATATTTAGCAAAATAATTTTGAAAGATAAACGAAAAATGAATATACAAACAGATAAAATAATATTGTTGGTAGGTTTGATGGGCAGTGGTAAGACCTCGGTCGGCAAAAGATTGGCCCAAAGACTTGCCTTACCGTTTATCGACGGGGATATGGAAATAGAAAAAGCAGCAGGGCTTAGCTTAGTAGATGTGTTAAAATGTTTTGGTGCCGAGGAATATAGAGCCGGAGAAGCCAGAGTGATGAAGAGACTTTTGTCCGGTAATAGCTGCGTTTTAGCCTCCGGAGGAGGTTCTTTTGTCTGCGAACAAACTCGCAAGTTAGCCAAAGAAAGAGCTATAACCGTTTGGCTTAAAGCCGATGTTGATGTTTTGTGCAATCGCACGGCCGGACGCCAGCACCGTCCTTTCCTAAATGGCGACGATGAAAAGTTGCGCGACAAGATAAGTAACTATATCAACGAAGAATATCCATACTACTCACAAGCTGACATAGTCGTTGAGAGCAAAGACGAAAAAATAAACGATACGGTATCAAGAGTATTAGCGGCCATAGATAGCTATTTACAGCAAATCCAATAGCTTTTCCACCATATCAACCGATTTTTTGGGCGCATCATTCCAGAAATCAAGATATTGCTGGTTATGATTTTCGATTCCCGGTGTATCGCTGATAATTCGCATTGATAAAAACGGTTTGTTATAAATAAAGCAAGTTTGTGCTATTGCGGCCGATTCCATATCCACGGCAACGGCTTCGGGGAAATTTGCTTTTATTTTTCTAAGTTCATCAATATCAGAAATAAATTGATCACCCGACACAATATCGGCACAAACAATTTTTACATCAGACTTTATGGATTCAAACAGCTTAACCAATTTTTCGTCGGAGGCAAATTTAGCCGGCAGACCTTGTACCTGTCCTTTTTCATTACCTGTTCCGCACCAAACATCGTGGTAAGCAATATTTTTGGCTGCGACAATATCCATAACTCCGATTACTTTATCGATTCCTCCGGCAACACCAAGGTTGATAATACAATCGGGATTAAAGTTTTTTATCATTTCTATGCAGGCTATTGCCGCACATACTTTCCCTATACCGCTTTGTACCAAATAAATTTGGTGACTGCCGAGATTACCGCAGTAAAACTCCAGGTGATTAACATTTGTTTTTTTGCAATTCACCAATTTATCGGCAAAAAGCTTTAGTTCTTTTTGCATGGCAACAATAAGGCCTATTTTCATCAGATTTTCCTTTATTTAATATTTAAGTACAGAAATGACGGGAGCATATTTTTCAACTTTTTTAGAGCCGTTCAAGTCAGTAAGCTCAATCAAGAATGCCGTTGCAACAATATTTCCCTCAAGTCGATTTACCAATTTACAAGCAGCCTCGACCGTACCGCCGGTGGCTAAAAGATCGTCAATAATCAGGATACTTTCTCCTTTTTCAATGGAGTCAGTATGAATTTCAAGTTGTGCCTGACCATATTCCAAATCATAACTTTCGCTTATGGTTTGAGCGGGTAGTTTCCCCGGTTTTCTCATCAAGATCAATCCGCAGCCAAGTTTATAGGCCAAAGGAGCGCCAAAGATATATCCTCGAGATTCAATAGCGGCAATTTTATCGATTTTTTTATCTTTGAACAGGCTGTAAAACTCATCAATAATAGCCTTGAAACAATCCGGATCTTTGATCGCTGTGGTAATATCCTTAAACAGAATACCTTTTTTAGGAAAATCAGGTACATCGCGAATAAATTGTTTAATAAAATCAGACATAATCGGTTCTTTCTGTTATTTAGGGTAAATAAGGTTTTCATCGGTTGCAACAAGAAGTGTTTCATTTAGGTAGCGGTTAGCCAGGAACTTGGCCATTGGCAAGTTCATATCCAAATAATTTCCGCAATCTTTGGCGGCAGCTCCCGGTACTTCGCCCTCAAAATCGCGGATAAAAGCAAACATTTCAATAACCAAGGGCAATATTTGCCTAGAAGAGTATTCCCCGCTTATGAGCATATAAAATCCGGTGCGGCATCCCATAGGGCCGAAATATACGGTCTTTTTTGCAAATTCGGGATGATTTCGTAAAAAAGTAGCTCCAAGGTGCTCAATAGTATGAATTTCTGCGGTGTTCATTACCGGTTCAAAATTAGGTTTGGTCATTCTTAAATCAAAAGATGTGATTGTTTGTCCCTCAAAATTATCGATTCTTGAAACATAGACCCCGCGGTTTAGACGCAGATGATCAACGGTAAAGCTGGCAATTTTTTCCATAGAAACCTCTTTTCATAACAATTAATCTGAGGCGATTATATATAAAGTGCAAAAATAGACAACAACGGATTTAAAAAAACACCAAAAATTAACAATTAGCGATTATAACAAGCAATATATATGTGTATAAGGAGGAGTATTTATGAGTAAAGTACTATCTTTTGATATCGGAGGCACCAAGATAGCTTATTCGATAATTAATGAACACGGTGAGTTTTTAAACGAAATCATAAAAGTCTCAACCCCAAAAACCCCACAAGGTATTTATGAGCTGTTAAAAACAACGGTTAAAGGTTTGGAGGAAGAAATTGACGGTGTTGCCATTGCCACAGCCGGAGCCATAAATCGCGATGGAACGGCCATCACCTCAAATGTCGGCAATTTGCCGGAAGGCTATAACAAGACAGACTTTATGAGCTTGACCGACAAACCGGTATTGCTTGAAAACGATGCCAACTCAGCCGGTTGGGCCGAATATTCAATCGGAGCGGCGCAAGGTTGTAGAGATGTTGTTGTCCTGACGCTGGGAACCGGTGTCGGAGCCGGCATAATTGTAGACGGTAAATTGTTAAAAGGCAAATCAGGTGCCGCCGGAGAGATGCATTTTCCGGTAGATTCAGGTCATAAGAGAATATGCGGTGGTTGTGGAATGTACGATTGTTTTGAATCTTTTGCATCCGGTACCGGATTAAATGTCAATGCCCGAGAGAGTATGGGACCTGAGGCCACCAGTTATGATGTAATAAGAGGCCTAAAAGAGGGTAATCATCAAGCTAAGGTAGCATTTGACCGCTGGCAAGATTACCTAAAACGAGGTCTGACCATGCTTGCCAATATATTTGATCCTGAGATGATAGTATTATCCGGTTCTATGGCCAAATTTGTTGAGTATGAGAAGCTTAATCAAGATGTAAATTCGCAAATTTTGACCCAGCCGTTTGAACTAAAAGAGGCCAAATTTGAGAATAATGCAGGTATGATAGGAGCAGCACTTTTGCTGATTAGTAAATTAAATTCTTCAGCTGAAAGAGGTCAATAAAAAACGATTCTTTTTATATTCACGAGGCAAAGACTGCTAAAAATGCCGTTTAGAAATTTTTAAGGTCTGTGAATTTTTTGTTACAGCAAAAATAATTAAGTGTAAACAATATGTTAACCATTTTTTGTTAAGAGTGTTTTTGCTGGCAAAATTTGCCAAAATTATGTATTCTAAAAGAGTAAATTAAGTTTTGCAAAATTTAAAAGGAGAAAGACTATGCAATTTATAAAGAACAATATTTGGACCTTGTGTCTTGTAGTTTTGGCAGGTTTGTTTGCCTTTACTGGTGATGCAGCCGCTCAGGGTTCAGTAATGGAACTTGGTAAACAAAAAGCATTGAATGTGTTTACCTCAGTTAAAACAATTATTTTCATCGTTGGTGGTTTTGGTCTTGTAGGTATTGCCTTTGCCGCTATTTTCGGAAAAGTAAACTGGAAATGGTTTGCAGCTTTGGCTGTAGGTTTGGCAATTTTGGCTGCTGCCGGATCAATTGTTAACTACGCAACCGGTGATAGCATTAGTGGCTTTAACGATACCTTCTCGTCAGCTACTAACTAAGGTTTTAGGTCAAGGCTTCGAGGCTTATGCAAAAGCCTCGGGGCCTAAGGCCTAAATAAAAGAAGGCTGGATTTATTTTTATACAAGTAACGGTGTGCAAAAACAAACTCAGTCAATAAAAGCGAACTAAGGCAAATAGGAGGATAAGATGTATAAGTTAAAAGACATATTAAAAGTGCTTCTTATAGCCTTGTTTGTTTGTGTTTACAGCGCCGGAGATGTTTACGCACAGACTGATATGTGCGGAGGCCCGTGTCCAGAAGGAAGTGTATGTACTAAAACAATGTCAAATGTAAATGGTGCAGACGAATGGAGATGCGTGACCAAAGCAAAACCGACAGGAGATGTTAATACGGAAGGCCAAGGAGGTGCGACACAAAATGCCAACTTCTGCGGTACTGACGGCGGAGCGTTTTCTCAACTTGTAACTACCGGAGTTCTGATTTTCAAAAGATTACGCGATTTGATATATGTTGTAGCCGGTTTTGGTATTATAGCGGTAGCTGTCGGAGGATTCTTTGGTAACCTCAACTGGAAGTGGCTGGGCGCGATAATCATTTCGCTGGTGGTTATAGCTTCTGCCGGAGAAATTGTTGCCATGATAACAGGATGTAGCAGTTTTGATGGAGGTCTCATTACCAACACACTAACACATCCCACCGGCATGAGTACACAAGAATTTAATGATACCTATACCGAAAGAGTAAAGTTAAACAAGACCATAGACTGGAACGACAGTATGGATGTTTATACTCCACCTAACAGTTCTAGTGCTGCCGAAGCAGCCATTGAAGAGACTGGTTTAGAAGAAAACACTGCAGAATAAGATTATAAGGACGGATAAGGATACAGGAGGGAGCCATGATGAAATTATCTAAAATAAGCAAGGTAATAATGCTGATTGGCATAATTATGGCCTTCTCAACTAGTAATGTTTTTGCAGCCAGTGACTGCGAAAAGCAATGTAGCGAAACATACAAAGGTAATCGCTCGCAAATATCTGCTTGTAAAGCTCAGTGTAAAGCCGACGAGGCTAACCAAAAAGCAACAAATACACAGGCGGCACAAGATACTGCGATAAATGATAGATGGAAGCAAGCGCAGTCAACAAAAGAAATGACGCAGAACACCTATACAGATGCTTCGGTAAAATATAATACCTGTGTCGCAACTAAAGGTGCAAATGCTTGTCAGGCTGAAAAGAAAGCAATGGAAGATGCCAAGTTTGACCTTGACGCTGCCAATGAATCTTATAACGATGCTCAAAAAGATGCTTCAAAGGCCTACTGGGAAAATAAAAAAATGCAAGAGAAGGCTGATGCGGCAGCCGCCAAGGCTGAGCAGAAGCAGTTAAAAGCCGATCAAAAAGCATTAAAAGATGCCGAAAAAGCTCTCAAAAAATGTGAAAAAGAAAACGGAGAAGGTAATTGCGCTGCAGAAGAATCCGCTGTTGCCGAGGCTCAGCAAAAGGTTGATTCTCATAATCAAGCCGTTGAAGGTACATCAGGAGAAGATGCGCAACTAAACGCATTACAAAATGAATTTACCAGCGCTGGTTCAGATTATGGTAAACAATCTGATGCTCTCAACTCGATGAAAAATTATAGCAATGAACTTACGGTCGCAGCCGCAGCCGCCTCTGCGGAATGTACAAGATACAGTGCAATGACATCTCAAGATGCCAGAGCAAAGGCAAAAGATGCCTGTGCTCAGGCAGAGGCATTAAAAGCTCAAGCAGAAGCCGCTCAATCAGCATATGAAGAAGCAAAAAATGCTATGGCCGACAGACCGTTATCAGAAAGTGTATTGGCTGCTCAGGGTCGTGTAAAACAAGGAACAAAAAACGACAATAGCTACGGAATAGTAGACATAGATGAAGCTCGCCAAATATCAATGAGTGGCAGCGATGCAAACAGTTTTGCCGGCTATAGGTCTGAAAAATTTAATTATGACTCCGGAGGAGATGTTCTAGAAAAGATAACTCGTCGTGCAGCCAGAGTTGTCGTTGGTCTCAAACCCTTAGTGTATATATTTGCCGGTTTTGGCTTAATCGGCTTTGCGTGGGCTGCAATTTTCAATAAATTAAGCTGGAAGTGGTTTGCTAATATTGCAATGGGTTTGTTCTTGGTCGCTAATATGGGACGACTGATTGAATATATGGTTGCCGGAGATGGTGGTACCCACTATTATATAGGGGTGTGGGACGATGGCGCGACACCAACCGGAACTAAAACCGATGGCGCTAACCAACTAGCCAATGCCTTCAAAGATAGCTATTATGTATATGGTGATAATGTAGATAGACAAACAGGTTTAAGAATGTTTGAGCTTAGCGCGCAGGGTACAGATACGGAAAAAGTCGCAGAAGAATTCACGGCATCTGCAGCAGGGTTCTGCCAAGGTACCAGCGGTTCTGGTTGGGCTAACTTCACCAGCTGTGTCAAAGATGTTATTTCAACGGCTAAAAAAGCTGCCGATACTGTAAAGACAACGGTTGCCGTTGCTCAAGATATGAAGGCTCGTGTCGATACCGTAAAAGATACTGTTTCCAATATCACGCAGGCTGCTAAAAATATGAAAGGGGCAAGCTTAACTGAAATTGTAACCAATACAGGTATAATTTTAAGCAATGTTAACACAGCTGTCTCTACCACCACTGGAGCTATTGGTTCGGTTACCAATGCTATGTCTACAATATCTAACAACGTCCAAGATATGGGCAAGAGTGTAGAACAACAAAAAGAATTGCAAGACCGCCGCAACAGCGGAGAAGCCACCAATGCCTTTGACGCTATGTTGAAAGGTCAGGAGTGGGATGCTTCAACCGGAGGTGTAGAAAATGTTGATGGCGAATGGGCCGGCCAGAGTAATTTCATAACAACGACCAATGACTTAGCTTCAGATATCAGCGACAAGTCATCACAACTTAACGGTTTAGCTCAAGACGGTTTGATGCAGGTCGGTGTGGTTACCAACGCTATAGAAAGTGCACCAATCCTTCCGGGAGGTAAGAGCCTGTATGATAAATATGCAGATAATAAAGAGCAAAAGGTACAACAAAATCGTGCTCAAGCACAGGCTGCCGCCGATCAAGCTTATCGCGAAAGCAATGCCGGCAAAAATGAGGATTATCGAGCCAAGAGCGAACAAGTAAGCAATATGTATAACGATATGCAGAAGCAAGAACAAGAAGTTAAGCAGTTGCAAAATCAAAAAGCCAGTGCCGAAAAGGCAGTTGAGCAGAATTGTAACGGCGATAACGATACCTCTCCTTTGTGTCAAGCTTCGCGCAATAGCTTGAAGGCAGTTGAGGATTCTCTACAGGCCAAAGAAGAGCAATTAAATAAGACCAAAGATGAGTATGATGAGGCCAAGAGGTCAATGGAACACGCCTATAACGAGGCTCTAGATAGTAACATATCTAAGGCTGAGGAAGATTACGAAAAGGCAGCTAAGGATGCAGATGATATTTGTAGCAAAAATCCTGGAAGTTCTGAATGCGCAAATGCTCGTCAAAAAGCTCTTGATGCCGCCAATACTCTGACTTCTTATGTAAATGAGAAAGAAAATGCAACCGGCGATAGTCGCTATGAGACCTCAGAGGATACGGCCAATAAGCTGGTAAGCAATGAAGATGAACAAAAACTCAAAGAAATGGAAAAACAACTTGCCTATGAGCAAGAGCAAGAAGCCAATAGATTGAAACACGAGGCCGAGATTGCTAACAGCCAGTATGAGCAAGCAATGTCTGAAGCAGACGCACTCTACTCTGCAGTTAATAGCCAAGAAGAACAAGTAAAACAACTTGAACAAGAAGCTAAGAATAAACAACAAAATGCAGATAAGGCTTGTGCAACAGATCCAAATAGCTCGCTTTGTGCAACAGCCAGAGAGGCTTCGTCTGCCGCCAATGCTGCTCTTAATAATAAAAAAGACCAGCTCGAGCAGACCAAAAATGATTATGATGCAGCCAAAAACAAAGCCGAAGACGCATATCAAAATGCTCTGACTGCCAACCAAAATCAGGCTCAAAGAGATTTGGAAAACGCTAAAGAAAAATCTGAAAATGCCAAAGCAACTCTTGATGAGGTTAATAGCAAGATTGATGGTGCCAAAGATGATATGAATACGGCCAAAGATGAGTACAATCAAGCCATGAAAGACGCTCAGGCTGCGCAAGATGCATACAATCAAGCTGTTTCAAGCGGTGCAAATCAGTCCGAAATCAATAGATTGAAGCGCGAATACGAAAATAAGCTTGCTGAGATGAGTGACAAAAAGGACAATTACGAAGAAAAGAATAAAGAATACAATGATTTGTCCAAACAAAAAGAACAAGCTCAACGCGATTATAACAGCGCGTACTCAGAGGCTAACGATGCTGCCGGCAGACTGGATTCTTATACCAATGAGGATATCAACCAGACCGGTGATAGTCGTTTAACCTCAAGTGAAGATGTTGCAAATCAAATATTGGTTAACCAATATGAGAGCGAAACTAATCCCAATGCAGTAGCTCAGGCTTCTAAAAACAGCTATGTCGAGCAAAAGAACAAAACCGATGTCGCCGAATATACCAAAAATGAGAAAGAAGCTGCAGCTAAGAATGCCTATAACGAGTATCAAAAGGCGCTACAACGTTGTCAACAAAGCGGAAATCCGAGTGATTGTCAGCTGGCAGACCGCCTGTCAAGCCAGTACAATCTTGCAGCCAGCGAAGCCGAGGCCGCTAAGCAAGAGTATGAAAGCTTAAACAATGAACTTCAAGGTTATGAAAGCGACTACAAACGCAAAGCTCTGGAGTCAGAAAAATATAAACAGCGCGAATATCAGGCAGATATGCAAGAAGCATCCTCGGATATCAATAAATATGAGCGGTTGGTATCTCAACAACGCCGAGTAGTAGATGATGCTGCGCTTAGATACACTCAAGCCAAGAATAGCTTGCAAGAAGGCGATGAAGCCGGCTTAAAACTAGCAGCTCAGCTCTACGACGAATACAAAGAAGCCAAAGCTTTGTATGATGACTATCAGAGCAAGTTAAATCAAGCCAGAAATAGGCTGAGTACAGCTCAAAGCAATTATGATAAATCAGTAGCGGAAGCCAGAAGACTTGAAAAAGAACTAAACGGCTAAAGTAAGTTAACTCATTATTCATAAAACGGAAGTATGCTCTAACATAAAGTTGTGTAATACTTCCGTTTTTTTTGAGCTTCAAATAGGTGTAGGATAAAATTATTTGTATTGTTGCGAAAAAATAACGGATGTTTTATCATAACCTTGGCTGTAGTCTGAGAGATAATTGATATGCGAGAAGTAATATTAAAGGCAGTTGCTAATCCTCCCAAGATTCTGTGGGGTCCGTTTTTGCCGGTTCTGCTCAATCTCGGTGTGCAATTTCCGATAATGTTTATGTTTATGGGGACATTTAATGTCAACCCGATATGGTTTATGGCATCCTTGGTTTTAGGGCATGTCATCAGTGTTTTTATGGGAATAAAAGAACCTCACATATCAGCCATGATACAGGCTTATGGTCAAAGCGCTAAAAAAACAACCAACCTCTATAAAGTAAAGGGGAATAAATTTGCACCCTGATTATGATTTTTTCTCGATCTTCGTCGAAGGTCTGTCAAGTTTTGAAATATTGGTGGCCGTTATAGGTTTTATTTCGGCAGCGGCATTTGCCGGCTTTTGGGCAACCAAATTCGGTCATTTGGTCTTGCCTCATCCGAGAGAGTCCCGCGTTTCGGACTTTATGCCGTTTGAAAAGCTCCTTTCTGACGGAATGACGATTCGTTGCTATAATGGTTCTTTGGCGCGTGTATTTAGGGTCACCGGAGCCGATTTGGCCTTTGCTACGGAAGAAAAGGTAGCCTCTATGCTGGAGGCCAGAAAGTCGTGGATAGACGGAATGTCTGACCTGCAAGTTACCTGTCGAGTAATTACCATAAGAGAAAAAGTACCTCTGGAAGAAAATGTTAGCAATTTTAACAACCCGTTGCTCGAACAGATATCTGAGGTTTGGCAAGAGAATATAAACAGAGTATTCTTCAATACCCACTACATAGTACTTTCGGTAGCAGACCGCGATGAAAATCTAAAAGACCTAAACTATGCCTCGCAGTCTTTGGTTGCCACCTTAAACGACTATGGCGTAAAGCCCTTGATTGAGGAAGAGGGAAGTTCTGCTGATGACAGTCCGTTTATAGTCTACTCAAAACTATGTTCTCCGGTATCAAGACCTAAGCCCAAAGTTAGAGGTGCAGTTGGAGCGCAGCTCAATCAGCTGCTAACTGCTGACCATATCCACTTCACGGGCGAAGATGGTATCATCAAATTTTTCTCCGGAGAAAAAGAGTTGTATGAAGTTGTTATGGGAATACGTTCTTCCGGAGACTATATGGACGAGGCGATGGTTTCTTCGCTTCTTGCAATAGATTGCGAACTGGTTTTGTTGCACAATATTCGCCCGATATTTAAGCCGCAAGCTCGCGCGTTATTGTTACAACAACAAAGAATGGCCGCCATGACCAGCTTTTCCGGCGATGTTATAGACCAATACAGTGAAGTCCTTTCCGCTATTGAAGAAAGCGATAGCGACCACCAAGCTCTTACCGAATATGCTATGGCAATAATGCTAAGAGGTGAAAGCAAAGAAGAAATAGATAATGCCGAGAGCGAAGTTCAAAGAATATGTCGTTTGTTCAGTGTAACTCCGGTTAGGGAAGGCTGGGTCGCTCAAGCAACATTCTTCAATCAGTTTCCAACATATGAAACTCTACCCAGAACATATCGCTATTTATCAAGGGTTGTCGCGACGGCCGTTTCGTTTGACAAGCCTTCGGAAGGTTTCTCTAAGTCTGACTGGGGACCGGGAGCAATTACCATATTTCGCACCACCTCGGGTTCTGCGTATCGTTTTCAGTTCCATGTTTCATCGGAAGATTCTGCAGTCGCTCACTGTTGCATTATCGGACCGACCGGTCAAGGTAAAACCACATTACTTACCTTTTTGGCCGGACAAGCTATGCGGCACGCCGATTTGAAAGTGTTCTTTTTTGACCGCCACCGAGGTGCCGAAATATTTACTCGTGCAGTTAAAGGCGCTTATGTAGGCTTTGAAGGTGATGAAAAAAATGTTTCTTTGAACCCGTTTGCATGTGCCAATACTCCCAATAACCGAGCTTTTCTGCGTCGCTGGATGCGTGCGATTACGCTTGTTGATGATGCTGTTTCAGAAAAAGAAATTGCTCGTGCAGTAACTACAGCTTTTGATTACTTGCGTCCTGAAGAAAGAATTATGAGTAATCTGTATAAAAGCTGCTTTTCTCCGACCGGCAATATGCGCCGAGAACTGTTTAAGTGGGTAAACCCTGATCAGTACGGTAATATTTTCAACTCTCAGGATGATAGTTTGGATCTAAAAAGCAAGCGCTTTATGGCATTTGACTTTACTCATATATTTGAGGACGAAACTTTAGCTCCTGCCGTAATTAGTTACATCATGCACCGAATACAGTCCGAAACCGGAGACACAGGTGTTCCTTCGCTAATTATGATTGATGAAACAGCGCCGATGTTAAAACACCCGATGTTTAGAGACTATTTTGCCATTGGTTTGCAAGAAGGTCGTAAAAAACGCCAAGCCTATTTGTGCGCATTCCAGCAGCCCAATATTATCGATAAGCTTGGTGTTGGCGAGGTTATTCGTGGTCAATGCCAAACCGTAATCTTTTTCCGCAACCCTCAAGCCATGCCGGAAGACTATGTAAACTGGAACTTAACCGAGGCGGAAACAGACTTTATTTTTGGTAAAAGTTATCGTGATTTTCCATATGCAATCCTTTTGTCCAGACCGGCAACAGGTGAGTCAGTTATATTAGATGTCGATTTAAGCGGATTAGGTCCCTATCTCAAAATATACAATTCCGGAAGAAAGAATGTTTTGTTGGTAGAAGAACTGATAAAAGAATATGGTGAAGACAACTTTGTTACAAAATATTTAAATCTTTAGCAAAAGGCAGTTAACCTATTTAATCTACGCCGGAATTATGATAAAATATAGGAAAGTTGACCGATGGGGAGAACAGAGATGAACAGGCACATAAAGACATTTGCAATATTGGCTTGCATATTTTTTTCGCACTCATCCTATGCCATTATCCCTACGGCAGATATTCCCGGTACCATTCAGGCTGCGAATGAGGTTAGCAATACAATTAACAATGTGAAGGAAAGTGTTGCACAGGTTACACAATATCAAAAGACTATGGCGGCCATCGGTACAGCCAAGAAGAGCGTTTCGGAATTTATAAGTAATCAAAAAGAAAAATTGCAAGAAAAGCTTGATAAGATTGAGGAATATAAGAAAAAAGCTGAAGAATATAAAGCTATGGCCTTGTCATATAAGCAAGAAGCAGAAGAGAGGGTAGCATATTACAAAGATTTAGCCGAAGACACGGTAGACACGGCACAAAGCTATAAACAACAAGCACAAGATGTTATTGGCGCAGTTTCTGATAAAACAAGCGGAGTTGCCGTAGCAAAAACAGAAGAAGCAAATGATACAGCCGAAACTGAACAAGATAAAGCGGTTGCAGAAGAAAACAACAATGCTGGAGAAATTGAGATGGTTGAGACTTCTCCCAGCACAAACAGGACCGCGTTTTCTTCAGCTGAAACAAGCTTCCCATCAAATGTAGAGGCAATAAAATCACCAGCTGCAGCAGCATCTAACATATCTAAAACGACGCCTAAAGTGCAGCCGATTGAAGTAAAAGCTATTCAGAATGACACTGTATCTCCAGAAAATAAAGTAGAAATAAAAGCTCCGCAGCAAATCACTCCCACTCGCGCAACCTTTAAGAGCTCATTTTTAACACCCCATGTCATCAGAAATAGTTATCCGCTTGCTTTTGCCAGCATATTGGAGATAGACGCATTAAAAGGAGGAAGTACTCCCGATAAAGTGCTTATCGTTCCCGATGCCATATCCGTACATTGCGACCTAAATTATGAGGACGCAACAGAAGAAGGCAAATTTGACGAGTGTCTGACTTCCATCAACCAAAAACTTAATTCCGAAGTGTCAGATGCCGCCGATATGCAAGAAAAGTCAACCGTACAAACGGATTTTATAAATGGTTATGTTGAATATGTTACAGCTTCTTTTCTGGAGGCTTTTGCCATATACAACGAAAGCTTAACTTTTAAAAATAACATGGTGGATCCTGTAACTACCTCCAATATGGAGACCGTAGATTCTGCTTGGGCGTATGCAAAGGAGATGAACCGCATTATCGGTACTCGCTATAATACATTGCGCCGTTTGTGGGCTCGGCAACTTGGTATAAAATCTTATAACTCGTATATTTACGCTGATTTGTCCCAAGAAGATGAAAAATAGGAGGTGCAGATGCTAAAATATCTCAAATATCTGTTTTTTTTAAGTTTTAGCTTCGGCTCATTAGCTGCCGTTGCTGCAGTTGTGGACAATGGCCGTGACGCCAACGGTAACTTAATCGTATCAGAGGTTTTAGCAAAAAGATGTGGGTTAAGCTCCGGCAACCCCATAGTTACTAACGATTGCATAAACAGGCTTGCTTACGACTACAAGACGGGAATTATCACCGGCTATGCATCATATGCCGAGGAGCGTTCGGCAATAATGCACGACTATGTCGGAGAATATATATATAAAGCTGTTAAATCTTTGGTTTCGGCAGGAGAGTACGAAGACCATATAGATGACCTAATCGGAGAAAATCCGTTAGAAACGGTTAGTTTAGACAATGATAGCCGCGAAAAGATGGAAGCAAATAACAAAATATCGTCGGATAATTCTTCAATGTTTTTAGAGGCGATAGATTTACGCGCTTCCAGCATCAATTTAACCAATATTGGTAATATATTATCTGTGTTGGTTCCGCAAGTTGATGTAAATACCGAAAGTCATGATTTGGCTCTACCGCCGTCCTAATATTAAGAGAGGAAGAAATGAGAGTTTGGATAGCAACATTGGTAGCTTTTATGGTTTTGCTGCAAGGGCAAAAAGCTTTTGCAGGAACTGATTTGCTGTCAAACGCTCTTACCCAAAGCAACAGCTATCTCAAACAAGCAGGATTGGTTCAAAAGAAGTATTCCGGAATAGCGCGTAAAATTCTTACCACCAAAGTAAGCCTAAGTCTTGATAACATAAATCTCGGTCGCGCCGAAAAATACAAAGAAAAAGCCGAGATTGTTAAAGAAAAAGCGGACAAGGTTCAAGATCGCCTAGAAACCGCAAAAGAGCGCAAAGAAGAATTGCTGGAAAAATATAATAATTTGAATGCCAAAGCTATGGAATACAAAGCGATGGCTGATGAAGCAATAGCAGAAGGAAACGAGATAAGAGATATGTACCGTAGCTATAAATCTGATGTAGAGGATATCATAGACACGGGTAAAGAAGTTTCAGATACCATAAAAGAAGCAACCGGTGCAGATGATAACATTAAAGAAGCGGTGCCGGCAGAGAATACCGAGACAGCTGTCGAGGATAGTGAGGCAGAGGTTTCGGATATTGTAGTACAAGATGAAGAAATCGAGCCGACATCAGCTACACCAATAGCCAAACAAGCAGAAACCGTGCAAGCGATAAGCAACGATAATCGGGCAACATTTATGCCGGCTCAACGAATAGAAAGAGTCACCGATACACCGCAAACAGCAATATCGACGGCAACAATCACCCCTGCAGAGACCATTGTTGCTTCGCCGGAAATTAATTCAGAACAACCGATTATAGCAGGCAAAGCCGAAGCAATCACATCAGCGGCAGTTTTGGCTCAAGATGCAACAAAATCACAACAAATATCAGTCCCTACGCAATTTGATAATGTTGAGCAGAGTTCATCCATGGTCTCTATTTCGGATGTTATGAAGGCTGCTGCTGATAATAAAGCTATGCCCAAAGCAGCTGTAGAGGCTAAAAGTTCTATGAGTATCCAGCAGCAATTAAGCAAAAATAGTGGCGTATCTACAGGTGCCAGCAGCGGCAAGATTACGGCCGAAGGTTTGGTCCTGACCCCATCGGTTAACCAACAAAACATATCTAAACCGACACAACAATTGGAGAAAGCAAATGTTAGGTAAGTTCTTTAACATTACGGTTATTATACTGGCTCTGATTATGTGTGGTTCAACATCTTCTTATGCCAAATCTAAGATCAAAGGAGATCCGGAATTGTTATGGCTATCTCCGGTTGGTGATTCTGATATTGAAGATAATAGTTATTATCGTTGTTTAATAGCCAGACTAATAAAGCCGGGGCGTGGGCAAGCAACCACGGCGACTCAAAACAAATATGATGTCCTGACCAATTATGTTTCTAATTTATACGCTCAATCGTTAAAGATATCTGCATATATAGAAGCCGAAAAGACAGATACATCTTCATCAGGAGATGTTTCCAACGAGATAGCCATTCTTGAAAAAGAAATTGTCCAAAGGATGGCGGATATTTCTCGTCGTCTGAACATAATTAATTCTTTTGAAGCAGGTATAGTAATGCTGGATGCCTTAGATGAGCTGGATAAATTGCCTGATGATACATATTCATCGTTTCGAGCATTATCTGGTGGTCGATACGAATATGTTGAAGATTGTGAAGTGTTAAAGTGAGGGTAGCAATATGAAAAAACAGCTAAAGAACATTATTCTATCACTCATATTGCTGACAACATTTGTCAGTAGCGATGCTATTGCCCAAGATATATTTAAGCTGGACATAAGCAAAACCGGTGGCAAATTTTCTGATTGGGTGCAAAAACAGCAAGAAAACTATCAGACTGTTATGGAACAAATAAGTGAATCTCAGTTTGCGACATTTATTGGAGACGGGATTAAAGCCGCCAAAGAGGGAATTAAATATGCTCAAGACACCTACAACAAGGCTTTGGACACTTATAACAAGGTTAAAGGTGCAGTAGTAAACTCTCCGGAATATAAAATAGCCGTGCTGTCTAAAGAAATTGCACAAGAGGGGATTAACCTAAAAAATATTGAGAAGCAAAAGGAACAAGAGCTTTCAGACTTAAAGTCTTCAGCTGATTTAGAGCGAACGGTATTGGAAGAAAAGATAAAGCAGGCACAAAACAATTTTGAAACCAGTGTTGCTATTTATGAGCAGGAACTGGCAAATACAAATGATGAAGACAGAAAAGCCGCTATACAACTAGATATTGCAGCCTTTAGGCAAGATAATGAGGCATCAATAAGTGCTTTCAATGCCGAACGGGTGACAATAGAAGATAATTTGGCAGCAGACACGCAAACAATAGAGGATGAATACAAAGAAAAGATAGAGCAACAAAAGCAAAAAATTACCGATTTAACAATGGAGCTCAGTAAACTCACTACAGATACATATGTAGAAGTTGAAATGATGTCTCCCGAAGAAGAAATATCTAAGTCTATGGAAGAGTTTTCGTTCAAAACCGATGAAAAAGTAGGTGAAAATGAACGAGCCAAAAAGCAAGAGGCCAAAGAAGAGGCTGGATATAAAGCGGTATTGGATGCATATTCTGCGGCAACAACATCAATAAGTTCGACCATTGATACGCAAGAAGCCCAAGAAAATATTTCTGCAACATCAGAAACGGTAAACGGAAAATCAGAAACGGTTCAGTTTGCTATAAAAGATATAGTTAACCAAATGACAGCTTTGCAAGCCTATTTGATTATGGAACTTAAAGCTATAGAAGCAGAAACCATGGTCATTATTGCAAGCAACAACACCCCTGTTGACCCCACGATGTCGTCTACGGATGTTTGCGCCTACGAAGTAAAAGAAGAAACAAGTGACAATATAATCGAACAAGCCGGCACTGTGGTTGATAAGGCCAAAAACACCTATGAATCCGCTCAAAATACGGTTCAAGGGGTTCAAGAGAAAATTGAGGACGGAAAAGAGATAGCCGAACAGGTTCAAGATGTTGGATCTGATTTGAACGGAAGCCTTGGCGTTTCCGGCGGCATGATGTTCTAGGAGAAAAGAGATGAAAAAACTGGTTGGATATTTGTTAATGTTATTTGTCTCCATAGCTCCGAGCGGTGTTTATGCTCAAATGCCGTGGGATTTTGCATATCATGCTCTTCCCACATCTATTACTCTTGATATTCCAGAGGAGGTTGGACAGACAGCAGGAAATCTGCAAAGTGCTATTAATCAAAGTCAACAAATAATTCTGCAAGGCAAAGCTGATATAAGTAACATGCAATCAGCAGCAACGACAACCTTCAACAATATAAAAAGCGGAGCCATACTAGAGGTAGATGGTCTTCCAGGTCAAAGCAAATCAGGAGGCTACTGCGGCTATGATATAGAAGATATCAGAGTCCGCCAAATGGCCAAAAAAATGCAAGAGATTTTATTGACCTACAAAAATGATCGTATAGCTTATAAAAATGCCGCGATGAAACAACGTGATTTATTTTACATAAATAACATATATTCGATATATATAGCATCTAAAATCATGCAACAAGATGTTGAAAATGAAATAAAATCAAAAATCGAAATAGCAAAATCTTGTGCCGAAGGAGACGGTGGTTTATGTGGTTACCCCTCCAGTGACGAAGGTGGAAACAACGAAGTTTTATATGCATATGGCAAAACTTTGGAAGCCTACGATAGCGTTGTCAGACTTTGGGAAAGCGTTGCCGCGCTAAAAGCTCGTCTTAAAGCCGTGCAGATGATGAAGAAAATTACTCCGCAAGTGCAGACAAAATCTTCGGGCAATACATCCTCACTAATTGAGAGAGAACATAAAAAGCAAGATTATGCCTTTAACATACACCAAAGCTTTCCTCTGGCTTTTGCGCAAGTTTCCTACAACTCGGTTTCCGGCAGCTTGTCGGATATTGAGGCTGCAGCCGTAATGCAAAATGATGAGTCCATGAGGCTGGTAAAACAAACTGTTGAATTTGTATCACCGGCCGAAGCCGATAACGAACACCCTTTAATCGCCGCTGAAGACAAATTAGCCGCACTTGATGGTTTGAGTGCAGCCGAAACGGATGTTACCACGGCAATGAATGCTCACAATATGGTCAGACAGGTAAAAGAATATCGCAAGACTGCAGAAGAGCTGATAAAAATGCAAGCAGATTACAATGAAAGCCTTCAGAGACTAAAAAACTCCGAGCAATGCGCAATCAAATACCTTTCGCACTATTTTAGCAATCCGGTAACCGTGTGGTCAGGAGTTTCATTAGGAGAAAATGTTAATCGCCACGAATTGCGCAAAGGTATATCTGCCTGGGCGATAGATGCTTATGAAACTGCAAAGGCTGCCGAAACCACTACGGTTGAGGCCGAGGATATTTCCCAAATATCGCTGGACAGCGAAGAACTATCAACATTATCCGATGATCCAGACATGAAAAAAGCCGAAGAAGCCGGGCAAAATGTCGATGTATCTATAAACAAAAGTCAACAAGAAACCTCGCAAGACGAAGGCCGTAAAAGTGATATGATGTCATGGCAAATCGGAGCAGAAGCAGCTAAGATGTTGGCACAAGAGCCCAAAAAATGGGGAAATCCCAATAATAATAAAATGATATGGACCGATACTAAGAGCTTTTATGGGCAATATCTAAAACGCAAGTATGAAAACATTAAAGAGTACCTAAAGCAGTATACCAAATATGATGTCTTGGCGATAGTCGTATCTCGCTTGCGCGGCGGAAATCAAGATATTTCAGATACCAAACACCAGCAAAATTTGCGAAGTATACAAAACGAAGCTGCCGCCAAAATTTTGCAAAACCAACAAGACAGTTCGGCTGCATTATCGCAATACAGCGGTTCTATGAAATCTACTCTTGATGCCCTAGAAAAACAACGAGCAGAGTTGGTTGCAAAGATGGATGCGGTAAATGCCAAAATATCATCGTCCAGTAATGAGGCCGCCGATATAAGGGCTGTAGCGCAAGATACGGCTCTTCAAGATTTGGACAGTAAGGTAAATGCCAAAGTAGTGTATCCTGATGTCAATTCCACGGTGCTTCCTGCCGATAATGAAAAAATAATCGGAGTTGATGCTCTTGCTTCGGCAGCTCAAACAAATATAACGGCTAATACTGATGATAGCAAAATCGAAACTCTAAACAACAGTATATCATCAAACAAGAAAATATTGTCAAAGTACGAAACCGAGTTGGCGGCTTTGGACGATAAGATTGCAGAGGCAAAATTAGCTATGCAGGAAAGTGCTTCAAACAGCATGGATAAAAAAGCCGATGAAGCAGAAAAAATCAAAACAGGAGTTGCAACCGCGGTTGCGGAAAGTTCTGATGACTATGCCAAAGATGTAAAAAAGAATTTAAGAGCAATTCTAAATGAAAAAGCAGAAGATAATCCTGCTATAGATGTGGTGTTTACTATGCTTTCGGCCGAAAGCGCTGCAAATCGTTCACTAAATGCACTCTATGAACAGGTCGATATAATTGTAGATGATAGCTATAACAAGCTTATGGCTATGGGGGATAGCTTGTATCTGCCGTCTTCACATTCCAAAGTGGTGGCAATACACAACGAAATGATATCAAAGCTCAAGGCTTTAACCTTGGCATATAGTCTTTCTGGTGTTGTAAATCTCAAAAATGTTGCCGTTTATGCCAAGTTGTTGGCAACAGATAGCGGTACCGAGAGTGAAGGCTTCTTTGTCGGCGCAACTCCAAAAGCCAGAGATATGAAAGCTCCGTATGCCATTCCCGACTATTCATTGCCGCCGGTCAGAGAAGTATTCCACTTCGACAGCACTGATTTTGGTGGAATTAAACCAACGGGTAAAGGTCTTGAAAAAAGGAGTATTACGGCAGCCGAATTTTTGAATTACGGCGGTGAGGTTCCACAAATTTGGCAGGATATGTTAAAACAAAACGCCTTTATTGAAAGTGACTTTAATCTGAAAGAAGCACTTGATATAGGCTGCCATGATGAAGCCTTTTCCCGCGGTGGTATAATGCCTTGCGTAGTCGATGGCTACAGCGAAGTGTTAGATATCAACACCAGCGGAAATTACCGTGCTCGCAAGGATTTATCCAAAGGTTCGCTACCTCGTTGTATGCTCGTCAAAGTTAAAGATGGCAAGTTATACCATAGCGTGTATGATTCCAAGGTCGACTTAGGGTTAAATGCCAGCGGGGTTGTAAAACCAGGATGCGAATATAGCGAGCTTGGTATGATATTGGAAGCCGACAAGAAAAATAATCTTAAAATAAGAAAACGTCTGTACAATACCTATTCAGATATGTTGGCCAAGGAAGACAGTGCCAAGCTGACAAATGCCAAAAAAAATAAGATATCATTAGGCAACCATGCTTCTATCTCTCGCAACCAAATTGGTGATTTCTTGCGGCATGTCGAAAATGAAAAGCTCCAAAAAGAGAATTTGGAGGAATATCAACAAAGATATGATAAAGATATGGAAAATCTGATTGCTTCGCTTGAGGAATATGGATTTTCTCCTACCAAAGATTTTGATCTAAAAAACGAAAGCGATTATAACCTTACGGTAAATAAGCTAAAAGAGATTGAAAAACAGAAAATAGCCTCGGCAGCAAAGGTTATTTCGGCAACAGAAGCAAAAACAGACGACAATGCTCCTGTTGAAGAGAAAGTAAATGACCTAAAGACACTGATATATGTCATGGAGCAGGATAAAAACTATGTTATGAAAGTGTCCGCGGTTACGGCAGATATCGATGATATAAATGCCGAGATTAAGAAGGCCGAGGCCGACAGTGCTGCTGTAGATAAGTATAAAAACAGTTTAAAAGAACAAGAGGATGATTATACTGATCCTACCGAGCCCTACTGTGCAAATTATTGGTAAAAGAGGGTAATTTTATGGAAACCAGACAGCTTTCGGGTGGAACAAAGACCTTAGCTATAGAAGGTAATGCCAAAGCTCCGCAATATATAAATGAATTGGAAGAAGAGCAAAGTACTTTTCGCCAAATATACTATTTGTGGGTTTCGCGCTTTTTTATTGTTTTGGCTACAATATCAATGATGTTTTTTGTTATGGCATCGTTGGCGTTATTCAGACTAGCCCCGATGGTCGAGGTCGAACCTTTTTTGCTAATAAATCAAAGTGAATCTGAAAATATTGTCCGAAACGAAGCCGTATCTGCGGATATGACATCCAAAGACAAATTGCTTGAGATGTTTATTAGGCAATATGTGATTCTTCGCAACACCATAATTAATGACCCGGTAGAAATGCGTAGCCGCTGGATGGGCGGCGGAATGCTGAATTATCTTTCGTCACCAGAAGTCTACAATGAGTTTGGTAATTCGACCAAGCAAGTTTGGGAAAACATATTTAAACAAACCCTTGTCAGAGAGGTCGAAATCATATCCGTAACCCGTCAGGGCGGTAAACGTTCTGCTGTGTGGAAAGTCGATTTCAAAACCTATGATCTCTATAATGAACAAGGCAAAACACAGGCTCAGCAAGAGACCACCTTGAGAGTAAGATATTGGACATCTTCCATAACGGCATATTTTATTCCCGAAAGAGCCTTTGTTGCTACTCGTTTAATAAATCCATTAGGCTTTACTGTTACTCGCTACTCACAAACCGAAGTCGAAATATTCTAATTTGTTGATAAGTATACCTAAGCTGTTAGACATTTAAAATAAAACAGTATAACTTTATACTGTCTGTAGGACTAATTTTGTCCTGCTAAAAGGAAGGTGTATCTATGAAAAATCGCTTAAAACTATTGATATTGGTCGGTTTGCTGGCGTTGTCAGGCTGCTATGGTTCGTATTATGAGCCGGAGCCTGTCGGTATTGGTACCGGTGCCGATGAACTCAAGTTGTCGCCATGTGCATGCATGGAGATAGAATTGCCTAAGACTATACCGGATTGGTTTGTAGCAACGATTTAATATGACGGAGTTCCATGGTGGAAGGAATAGAAGGAAACAGACCTCAGCCGAGACTTATCGGTAATCAAAGCGCTCCCAGACGTCCGGCAGCAAAGAAGCCGGCACGGGATGAGGTTTTTGTCGCCAATATCGCCGAAAAAAGATATCTGTGGACGGCACGTGCTTTTGCTGTGATAACGGCGTTTAGTTTGTGCTGCAATATCGTCTTGATATTGGCTATCTTGCAGGTCATCCCATTATATCGTATTGAGCCGTTTTTGCTTACCTTTCAAAATCGTTCCGAGCAAGTATATAATATTCAACCTATAACCACCGAACTTAGAAACCGCAAGGCTATTACCGAGGTTTTTGTCAGAGAATATGTTCTTTTGCGCAGCACTTTCAGTAGCGATGTCGCAGAAGTTGAGGCGCGATGGATGCCGGGAGGTCCTATACAGGAAATGTCTGACAACCGTGTTTATCAAGATTTTTTGGATAATGTTGCCAAGAGGGCTGTCGATATTATAAAAAATCAGGGGATGGAACGCAGCGTTAAAATATTATCGGTTAACGAACTTACTGATGGTGTTTGGCAGGTCGAGTATGAGACCCGTGATATGTATCCTTCGTCTGCCGAACCGGAAATCGGTTATTGGACGGCATCTCTTAATGTTGGGTATCGTCGCAAGAGCGTAAAATACGGTGACAGGTTAAAAAATCCGGTAGGATTTACGGTTTATAGATATGCATTGAGCCGCAATAAAGTAGGGTAGAAGTAAAGTGTCGAAACATATAAAAATAAGATTTTTGTTATTAGTATTGTCGCTGGTTGTTTCTTTTGAAGCTAGGTCTCAGGTTGACCAGCAGATGATGGATGCCAGTGCCGAGCAAGCACAGGGTAATTATACCCCGATGAATTTAAACTACGCCGGTTTTAACTCGTTAGGTATGACGCAGGCGGCATGGTTGGATCCTTTGCAGAATTTGGGTGAGGGACAAAGCAAGCCGGCTTATTCCAAGTATTATTGGACACCTGATTTGGTTTTACCGATAAGAGTTCGTGAAGGAATGATTACCATGATTAATTTCCCTTCTTGGGAGTTAATTGAAGATATATTCATTGGCGACAGTGCTACCTTTGACGGACAAATATCCGGTCCTTCTACACTTTTGTTATATCCTCGTAAAGGGTCTAATGTTGGTGTCGATACCAACATAATTGTTTTCGGTCGGTCCGGCAATAGGTATGTTTTTTATGTTAAGTCGGAAGCTGTCAACACCGAAAGACTCACTAACGCTATAATTGACATCGAAGTCGTCGATGGTCAGGGTAATGGCGCAAGTGGCAATTTGCCTTCAGGCGGAGTTGTCGGTTCCTCTAACGGAGGGCTTCCGTCATCAGGAGGGAAATCTCTTGCTTCGACTTATACAAGAAGAAATCAAAATAGCGATTGGATAAAAAGTATTCCGGTTGACCCCAGTGATTTTAGATTTGATTTGGAAGTTTATGTTCCCAATCCTGATGATGTAGTAATAGCCCCTGAAAGAGTATGGAGGGATAATATCTTTACATATATTGATTTAGGTAAAAAGGCTTTGAATATGACTCAAAGACCTGTGGTCAGTATGATAGTTGAGAGAGTTGAAGTACCGGTTGGTTTCAGAACCAAAGGCCCTGATAACAGACTTATTATAGTCGAGGGTATCGGAGATATGGTATTGCGTAACGGAAAAAGACTTATTTGCATAAAAATGCGCCGTTCCGATGATAGCGGCTTGGAGTATGCTATCGATTCCGCAGACTATTTGCCGCCCAAATGGGAGGTCTCGCCCGCCATTCCCAATCCCCAGACGATGGGATACAATGGTAGTGCAAATACTACCCCTCTCCAAGTCGGAGGACAAATGGATATTCAGGCCGGACAAAGCCAGATTATAGTTCCTGAATATACCAGAAGCGGCCAAAATGTAATGAATGCTGGTAATGTTGCTGATAGCTTTGACTATTCAAAAATGCAGAGAATAAGCAACACAGGAACGCCAACCGTTCCGCAACCTAACTACACCTATGGTACTGGGATAGTTTCGGGTGACAACTCCAATATTTCAATTGAGCTTGGAGCTAACTCCGATGTAAATGAGCTTGAAACATTGTGGGATAAGCTTTCTTCACAATACAGTGATATTTTAGGCGGATTCTCTCCATTCTTCTCGGTCGACGCTCCGGCAGATGGTCAAGGTAAAGAATTATTCCATCTCCGTGTAGGACCGGTCAAAGATCTAAATGCCGGCGATAAAATATGCGGCGAATTAGGTCGCAACGGAGTGTTCTGTAGTGTAGTAAGGACGCAATAAGACAAATATGAGCAAAGAGCCGCTAACACATTCCGAAAAATATGTAAAAAAGACCAATACCATTATTTTGATGATTGGTATTGCTTCTTTGATAATATTTATTTTCGGTCTGTTGCTCTTGTTAAATAGCGGTGATAGTGTCGACACATATGAAGAGCCGGTATTTACTGACAACGCAGATGTTTTCGGCGCGATTCCGACCACTACGCCTACACAAAGTATTGAGTTTTCGACAATAGAAGGCGAAATTCCGCTTACCACTACGCCTGATCCGATTCCGATAGGAGAGGTCGTGCTCGGTACTGAGGCCAAAAACGTTTTGACACTGGGAACAAATGGAAAAGCAGCAATAAAAATCGATTCCGTATCTTTGGCTGATCCGCCGGCGGCAGGTTTTACATTTACTGATCGTTGTACCGGAATGACGCTGGAAGGAGACAAAACTTGCCATATAACAATGAGTTGGGTCCCTGTGGTGGCCGGCAATGTACAGAATAATTTTATTGTTTCTTGGCACGAGGTAAATCTCGGGAATTCTAGCGTTAAAGCTGCAAAAGTTCCGGTTACCGGCAATGCTGTTACTAAAGAGGATTGCACATACTGTGAAACGGCCCCGGGAAGTTCTGCCGCCGGTGATAAAAACACAAAAGGCGTTCGTTATGCTATAGGCCCTGACGGCAAGGTAATAGGTGTAATAGATGAGGATGGCTTTGTAAGAGATGCTAACGGCAATATCATAGGGAAAGTAGGCCCCGACGGCTTAATTGTTGATAAAGACGGTAATGTAATCGGGGTAGCAGAGAACCGTCGAGCTGTGTATGATGAGTTTGGTAATTTAGTCGGCTATGTAAATCCTGATGGTTCGGTTGTCGATTTAGACGGTAATGTTATCGGCAGAGTTTTACCTGATGGTACGGTGGTTGATAAAGATGGCAAAGTTATAGGCAGAGCTGTAGAAACCGGATATGTTTATGACGAAAACGGTAATATCATTGGGCGCGTATTGCCAGATGGCACCGTTGTTGATGAAAATGGCAATGTAATCGGGCGTGTTATGCCTGATGGGTCGGTGGTTGACCTAAACGGCAAAGTCATTGGTAGAGTTACACAGCCGGGGCGCGTAGCATTAGATGAAAATGGCAATGTTTTGGGTGTTGTCCTTCCTGACGGCACAGTTGTTGACGCTAACGGCAATGTTATCGGCTATGTTGATGCCAATGGCAATATCGTAAAAAAATCTTCCCCCCTTGACGGTAAAAAAGTAAGAGTTGCCTATGATGCTAACGGTAATATCATCGGTTATGTTGATGAAAACGGAAATTTGTTGGATGCCAACGGTAATGTTATCGGCAAGATGCTTCCTGACGGCACGGTCGTAAATCTTGATGGTGAAGTCATAGGATACGCCGGCGAAGAAATTGTCTTTGATTCGGCAACCAATGTTTTGGGGCAACTGGTTATGTTTGATAAAATAGCCATAACGCCGCAAGGCAAGCTGTTAGGAACACTGCAAAACGACGGCAGCATAAAAAATGATAAAGACCAAACTGTTGGTCGCTCTTTGCCTAATGGCTTGGTAAAAGATCCTAATGGTTCTAAGGTCGTAGCCAAAATGGTTAGAGCTGGTATGATAATCGGTTATGGCTGCAATCAGGTTGGCTATTTAGACAAGGACGGAAAGATCAAGAAAGGCAATGAAGAAACCAATTATAAAATAACTCCCGAAGGAGTGGTCTTAAGTGCTGAAGGCCGCTATATCGGCGAAACACTAAAGACGGGTCGCGTTTTTGATAACAATTGTAATTTGCTTGGTACTGTTGACAATTCTGGTATAGTTAAAGATCTAAATAACCGCTATGTAGGCTGCGTAAATCCCGATGGCAGCGTGCTTAATGAAAAGGGCGAGTTTATAGGTGCAGTTGCCAAAAAAGGAGCAGCGGTTGATTTAGACGGCAGGTATTTAGGCAAAGTAAGTATGGACAATATGGTCGTAAACGACGCCAAACTTCCGGTTGGCTGTGTGGGAGTTTTAGGTGATGTGTTTAATACCAAGGGGGTATATATAGGGCGTGTTCTCGGAGAAAGCTATGCTTATACCCCATCAGGAGAATACATAAATCGTGTTGATGATAAAGCACAAGTCCGCATATATGGCAAACCATCTGCGAGGTTAACTGCAGGCAATTTTGTTTTGGGTGAAGGTGGAAAAATACTGGGAGTTTCGGTTCCTGCTCAAACTTCTGTAGCAAATTCAAGCGGCAACCTCATAGGGCGTTTATTTCCTGATGGCCAAATTTATGACAGCAAAGGAGTTGCCCAAGGCAGCATTAGAAATAACGGCCTAAACAGATATAACAACATAAACGGAGCTAGATTACCAAAAGGCGAAGTTGTTGACACTAAAGGGAATGTGATAGGTACATCTACCGATGATGGTTCTGTCTTTAGCCGCTATGGTGATACATTGGGTAAGCTTAATGCCAAAGGCGAGTTCTTCAATATGAAGGGCGAGTATCAAGGCGGTCTGATAAGAAGAGGTGCAGCGATTGGTTACGATGGTTCGTACATCGGCTATGCTGTTTCAGATGGTAAGGTAATCAGCCTTGATGGCAAAAATGTGGCACAGGTAACTCACGACAAAAAGGTTGTTAATCCGGATGGAGAGATCATAGGCGAGGTAATACCAGAAGGAATTATGATAGACGCACTTGGAAATTACAAGGGGTACCTCAATTCTCTGGGGGATGTATTAGATCCATCTGGCAAAATAGTGACAGCCATATTACCCGGCGGAGGAACAGATAAAAATCTCCACATATTATCTCCAGGCTTTGCCGTTGATTTTGGCGGCAATGTAATCGGCTCGGTATCACCTGACGGAGCAGTAACTGATTTTGCAGGGGTTTTATTGGGAAAAGTTCTGTCTGATAATAATGTCATGGGAGTATCAGGAAAGATTATTGGAGAAATAGTAAGCGGTGATATAGTTATATCAAATGACGACAAAGTTGTGGGTTATGTAAATTTTGATGGAACAATTACCGGTAAAGATGCTAATATAATCGGCAGAATGTTATCAGGTGGTTTGGCCATTGATTTGAACGATAGAATATTGGGAAAAATCTATAAAATAGGAGCTACGATACTGGGTAACGACGGCAAATACAAAGGTCGTTTATCTTATGATGGCACTGTTGTTGACAATAAAGGTGAAAATATTGGCTATATAAAGAGCAACGGCTCATTTATAGATTTGGATAAAAATGTTTCCGGATATGTTTTAGGCGAAGTTGCCAAAAACCAGAGGAATTAAATATGAGATTATTGCAAACAAGAAAGTTGTACAATTTATTCATAAGCTTTGCGGCAGGTTTTATATCTGCTGTTGTTTGTGCTTGTCCGGCATTTTCTCAAGAAATAACTGCCATAGATTTTAATGGTGTGGTTCTAGGAAAAGTGATTCCTGACGGAAAGGTAGTAAGTTTAGACAACAAATTGTTGGGAAATATAACGGCAGACAGTCTTATCCTCGATTCTGACGGAAAGATTATCGGCGGAGTAGTTCCTCAAGGCGTAGCTATAGGAAATGATGCCAGATTCTTAGGAAAAGTTAATAGTGATGGAACAGTAAGAAGTTCTTCCGGTCAAGTTGTCGGTAAAACACTGCCCAATGGTCTGGTCGTTAATGAATATTTTGATATTTTAGGGCAAGTTGTATTCCCCGGTTTGGTTTATAACGATGAAGGAAAAATATCTGGTCGCATTACCGGAGATGGTTTGTATGCAAATTTAAGTGGTCAACAGATTGGTATAGTAACCCCTGACGGCTATGCGTATCGCAAGGTCGGAAACGATTACTTGCTCGACGGGCGTTTGATATCATCACGCATGGTAATATCCTTAAATGGCGATTTTATCGGTAGTGTTGTTCCCGGAGGAGAAGTTACTGATTTTAACTCTGCCGTTATCGGACACTTACGGGCCAACGGCTTTGTTTATAACAATGAAGGAGTTATTATTGGCCGTATTGTAAATAGTGGTTATGCCTTTGATGATAAAGGTTTTTATTTAGGTTTTGTCAGCTATAACGGAGATGTTATTGATGATAACAAATCTGTGGGCAAAATGCGAGCTGACGGGTATATTAGTGATAGTAAGGGAAATGTCAGCGGACGCTCAGAAAGCTTTTCTGCAACGGCGACGGATTTAAACGGAAGATATCTTGGGCGCTTATTACCTCAAGGAAACATTGCCAGAGGCGATAAATTCAGTGGTTTAATTGCCGCAAGAGGTGTAGTGACAGACGGTTCTGGAGCAATTGTCGGTAAAATTATATCTACCGGACCGGTATTTGATTTTAAGGGAGCATTAGTTGGTCATGCCCTAAGCAATGGTGGTGTTATTGCGCTAAGCGGTACATCGATAGGTTATGTGGTTGGTAATCAAGCTTATAATCTTTCCGGTCGAATGATAGGTGCTGTTGCTGCTCCGCAAATGGTTTATTCTGCGGACGGAAAATTTTTAGGTGTCAGCGGGATATCTTCAAAAATAAAAAACAAAGAGAGTTATCTTTCTGTTTCTCCTCAAGGTTACGTCTTTTCGGAAGATGGTAATTTGGTTGGGCAAGCGCTCGCATCAAAGGCTTTTTATACCCCATTTGGCAGCATATCTTCATATTTGGGCTTTGACGGTAAAGCATACAGTTCTAAGGGGGCTGAGCTTGGAAAGATTGTAGGGTCTGGCTATGTTCTAAACCCGCAGAATCAGCTAATAGCTTCAGAAATAAAAGGTTATGTTGCTGTTGATTATAATGGAAATATGCTGGGTAACATAAGTTATCACAATAATGTTTTGGACCGTTCGTTCAGCGATATTGGTAAGATATTACCGGACATGAGTGTAGCTAAAGCTCAATCAGGTAATTTTAATTACATGCCTAAGATGGGCTTTGCATATAACAACGGGGCTATTCTGGATTTTGGCGGTAATTTTATAGGATATACTGATATAGCCGGTAATGTTAAGAATTCGTCAGGCTCTAAGATTGGTAAAGTTGTCGAAGGAATGTTGAGCACCGACAACAATGGAATTGTTAACGGATATCTATCCTCTCAAGGTGTTGCCGTTAATGATAAATGCGAAACCATAGGTGCTGTTTCCTTTAACGGTAATGTGTACAACTACAGAGATGTATATGTCGGTAAATTGTTGGCTAATGATTTTGTTATTAGTGACAGTGGAGCTGTAGTTGGTTATAAGATGGCTCAATCTCCCGTCGTTGATTTTAATGGCCGCACAATAGGATTTGTTTCAAACGATGGTAAAGTTTATAACGAAACCGGCAGCCAGATAGGATGTTTGGATTATAACAAACAGCTCTATAATGAAAATAAAGCCCTAATCGGTAAAGCAGTAGAATTTAGTTCTGTAATTGATTTTGACGGTAATATAATTGGATATACCACAATAAACGGATTAATCGTTAACGACGACGATGAGCTTATAGGCTACCTACAGCCCAATGACAATATCAATTCAAATGCAGGTTTGCCCTTGGGTAATTTGTTTAAGTATAAGATAGCCTTCGATATGGACAACAAATATATCGGAAGAGTTTCATCTCGAGGCAAAGTAATATCGGCAACCGGAGAAGTTTTGGGACAAGTAAATTTTGATGGATATGTGGTTTCTGACAAGAAAAACATCGGCTATGCACTATATGATTTTTATATTTACGACAATTCCGGCAAAGTCATAGGCTTGATTAATCGAAATGGTGAAGCATTTGGCTTCAACAACCAAAGCTTAGGAAAGTACGATTTAGGTTTTGTTATAAAAGGGGAACAAGTGGTTGGTCGTGGTAATCGTGATTACAATATCAGAGACAATACCAATTTGGTTCTTGGAAAATTATCTTTAGACGGTAAAGTTTATGATAACATTGGTAATGTTATAGGAAGCCTTAATAAAAACGGCAGCATTGTAAAAGAGAATGGTGAATTTATAGTCGAGGCCGGGCCCTTACAATATTACGATTTTAATAAAGACAAGCTGTTAGTTCCGGTAGACGAGGCCGAAGCCGCTGCCAAAGCTAAAGCCGAAGCCGCAGCCAAAGCTAAGGCAGAAGCTGAAGCTGCAGCTGCAGCCAAAGCAAAGGCAGAGGCTGAAGCCGAAGCAAATAGAAGTTGGTTTGACAAGACTTCAATACTGGATTCTCTTAAACAGCCTAAGGAAGAAGATGTATCTCCGGCGCTCAAAATGCTGGAAGATTCTAAGTATTATAAATCACTGGGGATCGCCCTAACTCCTGACGGCGATTATCTTGGTGAAATTCTGGAGAATGATACTGTCGTAGACGATAAGGGAAATATAATCGGCTATCGCACCCCCGACGGCTTAATAATCGACAGTGAAGGAAATCTCATAGGTACAGAAGATTTTGGCGACAAAGAAGATGCTGGTAAAGTTTTTGTTCCTGCTGGCAGCTTTGGCCCGGGCGGAGCCTACGGTGTAGGAGAAGGTAGTGCCGCAAACTTAGGCCCAGGCGGAGGTTTTGGCCCCGGAGAAAGATATGATCCTACTCGCAAAGCAGCACTGGAAGCAGCCATGCAGGAGAGAAGACAAAATATTAGTGTCGGACACATAGGTTCGAGTGTCCGCAAGGAAGCTTTTGACGGTTATCAAAAAGATTGGTCGGAACAAGGTATTCCTAAGTCGATTTCTTCATGGAGAGTAGATATGAGTGAAATGATATTCTCCGATAAGCCGATTCCGGCAGTAATAGCACGTGCAATAGATACCAACAATCCGGCTCCGATAACGGCTTATGTTGAAAGAAATGTATACGCGGAAGAAGGGCGTAATATCATAATTCCTGCCGGTTCCCGTATGATAGGAAGCTTTGGTAGTATAACTGCAGCAGCCGAAGCCACCTCGGAATCTGCTCGTGTCCAAATTAGTTGGGAAAGATTAATAAGACCGGATGGCTCAATCTTTGTGTTTAGCGGTCAAACTGCTGATGCTCAAGGTAGAGCAGGAGCTCTTGGTTATGTTGATCAACAATTATTCAAGAAATACACTTTGCCGGTAGTAACAACCGTCTTGTCATCTGGTGCATCATATTTCATCGCATCGGCTGATGATGCTGCAGGAGAGATCGAAACCTCAAAACAACAGGCAGCAAATGACGCACGTCAGAATTTCTTGGATGATATGGAGGAATTGTTCGACGATATATTGGCCGATAAAACCGATGTAAAAGCAATGACCTACATTCCTGCTGGTACTCGTATAATCGTTTATCCCAATACCGATTTATGGCTAAGAAGCGTAGAACGCGACGAAGAAGAATCTCAAAAGTATCAGAAGCCTGAAATCTTAATTGATGATGTCAAGACAGATTTGGATAGTCGCAAAAAGCAACGCGAAGATATAGCCAAAGCCTCAAGCACACACGTGGTATACGATCCGGATGAGGCTGATGTCGAAGCTGCAGGTGCCGGAACACAGCCTTTGCTGATAGATGATGCACCCAGAAAGGATAAAACATTAGTTCCGCCACCGCCGCCAAGCTCATCCGGTAATATAGCTACTACACCGCAAATGCCGGCAGGCAGCGCAGGAAATACAACCGGTGAAGGTGAAAGCGGCAGCGTTCCGGCATTGTTTTAGAGGAGTTTAGAAATGAGTTTTACCGTTTTGGAATCAATTTTAAGGCCGCTATCTTATTGGTATGAACAAGATGGTATAGAAGAACTCGCCATAAACCATGCCGGTGAAGTATGGCTTCGCCTGCGCGGTAAGCGAGCTCATCCTTGGACATGTTATAAGGACGAAAAATTAAGCAAAGAATATCTAACCGATTTACTTTACATCATAGCAAATACCTATGAGTTGCCGTTTGACCCAATCCAAGGCAACCCTGTCGTTTATGCGACCATCCCCGGAGAACATCGTTTTTCTGCAATTTGCGGAAAGAATGTCATGTACGACAACGACGACCTAACCGGAGGTATAGCCCTGACAATCCGTATTCACTCAGACGATGTTTCATTTGGTCTCGGAGACTATGGTTTAACGCAAGGTGGTCACCTGCACAAAATAAATCCGCTAAAAGATATTAAAGAGCCTGAGGACCCGTACGAAAGATTGTTGCTTAGCATCAGGCGTGGAGACCACATATTAGTTTCAGGTGCGACAGCAACTGGTAAGACAACATTTTTAAACAATTTGTTGAAGATATTGGATATCAACAAAAGAATTTTGACTATCGAAGATACGCGCGAGTTAATAGTTCCGCACAAAAACAGAGTGCATATAACCCTGTCAAGAACAGAACAAACCAACGCTTTGACTTATGCAAAAGTAATCGATTTGGTGGTTCGTTTTACGCCCGATGCTATCATTGGCGGTGAGATATCAACTAGCAACGCCGGAGCCATATGGGAACTTATGGGGTCTGGACATGATAACTGTTTGGCAACTATTCACGCCGAAAGTTCTGAGGCAGCATATCAGGCGTTTACCGATAGAATTTTGCATACCTATCCTACGATCGACCGCAAAAAAACCATTGAGGAAATGCGCCACAAGTTGCGCGTTATTCAGATAAATCGCGATGGCAACCTACGTGCGGTTACAGAAATTACTTAATTAGTAAAAAATATAGAAAAACATTAGATTTTGTACAGTTTGTTAACCCTAAATTTACAAGATTGATATAATATATCGCATTATGTGTATATTGCGAAAGGTGTTTGTACAAGAATGGTAGCAGAAACCAACAGAACGACGGAGGCAAGAAGAAAGGCGTTGCGCAAAGGCGACGAGGATCCTGTCGTCGTAGCACAAAGGTTTCTAAACATCTATCGACAAATGCATATTTTAAGCGGAGAGCGCCGCGAAGCCTTTAATAAGATGCTTCTAGAGCTATCGCCCGATGTAAAGAGTATCTTTTCTACTCTTCCCGGCGGTGCGATGCTGCAAGATTACATAGACGAATTAAGCGGCAATAAAGGAAGCGAAGAAGCAGACATATCTGCATCTCCATCTCCCAGCATTGATACATTAGCCCAACAGCCTGCATCAAGTGCAGCGCCTCAAGCTGTTACTGCTGTGAGCGGCAAAATAAGTTTTGACAAAGAATTTTCTGCAGAATTTACCAGAATTATTGCGGGCCTTTTGCAACAACAAGCAGCAACTCAAAGAGAAAGCTTGGAAAAGGTAATAAAAGAGCTTGGAAATAATGGTTCTGGCGGAACCTCAATCGGCGAAGGTAATATTAGCATAAGTCTGGGCGAAAATTTTGCTTCGGATTTTGCCAAGGGACTGCACCCGCTTATGCAGTATCAGAGCCAGCTTCAAAAAGAGAGTTTGGATAAGCTTGTTCAGGACATAAGCAAAACACAGTTATACATCGCAAAAAATATCAAAGAAGGATATAGTGAGCATCAGCAGGAATTTAAGGAATTATGTAAGATAATTGCCGAAAAAACTTCGATGATACCGTCATCGTCAGGCGGAGAAAATATAAGTGGAATAGACATAAAAGAACTCCTGCAAACTATATCGGATAACTACTTAAGCATAAGAGAAGATCAAAACAAAGAAATAAAAGAAATTTGCAATGCCATCACCGAAGGACTAAAGTCAGGGCGGGATGGAGGCTCATCATCGTCGGAAATAAAAGAGCTTTGCAACGCAATTATACAAAGTCAGAAAAGTTTGGGGCAGTCATTGAGTGGTATAAAGCTTGCTGACGGAACAGTTGCGGCTCCGATGCCGATATATGATGATTCAACCACGCAAAAGCTTATTGAGGCAGTAATTGAAGGACAAAAACAGATAAATTTGCGCCTTGATAAAGTTGAAGAGATGTCGCTAAACAAGGCAAACGATAATATAAACCTCATTGAAGCATTCAAGGCTACACAGGAAGAATTATTAAAAAGCTTGGGCAGTAAGCAAAACTTTTCGGCTCAAGCACCTTCAAAAGAAGATGACAGCGCCAAACTGCTTAAGATGATAAATGATTCGCAAGAAAAACTGATCAAAGCTGTTATGTCGTCGATTTCTGGAAATCAGATTAAAGCAACGCACAATGGAGACAGCGTCGCGCCGATAGTTCTTCCTGATAATCAAGAAGCCATAGAAAAATTAATAAATAAGATTTCTTCTTTGCAAGCCTCTAATGAGAAAAACTTAGAAAAAGCAATTACAAAGGCCATAGAAGCCCAAGGAGAAATCTTTGGCAAATTAAGCAACCGCAAGAATGAAGAGTTAATTGAAGCATTTACTCGTGGTATTAAAGATATACTAACCCCAATGCTGGTAACCCAAATTAAACAGGAAGCGGTAGCCAGTATTTCAAAAAGTGATAGATTTGCCAGTTCTGAGGTCGAAAAAAATATATATGAGCCACAAGATATTGCAGTTTCCAATGAGACAGATAAAAGTCTGTCCGATGAGAATGCTATCTCAGGTGATGAAGTTGTTGTTGCATCTGCTTCAAAGAAAAAGAAAAAGAAGAAAAAGAAGAAATTCTGAGATGATAAATAATGTCCCGACGGAACCATATGGTGCCGACTTAGATTTATCAACAGAAGAATTTGATTATAGCGATTTACCGGAAGTTTCCGCAGAATCGGAATTAGATAGTTATGGCAATACACAATCTGCGGAATACGAGGATTCTGAAATTATTAATACTGATAATTCGGATAATTACGAAATTGCTGAAGATACGATTGATATACCGGAAGTTGAGAATTCGTCATATGATTATGAGGAACAGCCTGAAGAGGCAATATACGCAGAAGCTCAAACAGAACCAGTCGAGACACCGGAACAAACTGAAATCGGCACAACTACCTTTGAAGAAACAAAATCTGATACTGTCATAGATGACGCAACAGAAGAAAATCAAGAAAACTATGTTGATGATGGCAGTTTCGATTGGGGCTTTAATACACAAGATGACGCTTCGGAGTTAGCTGTTTCTAATATAAAAATGACTGATGATTCCGCTGGTGAAGAGGCAAATGATTGGGGCTTTGATTCGTCAAGTAATGAGGAAACTTCTCAGGATAACGAAAGTGTTGCTCAAGGTGAGACATATGACTATGTACCGGAAGATGCCGCATATCCCACAGAGGGCGACGCCGGCAATGATAACTCCGACCAAGATTGGGAATGGGTCTATGTAGAAGATGACGATAATTACTCCGATACTTATATGCCGGAAGAGGTTTCGGGTAGCGATATAAATCCAACTTTGTCCGAAAGTCAGCCGCAGAAGCTAAAATTAGTGCAATCTGATGACGAAGATTTTGATCCATACCAAAATAGTGTTCTAAAAGATTAAAATAGTGATTTACAAAGCTAAAATGCTCAACTAAATTAATATAGAGATTCATGAAGTTTTATGAGGGCTTTTGCAATGGAATCAAACAAAGAGTTTAGCTCTGGACAAGGTGCCGGAGGAGACACTTGGTATGTAGACAATTATATTCTGCTCAAAGAATATTACGATATGACAATTTCGCGTATCGCAGCTCGCTGCGTTCGTCAAGGCAATATTGCGATGGAAGAATATAAGTATTATCCTTATATACTCGATGTTTTGGAAGAAATAAGCGAAACCGGTGAGTATATATTGTCTCACCCCGATTTATTTGGCTATGTTGAAAAGAAAATTGCCGGCGGTGTAAATACTTTGAAAAAGAACCTTAAGGAGTTTAAGTCAGAACTTGAGCAAAACGCCTCACCGGACATGATAAAGCAAGATGGTAATGAACTCAATAAGATGAAAGAAGCTTTGGGGGAAATTGATAAATCTGATGATCCGACGGCTGGCGCGGGCATGTCGATGGATGAAGTTATCAATAAATTAATGAAGCAAAATAATATTGAGCAAACCCAATATGAAGATGATGTTCCAGCCCCGCAGCTTCGCCCGCAGCAACAAGGAGGACAACCTCGTCCGCAGCAACAAGGAGGACAACCTCGCCCGCAACAACAAGGTGGACAACCTCGCCCGCAACAATAAAACGATTTTGATTATGACAATGAGACGCAGCTTTTATACTTTAATTATAGCAACATTTTTCCTTTCCGGTTGTGATTTGTCCCAATATTACCAGCGGCAGCCTAAGGCCGAGGTGCAATCACCGACCTATAATGTGCAAGAGGTTAAGAAAACTCCATACCCTGCAATTCGCACTCCTAAAGGAGCTAATAGACTGGATTTAGAAACTCCATATAGATGTTTTGTCAACTGGAATACTCAGGAGATGATATCCACTATTCCCTACAATTCACAGGCATTCAAGTTGGTAAAAAATGGCGAAAATGACGCTCTGCCAAAATTTGAAGTTAATGGTTTTTCATTTGATACCATGCCGGCGGAAAAAGCCCTGTTAAAACTTACCAAAGAAGCCGGTATAAAATTGATAGCCAAAGATGCTCCGTATTCCAGCATTTCAGCCGAAAATTTAAGGGGTAGTCTGACTGATGTCGTCAACATGCTTTGCGATGCAGCCGAAATCTATTATACATACAATTCGGCAAACAAAACCATGAGAATATCTCGTAAGGCGAACTATAGTCTTTATATTCCGCAGTCCAGAACAATACTTTTAGCGATACTAGATGTATTGAGAGGGGCCGGCATTACGGACTTCACCACCAATTTTGATGATTACAGCATAACTTTTGATGCAGATTTTGAATTAAAGAACCAAATATTAAATCTGATAAACTATTTTGAAGAAAATCCGGTTTTGCTGGCCTATGATGTAAAAGTATTTAACTTATACCCGTATTCTCCAGATGGCGTAGAATGGCAACAAATAATTAAGACATTCGAATTTGGCTCAATCAAAAGCAGTCGTAATGGCGTGTTGGGGCGTTTGCTTACAACATCAAATGACATAAACGTCGCCTCACTTACTTCGTTTTTAATGAGACAGGCTCGAGTTGAAAGTGTAGGCGAGGGTAAGTTTGTGGTACCTAATTTATGGTTTTCACGTTTTGATATCGGAAAATGCATGAATCAGTCTTCAATTGTTTCTAATATGACACTGTTAGCCAAGGCGTCGTTTGAAGAAAATAGTAAGATATATTCCGATATTACCATTGAAGTATCCAGAGGCGAAATAGCAAATTATTCAATTCGTAGCAAACTGGGTGAGAATTTCTTGATTATAGGTCTTCCCAATACGGTTTTTGATTTAAAGTCTCCGCAGTCTGAAACCATAATAATGATAGTTCCGAGAGTTATCAAAACCATGAAGACAGACCAGACCTTAAAAAACAATTTGTAGCAGATAGGAATGGCAATGGACAATATTAGTAATATGGGGCAACCTCGTTTAAAAAAAATAAAAAGGCCGATAAATCGTACTTTGCCGCAAACTTCGGCACAACCTGTTACTCCGACTATGCCACAGGCAATGCCCGATCAGTCGGCTCAAGCACCTAGGCCTCAGTCAAATCCATTCAGGCAAGCAGCTCCCGCTGCGGGTGCAGGCTCTCAGATTCCGCAAACTCCGGCAGTTTCTGCAAATAACTACACAGACAGCAGAAACATCAATACCTCTGAAGAGTTAAATGAATATCTTGATGGAAGCAATGTTCCCTCTAAAGACGTCGATTCTGGAAATATATATGATAATCCGCAATATATAGACGAGGATACATACGAAAGCGAAGTTTATGGTCGCAGCTCTTCAAGTGCATCACTTCCAGAGTGGTTGAATATAAAAACTCTTTCTTTAATAATCGTTGTAGCACTCTTCATTGGCGTGATTATCGGTAAGCTTGTTTTTGCTGAGTCAAAAATAGTTCGCAACGGTTTGCAAGGAGTTGTTGTGAACGCCGAAGTCCCAAGAGGGCGTGCTAGATGCGGAATTGCCGAACGGGCTCAAGGTTGTGTTCTCTACATCATGAACCCGCAAAGACAAGATATGCGAGCCAAAGATTTTTATGATTTAGCAGCGCAAATGACAGGCAGACAACGTTTTATGATCGAAACCGGCAATATGCGTTATGCCAACAGCAAAATAAGTCCCGGTAGCATAGTTCAGCTAAATATTCCTCCGCTATAAAAATAAAAAACCGCTCATTTGAGCGGTTTTTTATTAATAATTTTTCATCCTACAAACTAATGAAGACCACTTTATGAAGCTTTGCCATATCATCATTGGATAAATTTATTTTCTCATCCGGATTCCATTGCATACCAAACATGTTTCCGTTGTCATCTTCTCTTACAGATATAATTTTTGCCTCATTTTCGCTTGTATAATAAACGGCAATATCTCCGACACTAACCGGTTCTTGAGAATTTACAAACAAGATAGAACGAGAAGGTAGGAGGTTGCCCAATCTTCTGGTGCATAGGTTCAATGCATAGCAATCCTTTGCACTCTGAGGATTTAGCGGTGATGCAATTTTCTTAACTTCTTCACTGAAGTTGATTATCAAGTCACCATTTTTACCAGCAGTACCAAATACTTGAATTTTCGGTAATTCCTGATTCGTAGATACAAAAGATGCAATAGCTCCTCTAGGTGTTGACAACAATTTATACTTAGCGTCATTTCTTTGAATAATTTCCTCTAAGAAGCCTTTTTCATCCAAATCTTTAATCTGAGCTTTTAGCTCGTCAACGGAGACTTTCAAAGCTTTGGCAATATTTTTCATTTCTTTTTCAGAAACTTCTCTTTGTCCCATTTCAATACGGTGATAAACCGACAATGTCATATCGGCATTTTCAGCAACTTCGATCAAGGTAAGATTCTTCTCGTTTCTGATTTGTCTTAAGCCGGCGCCGAGAGTTTTCAATCCGCTTTTTTCATTTATTTTATTGCGTCTCTCTTGCTCTCTTTTCCATGCCAAAACGATTTCTTGCTGAGAATTTTGTTCATTAACAAACAAATCCTGTAATGGGCAATCAAGAAACTCTGATACTTTTACCAACTGCTCTTGATCGACTCTGCGATAACCTTTTTCAATTTTAGAAATGGCTGACAGCGAAACATTAAGATGATCGGCAAGCTCTTGCATAGAGCGCCCTCTTAAGCGACGATACATTCTGATTTGGTTGGGAAAAATAATTTCTTCCATGATATCTTACCTCATTACAAAGTTGAAATATTTATCCCAATATTAATACAAGTCAGATATTAATCAAGAAAATAGTACAAAAAGGGACAATTTGTGTACAAAAAGCATGTAAAAAAATTTTTATCATAAAAAATCAAAAAACTGTAACACTTTGTAAGTAATTTATATGTTATTATGATAGGAGATAGGAATAGGGAGACCAACAAATGCTAAAAGCCTGGGGCTGGACAATACTTATAATTTTGCTGTTGTTGTTGGCATATAGTATTGATTTATTTGAATTTTTATCAAGTAATATGTTTATGTGGCTTTCTATAGTATTATTTGTTTCCTCGATTCTGGCGGCGTTTTTAATTCTTGGTAATCCTTTTGCAGGGGATGAAGAAGATGATGAAAAAAAAGAATAAATTACTGCATATATTAATTCTGGCGGCAGCGATAGCGATTCAGCCGCTGTTTGGCAGTGTTTGTTCTGCTGCTGAAAAAACATCAACCACCGGAGTTAATGCCGTAACTGCGCAAGATGCGTGGAAATTTATGAAAGACAACAGCTCCGAATTTAATAAATTTGCTAAGGTCTTTGGTGAGCAAGAAAACAAACTTCTTTCAAATATAATTGAGTGCGGAAAAGAACTGTGTAATCTTGATACATCTGTCTGCCTGGTTAAAGAACAAGAAGGAATATTAAATGACTACATTTTTAGAGGATTACTGTCATTTGCACTCCAAGAAAAAGAAACAACAAAATACAAATATACTTGTGTTGATATGCAAGATACTCAAAGAATTGGAGAATTAGAAAAGAAAGGCTGGGCAGAAATAGACTTATCGACACATAAGAATTTAAGAAAAAAAGTAGAAAAAAGGAGTAGAATAACTGATAACCAAAAGACCAAAGAGAAGGAATACAAAATAAAAGAAAAAGAGTGCTACGCAGCCAAGAATGCCTCGGGAAATATTGCCAAATATTGTGTTAAAGCAACCGGAAACGAAGTGCGGGTTATTGCCGGAGATGCCAAAGGGCGTGGCTGTGATGTTATTCCGGTTATGCTCTATAACAACAGTAAGTGCAGATTCTGCTCACTAATGGGCGTAATATATGCAGCAGCCGATGAAATAACGGTACTTTCCGCCACAAAGTTTGCTTCAAGCTTTGCAACGGTTATAGCAGTTGGTTTAGTAATATGGCTTGCTCTCAAGACATTAGTTTTTGTTAGCTCCCTAACCAAGCAAGATGCAGCCAAATACATAACAGAGATATTGCAGCAAAGTTACAAATTTTTGATAGCTTACTTTTTACTGGTTTATTATGGTGATATATTCTCATTTATCATTCTGCCGATATTGAATGCCGGTTTAAATTTTGGCACCAATATGTTAACCGGAGGAGAAATACAGAGTGTTTTAGATCGTTTTGGCGTTGATGATCTGACACTTAATGCCTTCGAAGCCGTCGATAAAACAATGCCGTCAGATTATTTTCGCAATCTTGAAAATGTGCACTACAAACTAGGAACCTACGCTCTTTTAGAAAATTTAGCCTACAATGTTAATCTAAAATATGCCACGCTGCAAAGTATCGGTAGTTCATTATGGTGTCTTGGCGGCAGATATATTATCGGACGTCCGGATTTTGAATTTGGTTTAGGTATTGAATGCCGGATTTATGCGATATTTTTCTGGGCTTTTGGATTTTTAATGACGCTAGCTTTTGTGTTCTATCTGCTTGATGCGGTCGTACAGCTCGGCATAGTCGGAGCCTTATTGCCATTTTTAGTCGCCAGCTGGCCGTTTAAGATTACCTCAAAATATACCGCTACAGGGTTCAAGATGTTTTTAAATAGCGTATTCAACTTTATGATGATAGGTATGATAGTTACCATTGCCATTTCTTTAATAGATAGTTCTCTAAGTCTTAAAGAATCAGCTGGAATCAGCGGCTTGATAGAGGCTCTTGATAATGTAGACACAGCTAAACTCAAGCAATTGGTCAATGTACTAAGTGTAGAGTTTTTAATGTTTATGTTTGCCTGCATTTTAGGGTTTATGCTGATGTCTAAAGTATCAGATCTTACCAATAGATTTGCCAGCGGTGGTATTAAGCCGGTTGCTCCGAGTTTTGCAACTATGGGGGCCAGTGCAGTTAAAGGTGCTGCCGCAAAAGTTACGGCACCGACCAGAGAAGCTATTGGCGAATATATGGAAGATAAGACTAAAAAGGTCGCAGGCAAAGCCGTAGATAAAGGAATTGGCCTCGTAACCATGCGCCCTGTTCGTCGTTTTATTAAAAACAGGCTTGGCGGCAAGAGCAGCGATAGCAAACAGGAAGAGCAAAATAAAGGCAGCGGAGTCCAAACCATAAAGACCGCAAATGTAGGAAACAGTAGACCGGTTTCTACCAACTCAGAGACAGAAAGTCGTCCTGTTTCAAATAATGCCGGAACAGATGGCAGAAAAACGGCAAATGTCGGCAACAATCCTACCACGCAGACTAATTCCGAAAATAGGCAAGGGTCGGCAACTACACAAAACCAGAATACGGCAAATGTAACAGGAGGCAAACAAACTCCGCCGAATGCCAACGAAGGGTCTCGTCCGACTTCAAGAGATCCAAACACAAGAACGGCAAATGTAGATAACACTTCGCGCCAAGGCCACAGACCTGAACGCAATAAGTTAGATAAACTGGAGTAAGGAGATGATTATGACTAACTGGCGCAACATACTCCATAAATTTAGCAAACTGGCCATAATTTTGGTTGCGGTGTTATTTATCAGCGCCTGCTCGGATGAACCCGATCAACTTACCAGCGGCGAGGTCGACACCAGTGATGAAGACTGCCTGAGCTGCGTTATTCTAACCACAATATTTGATGCTGTAAGCAAACAAGTTGGAGTTATGTACGGCAACTTTACATCTGCGGCTATGCCGATTATAGCGGTAGCATTCTCTGTCTGGCTGGCATTAAGATTGTTAAAATTTGTAAGTTCGGTGACCGAGAGCAATGCCGGAGAAGTTTGGAACGAAATTATACGCAAAGCTTTTGTTTGCGGTATATGCGGAATATTGGCCTCGTCGAACGGAGGCATACTCTATGTAATCAATACATTAGTTTTTCCTGTTTATCTGGCATTTCTAAAATTAGGCACCGACATTTTAAGCACCTCTCTGACTACTGCGTTAGATCAAGGGTTTGAGGTTTTTGGCACTCCGATAAATGTAGCTGGAGTAGACATGTCATGCACTATAAGTGGCGATCTGTTATCTAAAAACGGAGAATTCCCCACATCAATAAGAGATACAATGGAATGTATGATAAAAATGGCATCCAGATATCTAACCATTGGTGGAGATATTGCCATAGAGGTGATGAACCAAGGTGGTTTAAACATTACCAGTAAGATTATGGGAATATTGTTGTATCTGTTCTTTTGGGTAGTCAAGATTGGATTCTCATTTTATTTGGTAGACACCATATTCCAAATGGGAATAATCATAATTTTATTACCGTTTTATGTCGTTTGCTATGCATTTGGTCCTACGAGGGAATGGACAAAGAAAGGCTTTGTTCACATTTTGGCATCAGCAGCCTTTATGATGTGTTTTTCTGTAATCATTGCACTGGTGCTTACAGCCATGGTATCTTTAATACAAAACAACCCCAGCATATTTAATCCCGAAGACGCTCAAGCCAATATGCAAGATATAAGTATAGGATTTTTATGCCTGCTGCTGATTGGTTTCTTGATATATGGTTCTATGGGTGTTTCTCAGCAATTGACCTCGGCATTACTGGGAGTAGGTTTGAGTGCAAATTTCCAAAAGAACCTCAAAGCTGCGGCTCAGGCAATCGGCGGCGCTATATTGAAGGGTGTGGGCAATTTACTGACATTCGGCTTGTCACTGGCTCCGCAATCATCCTTGAAGTTAATTCGTTGGGCCGGTCAAGCATATCAGCGGACATCTTCAGTAAAAGCCAAGATGGCACGCATAGCAGGACGCAAGTAATATATATAATTGGAGAAAACAATGATAAAAAACAGGACAGACATAATCAAATCAAGACACATCATCAAAATAATGATGTTTGTGCTGTTTTTTATTGCCGGTTGCGTTTTTTCTCCTTCAGCTAAAGCCGAGACAATATTATGTGGTCATACAAGTTGTAATCTTGATACAAGTCAATGCATTCGCAAAGATTCACCAGATTGCCTAAGGTATGATGGAATGAGTGGGATGTGTGTAGAGAAGGAGCCAACATACCAATGCGTAGGTAAAGATAGAATACTGGAAAATGGAGAACATGTAGTTAGCGCCTCAACTGATAAAGATGGCAAAATCTTATCAGGAGAAGAAGAAGTGCAAGCCCTCAAAAAGTCAAGAGCAACAGAATATAGTACAGAAGAAAAAGAAAGAATAGTAAATAATTACTATTCCGATAAAGAACAAATCAAACTCTCTGATAATTCTAAAAAGATTTTAAATCAGGCCCTTGAAAAAGAAAAGGCTGTGGAGAAGGAAAAATGGTATAATCGAGACAATACAAAAAATCTTCAAGAGGCTTTAGACAAACTTTCTCTTTACACGACCAAAGAGGGATACGATGAAGCAATGGATAAAACATTGTTCAGGCGCAATCTCAGAGCTCAAGCACAAAAAGCTCAAAACAATTTGGAAAATTTGAAAAAAGATGGCTACATAAACGAAAGCGAATATCTAAGCATCAAGATAGAGCTAGATAATATGGTTAGAGCTACCGAAAACCGTCTTTCGGAAGTATATGAGATGACTCAAGAAACCAAAAAGCAAGAAAAGTTGGAAAAATTAGCTAAAAAGATAGAAACCAAAGTTTTGCAGGCCTGCCCAACTTCCGAGCAGCTAAGAGCCAGATATCAGGCTGGTTGCTGGTCATGCCTGGTTGTTGAAAGGCTAACTTCGGCATTCTTACACGCGGCAAATAAAGGCTTAATAGTAACGCAAAAAGCCGGTGTCGGAATACTATTAGTCGGATTTTTGATATGGGCAGCATTTTGGGGCCTAAAAAATGTTTCTTCATTCACCGAGGTTCAGACCGGTAATATTCTGAATGACTTGTTTAAAATGTTATTTAAGGTCGCACTTGCCTATATAGTTATCAGTGAAGGAGTTAATGTAATCAGTAAGTTCTTCATTACACCGATTATGAGTGTAGGCGCACTCATGGGGCAAGAGTTTTGGGACGAAGAAATCAAAGCGTATACCGAAGATTGGGATACTATTACCGATGCCGACACGGAAATGTTAGAGCAAGAATTAAAAAAGGAGACGCCGCAGATAGAAACCCCGCTTTCTGATTCCGCAGAAACCGGCGATTCAGGGCTTACCGAAGAGGAAAAAGAGTATGATGCTGCAGCCACCAAACAAAATGAAGCTGTATTCTCGCAAACCGAAATACCAAACTTGCTTATTCCCGGACTTGTCGGAGGTCAAATAACCTCACTGTTTGGCTGCCGACCGTCTCCTTGTAATGGATGCTCAAAGACACACAGTGGTATAGATGCCGCCGTAGGATCAAAAGCTCCATGCAATCCGGTAGTTGCGGCAGGTCCCGGCACTATAACATACAAGGTTCAAAGAAAAAACGGCTCAGGCCCCGTTACGGGATATGGATATTATGCTATTATTGACCATGGTACGATAAGTGGCAATACATGGAAAACATACTACGCACACATGAAAATGAGTAGTGGCGGAGCGGCAGGAACTTCTCGCAAAGTTAAACAAGGTGAAAAGATTGGGTGTATAGGAAACACCGGTGTGGGCACCGGCGCCCACTTACACTTTGGTGTATATTTCAGTGGTAAAGTAAATAACAAAAAAATAGAAGGCTTCGTAGATCCGTTATCACTTCCGGCTAAAAAGATATGCACCATAGATAAAAGCCAATGTGACGGTAAAGGGCGTAAAATTTGTAGTAGTTCTATAGTCCAGCAAAATCCGCCACAAAACCAACCGATTAAGAATGGTGGGTGGCCGGCAGCCGGACAGGCGGTTAGCTTGATGACTTCCGCTAATGATACTACATCGGTAGGCGGTAGTGGCGCTACAGATTTTGATAGCTTGGTTGTAGATATTCCTCAAGATATAAAATACACCGGTCCGGTAAATATTATGCCCAAATCTGTCATGAACTCATTATTGGGAGCTATTCGCGCCGTAACCGATAAACTTTCGGATATACAAGTGCTTGGCAACATCATGATGTGTTACTCGTCAATGGAAAACGGCGGAGCCATAAACATTCAACCCTTCGGTATTAGCATAATGCACATAACAAACTTTTTCACCTGGATTGAAGGAGCTATAGTATGGTGTTTGGGCTTCATGCTGGTATTATCAATATCATATTATCTGTTAGATATATCATTTAAGATAGGATTTTCCGTATTGGCATTTCCGCTGGTTATGGGGTTGTGGCCGTTTAAGATTACCGAAAGTAAGTTGTACATGATAATAAGCATAATAGCCAAATCCGCAGCCTTGTTTGCCTTTTTGACTTTGGTTACGCTTTTTGGTATGCAAATTCTTGATGAGGCCTTAATTGGTGGTGGAATGGATGAAATATTTAGAAAATTCGATACTCTGGCCACAGGAGCTATAGGATATGATGAAGATCAGTTAAGAGATGAAATAGATGAGAACATGCATCTTTTCTCGACGGCATTTTTGCTAACCTTGTTTGCTTTATTATACTTCTTTAAGTTAGTACAAAAAACCAGCTCTGATTTTGTTGATAAATTCTTCCCCGATAAGGCATTTGGCAGTGCATCTCCAATGCATAGTACGGCTACAATGATGACCTCATTTGCGAAAAATATGGTTGCAGCGGCGCCTAAGTTTGTCGGAGATGTGGTAGCAAATCAGACAGGAAGGCTTGTAAAAGGTGGTTTACAAAGAACCGCGCACGCCATAAGTCATCCTAAGCAAGCAGCCCAAAGCATAGCTGCAAGATTTAAGGGTGGTAAGTCCGGTGGCGGAAAGTAGAGGTGTGATATGAAAAGAATGTATACAACCCAAATTTCATATATTATAGCGTGTGCGTTGTTTTGCATATTTTCAACAATGCCACACCAATGCTTGGCCGATAGCGTTAATGACAAGATAAATGAGGCAAACCAAATTATTGATAGCATTAATAATGGGGAAAAAGTTTCGCAATCTGATTTAAGAAAACTGCAATCATATATTAATACGGTCAATAATATTCCATCAGGAAATCTCAACGAAGCCACTATTGATCTCATGAATAAATATCAAGACAGTGTAGAAGTTCGTAGACAATTGCTTGATTTAGAAATACAAGATTTGGAAAAAAATATATCCGACACAGACAGTGCTATAAAAGATTCTGAAACTAATTCTAGAGTCAAAGCAGACCTTAACAAACAAAATATAGAAAACAGAACAAAACTGGCAGGGCTTAAATACGAAAAAGACTATATTGAATATAAACCAGGTTGTAGACCATGGGAAAAAAACAAATGCCATCCATATTGTAAATATCGACCTACGGAGAACTGCGTACTTTGCCCAATATTTGCCGTAGTTTTTAATACAGTGAGCACTGTTACAGATAACTCTGTCAGAACTTTTTCTCCGGCAATTGCAACCTTGGTAGCAGTAGGTTTTGCTGTCTGGCTGGCAATTCAAATTTTATCATTTGTATCCTCTGTTGAAACCAAAGATATAAAGGATTTATTACAATCCATGGTTACCCAAGGATTCGTAGTACTAATTGCCTTTATGATTCTAAAAAGCGGTGTCGGCAGCTTTTTTGATACCTTTATTGAACCATTTTATGCATCTGGTCACAATTTGGCCCAAACGGTACTCACAAATTGTCCTAAACCCTCCTCCGACCAAAGTAATATCTCAAATACAGGCGGAACTTCGCAAAAAGCTAAAGATGTTTGCACAGAATATGCCAATATCAAAAACACCAATTCTGGTATTATAAAAAAAGCCGAGGGGCTACCTCCGTCAATGGGAGAGAGTATCATCAAAACCATGACATTGATGGAAAACCGCCTTCGTAAAGTTAAAGCACTCGGATCAGGGATGATGTGTAAGTCATGGCAAGATGCTACCTTCATATTTCCAAAGTGGATATATTTATTTACAGGAATTTTGGTGTGGGTATTCGCGATTTTCCTTATCATAGGAATTCCGTTTTTAATGATCGATGCAGTTCTGCAATTAGGTGTTGCCGGAGCCTTGCTGCCGGTAGCCGTCGGAGGATTTGCATTTAAATCTACGCGCCAATATACCAAAAAAGTTTGGGAAACATTCCTCAATTCAATGTTTACATTTTTATTTATAACCATTGTCGTTTTGGTGCTTTTAGGTGTTCTGGAAACAAGTATAACTGAAAGTGTAAAAAATATAGATCAATCAGGTGAAATGTTTAGCAAAATGTTTACACCTGAGTGGCAATCCACTGAACTCTATTATGAAGATATACTTAAAAGTTTTCAGTGGGCATCACCTCATTTCTTAAAGTTGCTTTTCATATTTATTTTGGCATGGTCGGTTATGAAAATGGCTAAAGAATTTGCAGATGAATTTGCCTCATCTATCAGTTCAACCGAAATTGGTTCTAGTATAGGTACCATGGCAGCCTCAACAGCAAAAGGGATGGCCGTCAAAACAGCAAAGCCTTTGGCAAAAGCTGCAGGTAGTCATATCCGTCACGCTATAGGCAGTAGGATTTTTGCCGGCAACAGAGCATTTCGCCGCGCCAAATATAAATCAGAAGTCAAAAACTTTGATAGTGTTGCAAGTAACAATGGGGTCAAAGAATATACAGATAAAAAAGGCCGCATTCACAGGCTGGAAAACGGAGTTGTAACCATAATCAAAAACAAAAACGGTAAAGAAGTTAAGCAAATAATCAGTGAAAACTTCACCATAACTCGAACCAAAAAGCTAGAAATGGTTAATGGAAAGCCTGTTGAGGTGTATCGTGAAAAAATTAAACTAAACAACAGGCAGCTTGATCGAGTAATCAACGAACGTGGAGAGTTTGATAAAAAAGAACTCGATAAAATATATCAGGGGTTATCAGCCGAACAGAAAAAGGAGATCCAAAAAACGGTTACTCGAGCTCTTATTGAAAAACGCATGAGCAAATCTGTACACAATTTTAACAAGGCTAACACAAAAGCAGCCGAAATTGTATCAATAGATGATACGACGGGTGAAGTTGTTTTAAGGCAAGTTACAGCCAAGGGAGAAGTAATATTTAGCCGCATGAAAGCAAACTCATCTGGAGTTATGGAAACCGAGATGACAAAAATTGATACTAAAGGAAATGTTATGCGCCTAAGTTCTGACGGTATACATAACAAACTTGAAAAATTCAGTTTGCAAGACGGTGTCGATGCCAAAACAATTAATAACCTAAGCGATGTTCAAAATAATCGAAAAAAAGATTCTAAAGGACATTATGAAGGAAAAGTTTCTTACGGATATACGCAATATTACCGTAACGCTGTAGACCGCGGAGCCGATCCTCGCAAAATTCCGTTAGGTGGAATGAGCGAAAAAGAGGCAAACGAATGTTACAAATATCACCGTAATTCCGGTAATGAGTTTGGCAAAGCCGACATGAATATTTACTTTAAGTAATGATAATACATCGATTTCAAAAACCGCCGAAAATTTTTCGGCGGTTTTTTGTCAAAAAAAGTTGCAAAAATCAAAAAATGTCTTATAGTACGAAAAGATAACATATTATTAACTTAAAAAAAATAAAATAATTATGAAAGCAAAAATTTTATTATTATCTTTTGTAGCCATGATGGTTACTTCTTGTACAGAGGTTATTCCTCTAGGAACAGATTTAGTTATGTTACATGACCGTTGGCACGATGTTTACGGGATAGAGTTCGCCGGTAAGATGATTTTGCCTATGGAGTATGATTCCATAGTGATTACCTATATGGACGAGGCTAATTATATAGCCCATAAAGACGGCAAGGCCGAGTTATGGGATTATGAGCTAACCAATGTGCCGTCTGGTCCTGCCGACTACTACTATTCAGGCAAGGGAGCCTATGACCATCTTGGTACACCGGTAATGACCAAATTGGCAGAAAGTTCGTATATGTACAAACAAGCTGCGCCTTTTTCCGGTAAGCATATAATTTTAGTAGACAGGAATGGTAAAAAAAGCGTCTATGGATATAAAGACCCATATGCGCCGTATGACGAAATCTATCCTTCTGTTGATGGAAATTATATTACCGAAAAGAATGGTCTTTTTGGCTATTGCGGAGTAGCTCCTATTTATAAAAAGGTATACATCTGCAATTGCAATATGCGTGGAAACTACTACTACCTGACTTCGGTAGACGGCATAAATTGTGATTTAACATTTTATCCAATTGGTCGGAAACAAGTCCGCCGGAATGTTATCACTGTTGCCGATGTAGAAGAGTTTAGAGATCTTGATGCCAAATACGTATCATCCGAATACTCATTCGGTGATTTTAAGAATTACGACATTGGTGCATATTTCTACAACTGTCGACTTGAAGGTGGAGATAGTTATTGGCACGAAGCGGCAATAAAAAAGCTAGCAGAACGCCATGGCAATAGATAAAACAAACCCCAATCTTGAAATAACAAGGTTGGGGTTTGTTTTACATTAAAATTTGCCTAACTTTAAAAATTTTACGCACGCCTCACAAATGTCAGGTGTATCAAATACATTGATTCTGCGCGATCCAATATATTTTATATCGCACGCACCTGAGATTGTCTTTGCATCAGAAATTGATAGTTTAGGTGTCGTTTTGTGAAATATAAATTCCAACAATTTTTCAAAGAAAGATTTGTTTGTTAAAACGACTCCTGTTTCAATATTTGATTTAAAGTTTATTTTTGCGATTTTATCTTCACTAAGCTCAGTCGCTGTCGGTCCCAACAAAAAGGCAAACAACTTAAATTTTGCTAAAAAAGCTAAAAGATTATTTCCGTTTAAGCATGGAGCCACTTCAACGGCTCTTGCAATTTTCAATTTTTTTTGCCATTTAGCCTTTTCGGAAAACAGCTTTTGCAATATCAAGTTTCCGGTTCCCAAAGAAACAAAAGAAACAGTATCAACATCTTCCAAATGGTTCAAAAAGAAGTGAAATTGTTTTGCATGAGACTCGATATCTTTTTGAGATGAAGGATAATTTACGGCAGCAGCCATAAAATTATTTTTAATTGCGAGTCGCCACAAAGGCTTAAATATATTCTTTGTCTGCCCCAAAGAGTGTATCATAATAATCATATGCCCTTTTTGTCTGGCGATTTCGTAAGCTTCAATATATTTAATAAAGGCTTGCCGGCACTCTTCAAAAGATCCCTCATGCCGTCTGATATCCCAGTTATCCAGCAAACGACATTTTTTAGATACATAATTTCTTTGGATGCGCCACTTCTGATAAAAGAATACATCCTCCCAGAAATATCCGCCGCCGCAAGTATAAAAATCATCTTTCATAATTAATAATCCCAGTAAAAGAGAGTCAAAAGACTCGTAATATATTTGGTCAAAATCCGACTCGTTTAATTAAAAAACAGTATATTTTAAAAGGGTTAAATAAAAGCAAATAAAAAAAGATAAATATGAAATAAGAAAAAATATCGTAAAAACAGGATGTTGTTTTTTTTGCGGCAAAAAATCAAAAAAAAATAAAAAATAGTGTTGACAAACGCGGATGATTGTCCTATACATCTGCTCACCGACGCGATGAGAGCGCCGATGGTTATAAAGACAGAGTAAATAAGAGATATAAAAGGATACGCAGACAGTATTGTGTATGAAAAAACATGATAAAGTCTGAAGTATGAATAAAGGAACCTGTAATAAGAAATTCTTTATGAGTAATTTAGACAGGATTGCAAGCAATCATATTAATATG